>CALUML010000058.1 GCA_944321745.1 uncultured Bacteroidales bacterium
CTGGCGAATCAGAAACTCTTTTTCAAGAGGATTCAAGTGTGCCATAAAAGTTTCTCCTTTCCGGTAGATGGGACTGCTGCTGGCTTCGGGCCACCGGAAGTCGCCCCCGCCGTTCGGGGCTTCGCCCCTCTCTCCGGGGGCGACTTCCAATGATCACCAAAGTTACAACTTTCAATCTTTTTCTACCTTCCCGTGTCTACTTTTTCGACAGCAGCACTTTGGTAGCAGCATCGGCAGCAATGGTGCACATAGACTTATATCGAAAGAGACTTTACTTTATCCCCGTACTCATGTATACGCTAATTAGTCGTCCCTTAAAAAGCACATGCCAGCGAGACATATTTCCAATAGAGTGTCTCGCTGATTTTTTCGATAAGTGCCAAAAGAAGCCTCATGGCTCTTCTGAAGTTGTATGCCGCCACAGCCAGAAGAACATTCACGGCATCCCCGAACACACCTTTGTAAAAGTTGCGTCCTAAACGGAAGTCTGATTTCAAATGTGCTCTGGTAGGTTCGCTTCCTGCACGCTTGCGGAAGAGCTGGTGTTTCTTCCTTCGCGTGTGGTAACTGTCCTTTTTATCGGGAATATCCGGTATCTGTATTCGCATCCCGTTGACTTCTTTCCTTCCCCTGTAGCCCCTGTCCCCCGCCAGCTTCCTGACCTTCTTCCCGGTGATGCGTTCCACCCGCGAGAGCGACAGAACAACTAATTAGCTCCCCTAAGGCAGAGGAGGTGTTGCAAAGCGACGGAGGGGTATGAACAGAGGGTGGGCAGATTGCGGATATTCATTTTTTATTATCTTTGCACCCGCATCGAGGTGACATTAGATGCGCACGTTCACATATTCTTTAACAGACACATATCCTCATGTACACAGTCATCAAGCGCATGGAGGTATCGGCGGCACACAGCCTGTCGCTGGGATACCCCAGCAAATGCACCTCGCTGCACGGACACAACTGGATTATCACCGTGCATTGCCGCTCGCGCGTGCTAAACGCCGACGGCATGGTGGTGGACTTCACACGCATCAAGGAAGCCATCCAAAGCCACCTCGACCACCAGAACCTCAACGACCTGCTGCCCTTCAACCCCACGGCGGAGAACATCGCCCGCTGGGTGTGCGAGCAAGTGCCCCACTGCTTCCGCGTGGAGGTGCAAGAGTCGGCCAACAACCTCGTGGTGTACGAAAAGGATGAATGAGGTAGCGGGTAGTAGCGGGTAGTACCCGCTACCCGCTACCAAACGCCAACAACCATGCGCAAAATCAACGAGATATTCTACAGCCTCCAGGGCGAAGGCTATCACACGGGCACGCCGTCCACCTTCGTGCGCTTCAGCGGGTGCAACCTGCGCTGCCCCTTCTGCGACACACGACACGAGGACGGTACGTGGATGACCGACGAGGACATCGTGTCCTGCGTGGCGGGCCACCCCGCCCGCCACGTGGTGCTCACCGGGGGCGAACCGTCGCTGTGGATTGATGCCACGCTGGTGGAACGCCTGCACCGGGCGGGCAAGTACGTGTGCATCGAGACCAACGGCACACACCCCCTGCCCGACGGCATCGACTGGATAACCTGCTCGCCCAAGGACGGTGCCCCCGTGGTGCTGCCCCAAGCGGACGAAGTGAAGGTGGTGTACCTGGGGCAGGACATCGCCCCCTACGAACGCATCGCCGCCCGGCACTACTTCCTGCAACCCTGCTCGGGCCGCAACATCCGCGAAACGGCGGAGTGCGTGCTGCGGCATCCCCGCTGGCGGCTCAGCCTGCAAACGCACCTCATCATCGGAATCAATTAACAATAAACAGTTAACAATGAATAATTAGCAGTGAACAGCTGGCAATGAAGAATGGGCAACATGGTAGATATACCTCGTAGCCCATTGTTCATTGTTCATTGCTAATTGCTAATTGTCTCCGTACATCCTGCCCTGGATGGCCTTGATGTCGTCGGAGGTGAGGTAGTCCTCGTAGTTCATCTGCTTGTCGATGATGCCGTGCGGGGTGAGCTCGATGATGCGGTTGCACACCGTGTCGATGAACTCGCGGTCGTGCGACGACATGAGGATGTTGCCCTTGAAATTGACGAGCGTGTTGTTGAACGCCTGTATCGACTCCAGGTCGAGATGGTTGGTGGGCGAGTCGAGCACCATGAGGTTGGCGTTCTCCAGCATCATGCGGGCTATCATGCAGCGCATCTTCTCGCCGCCGGAGAGCACGCGGGCCTTCTTGTACACCTCGTCGCCCGAGAAGAGCATCTTGCCCAGGTAGCCGCGCAAGTTGGACTCCAACGTGTCGTCCGTGTACTGCGCCAGCCACTCCAGCAGGTTGAGGTCGGTGTCGAAGAAGGCCGAGTTGTCCAGCGGCAGGTAGGCCGTGGTGATGGTCTGCCCCCAGCGGTACGTGCCTTGGAAGCGCGTGTCGTGCCCGGTGACGATTTCGAAGAAAGCCGTCATGGCGCGGGGGTCGCGGGAGACGAACACGATTTTGTCATTCTTCTCCACGTTGAAGTTCACGTCGGCAAAGAGCACGGTGCCGTCGTCGGCCGTCTTGGCCAGGCCGGAGATTTCCAGCACCATGTTGCCCGGCTCGCGCTCGGGGGTGAAGATGATGCCCGGGTATCGGCGGGTGGAGGGCTGGATTTCTTCCACGTTGAGCTTTTCCAGCATCTTGCGGCGGCTGGTGGCCTGGCGCGACTTGGCCACGTTGGCACTGAAACGGCGGATGAATTCCTCCAGTTCCTTGCGTTTCTCCTCGGCCTTCTTGTTCTGCATCTGCTGCTGGCGCAGGGCCAGCTGGCTCGACTCGTACCAGAAGGTGTAGTTGCCCGCGAAGAGCTTCACCTTGCCGTAGTCGATGTCCACCGTGTAGGTGCTCACCGCGTCGAGGAAGTGGCGGTCGTGGCTCACCACCAGCACCGTGTTCTCGTAATTGGCCAGGTAGTTTTCCAGCCACATCACGGTGTCCAGGTCCAGGTCGTTGGTGGGTTCGTCCAGCAACAGGTTGTCCGGGTTGCCGAAGAGGGCGCGCCCCAGCAGCACCTTCACCTTTTCCTTGCCGCTCAGCTCCTTCATCTGCAGGTAATGCTTTTCCTCCTTGATGCCCAGGCCGCTGAGCAGGGCGGCCGCGTCGCTTTCGGCGTTCCAGCCGTTCATCTCGGCAAACTTTTCCTCCAGTTCCGAAGCCCGCAGGCCGTCGGCGTCGGAGAAGTCTTCCTTCATGTAGATGGCATCCTTCTCTTCCTTCACCCGCCACAATTCCTCGTAGCCCATCATCACGGTGTCGATGACGGTGAGTTCGTCAAACTGGAAGTGGTCCTGCTTGAGCACCGAGAGGCGTTCGCCCGGGCCCACCTGGATGGTGCCCTTGGTGGGGTCGAGCTCGCCGCTGAGCATGCGGATGAGGGTGGACTTGCCCGCGCCGTTGGCACCGATGATGCCGTAGCAGTTGCCGGGGGTAAACTTCAGGTTCACGTCGGAAAACAGCACGCGCTTCCCGAACTGGATAGCGATGTCGGATAACGTAATCATAGTCTTGTTGTGGAATCGGGGAACTTTGAAATCGTAGGATCGTAGAATTGCCGGGGTGCCCGTGCCGTCAAACAATTCCCAATGCCTTGGCCGCCTTGGTTATCTTGCACACGGACTCGTCTATCTGCTCGGGCGTGTGGGTGGCCATGAGCGAATAGCGGATGAGCGTGTCCTCGGGCGGCACGGCAGGAGCCACCACGGGGTTGACGAACACGCCGTCGTCCATCAGCATGCGGGTGAGGCGGAAAGTCTTGAGGTTGTCGCGCACGTAGAGCGGTATGATAGGGCTTTGCGTGGGGCCTATCTCGAAGCCGGCCTGCCGGAATCCCTCCAGGGCCTGCCGCGTGTTGCGCCACAAGGCCTCCATGCGCCACGTCTCCTCCGCCATCACGTCGAGGGCGGCCAGCACGCAGCCGGTCGACGCCGGGGTGATGGAGGCACTGAAAATGAGCGTGCGCGAATTATGTTTCAAATAATTGATAATCTCCTTATCGGCGGCCACGAAGCCCCCGATGGTGCCGAGCGACTTGCTGAACGTGCCCATGATGACATCCACGTCCTGCGTCAGCCCGAAGTGCTCGCAGATGCCCGCCCCGTGTGCGCCGAACACGCCCAGCGAATGCGCCTCGTCCACCATGATGGAGGCGTTGTAGCGCTTGGCCAGCTCCACCACCTCGGGCAGGCGCACGATGTCGCCCTCCATGCTGAACACGCCGTCCACCACGATGACCTTGATGCGGTCGGGGGCGCAGCGTTTCAGTTGCTTTTCCAGCGAAGCCATGTCGTTGTGCTTATACTTCAGCTGCTTGGCAAATGACAGCCGTTTGCCTTCGATGATGGACGCATGGTCCAGCTCGTCGAACAGCAGGTAATCCTCCCGCCCGGCCAGGCAAGGCACCACGCCCGAGTTGGCCGTGAAGCCCGTGGCATACACCAACGCCTCGTCCTTGCCCACCAGGCGCGCCAGCCGCTCCTCGAGTTGCAGGTGGATGTCGAGCGTGCCGTTGAGGAAGCGCGAGCCCGCGCAGCCCGTGCCATACTTCTCGATGGCCTTGATGGCCCCTTCCTTGAGGCGCGGGTGGTTGGTAAGCCCCAGGTAGCTGTTGGACCCGAACATGAGCACCGGTTTGCCCCCGATGCGCACCACCGTGTCCTGGTCCGACTCGATGGGGCGGAAGTAGGGATACACGCCCATCGCCTTCGCTTTCTGCGGAGCGTCGTATCGTCCTAACGTTTCCCGTAACAAATTCATAGATATACCTTTTTTAGTGTTAGCGGGCGCAAAGGTACAAATATAATGGAGAATGGGCAAACGGCACGCCCTCCCGCCACCCGCAACCGCCCCGGATGGCGTACGTACGGAATTCCAGCTGCGTACGTACGGAATTCCAGCTGCGTCAGCACGAAAATCCAGCTGCGTCAGCACAGAATTTTGCCCGCCCCGTTTCGTTACAAACACGCTGTCCTTTTACGCTTTTTCAAATAAATCATTAGAAGAATACAGAATAAATATCGCATTTGATATTGCCCATTCAAAAAATAGGCTTACCTTTGCACCGTGTTTCACAAAAAGCAAGCAACTGCATGAACCGCATTACGAACATACTAAGCCTCCTTATTCCCTTGCGCAGCAAGACGGAGTGAGCGGGGCATGTTCCTTTACCTATTATATATAATGAAACGAGCCTTTCTCACTGCAAATGGGAAAGGCTCGTTTGACAAATGAAGGTTGAATGACGGAATGGCGGAATAACGGAAGGTTGAATAACGGAATAACTGAGACGGAAAGACGGATGATTGAATAATTGACACTATATATGGAGCAAGAACGAAATTTTGATTTCAGGGAGCACATGAAGATGCGGACAAAGGACTTTGCCCTGCGCGTTATTCGAATGTGCCGCGCCCTGCCCAGCACCGATGAAGCGCAAATCATCAAGCGGCAAATCCTGCGCTCGGCCACTTCGGTCGGGGCCAATTACCGGGCTGCATGTCGGGCGCGGTCGAATGCAGAATTTTTCAGCAAAATAAGCATCGTGATAGAAGAAGCAGACGAAACCCTCTTCTGGTTGGAAGTGCTGCAAGAAACTGGCATCTTTAAACCCGAATTGCTGGAGACTTTGTATAAAGAGAATGAAGAGATACTGAAAATAATGGTATCTGCCCGCAGCAAATCCAAAAGAATAGCAGAAAACCAACCTGTCGGTTGACAAGCCATCATTCAGCCATTCAATCCATCAATCAGTTATTCAGTTAATCAGTTAATCAGTTAATCCATTATTCAGTTAATAATCCCTATGGACAGACTTTTTGTATTTGACACGACGCTGCGCGACGGCGAGCAAGTGCCCGGCTGCCAGCTGAACACGGTGGAGAAAATCCAGGTGGCACGCGCGTTGGAAGCCCTCGGCGTGGACGTGATTGAGGCGGGCTTCCCCATTTCGAGTCCTGGCGACTTCCACTCCGTGGTCGAGATATCCAAAGCCGTGACCTGGCCTGTGATTTGCGCCCTCACGCGCGGTGTGCAAAAGGACATCGACGTGGCCGCCGAAGCCCTGCGATATGCCAAGCACAAGCGCATACACACGGGCATCGGCACGTCGGACTACCACATCCGCTACAAGTTCAACTCCACGCAGGACGAGATACTGGAACGCGCCGTGGCCGCCGTGAAGTACGCCAAACGCTACGTGGACGACGTGGAATTTTACTGCGAGGATGCCGGGCGCACGGACAACGAATATCTGGCACGGGTCGTGGAGGCCGTCATCAAGGCGGGCGCGACGGTGGTGAACATTCCCGACACCACGGGTTACTGCCTGCCGCAGGAGTACGGCGAGAAGATAAAGTACCTCATGGAGCACGTGGACGGCATACACCGCGCCGTGCTTTCCACCCATTGCCACAACGACCTGGGCATGGCCACAGCCAACACCATGGCGGGCGTGCTCAACGGGGCGAGGCAGGTGGAGGTGACCATCAACGGCATCGGCGAGCGGGCAGGCAACACCTCGCTTGAGGAGATAGCCATGATTCTGAAGTGCCACCGCCACCTGAACATCGACACGCAAATCAACACGCAAAAGATTTACTCCACGAGCCGCCTGGTGTCGAACCTCATGAACATGCCCATCCAGCCCAACAAGGCCATTGTGGGGCGTAACGCCTTTGCCCACTCGTCGGGCATACACCAGGACGGCGTGCTGAAGAACCGGCAGAGCTACGAAATCATGGACCCGAAGGACGTGGGCATCGACGAGAACTCCATCCTGCTTACGGCCCGGAGCGGGCGGGCGGCGTTGCGGCACCGCCTGAGCGTGCTGGGCGTGGAGGTGGACAACGGCAAGCTGGACAAGATATACGAGTCCTTCCTCAAGCTGGCCGACAAGAAGAAGGACATCAACGACGACGACATCCTCATGCTGGCAGGCATGGAGCGCACCGAGCAACACCGCGTGAAGCTGGACTACCTGCAAGTCATTTCGGGCGTGGGCGTGCGGTCGGTGGCGAGCATCGGGCTGCTCATTGCCGGGGAGCGGTTTGAGACCGCCGCCACGGGCAACGGTCCGGTGGACGCGGCCATCAACGCGCTGAAGAAAATCATCAACCGCAAAATGACCTTGCACGAGTTCACCATCCAGTCCATCAACCGGGGCAGCGACGACGTGGGCAAGGTGCACGTGCAGGTGGAACACAACGGCTCCCTGTACTACGGCTTCGGTGCGAACACCGACATCGTGGGCGCGTCGGTCGAAGCCTATATCGACGCGATTAACAAGTTTGTGAAATAAACAAGCCCCCTCTAACTCCCCCAAAAGGGGAGAAAAAGACATCATCCAAAGCAATACATTTAGTATATATAACAATGAACACAACCAACCATACGCAAACGGCCACGCCCGCTTCCCCCCTCCCGGGAAAGCTTGGTGGAGCTACATTATTTGATAAAATATGGAATGCCCACATCGTGTCTGCCGTGGCCGACGGCCCCACGCAACTCTACATCGACCGCATGTACTGCCACGAGGTGACCAGCCCGCAGGCGTTCGAGGGACTGCGCAGGCGAGGGCTGAAAGTGTTCCGCCCGCAGCGCATCACCTGCATGCCCGACCACAACATCCCCACCCTGCACCAGGAGCAACCCATACAAGACCCCGTGTCGCGCCACCAGGTGGAGACGCTCGACCGCAACGCGCGGGAGTTCGGGCTACAGTACTTCCCCATGCTACACGAGAAAAACGGCATTATCCACGTGGTAGGTCCCGAACAGGGACTTTCCCTGCCGGGCATGACCATGGTGTGCGGAGACTCGCACACTTCCACGCACGGTGCCATGGGTGCGGTGGCATTCGGCATCGGCACGAGCGAGGTGGAAATGGTGCTGGCCACGCAGTGCGTGTTCCAGGCCAAGCCCAAGACCATGCGCATCACCATCGACGGCACCTTGGGCGAAGGCGTTACGCCGAAGGACGTGGCATTGTACATCATTTCGCAAATGACCACCGGCGGGGCGACGGGCTATTTCGTGGAATACGCGGGCGAGGTCATCCGCAACATGTCGATGGAAGGGCGGCTCACCGTGTGCAATCTCTCCATTGAGATGGGTGCGCGTGGCGGCATGATGGCACCCGACGAAACGACCTTTGCCTACGTCAAGGGGCGCGAATACGCCCCCAAGGGCGAAGCGTGGGACAAGGCGGTGGCGTATTGGCGCACCCTGCGCTCGGACGACGATGCCGTGTTCGACCGCGAGGTAACTTTCCGCGCCGAGGACATCGCTCCCATGATAACCTACGGCACCAACCCCGGCATGGGCATTCCCATAGACGGGAGCATCCCCCAGCCGGACGAGGTGGACGAGGCGGGGCGGGCTTCGTTCGTCAAGTCGCTTGAATACATGGGCTTCCGCCCGGGCGAACGGCTGCTGGGCAAGCCGGTGGACTACGTGTTCCTCGGCAGTTGCACGAACGGGCGCATAGAGGACTTCCGAGCGTTTGCCGCTTATGTCAAGGGCAAGAAAAAGGCTCCGAACGTGGTGGCGTGGTTGGTGCCCGGCTCGTGGGCGGTGGAGCGGCAGATACGTGCCGAAGGGCTTGACCGAGTGCTTCAAGAAGCGGGCTTTGAGTTGCGCCAACCCGGCTGCTCGGCCTGCCTGGCCATGAACGACGACAAAGTGCCCGCCGGGAAGTACGCTGTCAGCACATCGAACCGCAACTTCGAAGGCCGCCAAGGCCCCGGCGCACGCACGCTCCTGGCCAGTCCCCTCGTGGCCGCCGCCGCGGCAGTGACCGGCTGCATCACCGACCCGCGGGGAGGGAACGCAAATGACGCAAGAAACGCAAATTAACGCAACCGATATGGACAAATTCGTAACATTGACATCGACGGTCGTGCCGCTCCCGATAGAGAACGTGGACACGGACCAGATAATACCGGCTCGCTTCCTGAAGGCGACCGACAAGCAAGGCTTTGGCGACCATCTGTTTGCCGACTGGCGTTACGACGCGGCAGGGCAGCCGAAGCAAGACTTTGTGTTGAACAATCCCGCCTACCGCGGCTCGATATTGGTGGCGGGCAAGAACTTCGGTTCGGGCAGCAGCCGCGAGCATGCGGCGTGGGCGTTGGCCGGATATGGTTTCCGGGTAGTGGTGTCGAGCTTCTTCGCCGACATTTTCAAGAACAACGCCATGAACAATTTCGTCTTGCCGGTGGTGGTGTCGGAGGAGTTCTTGCGCGAAGTGTTCCGCTCGGTGGAGGACGACCCGGACACGACGCTCACCGTCGATTTGCAGGCGCAGACCATTACGAACAACGCCACCGGGCGGTCGGAGCGGTTTGCCATCAACGGCTACAAAAAAGAGTGCTTCCTCCAAGGCTTGGACGACATAGACTACCTGCTCAGCCACCAGGAGCGGATAGAGGAGTACGAACAGCGAGCCACACTACCCTATTAGCCCATCAGCACTTGCACATCAGCACATGATCGAAATTCTTGACACAACGTTGCGCGACGGCGAGCAGACTTCGGGCGTGTCGTTCGCGGCACAGGAGAAACTGGGCATTGCCCGCCTGCTGTTGGAAGAATTGCACGTGGACCGGGTGGAGATAGCCTCGGCACGGGTGTCCGATGGCGAGTTCGAGGCGGTGCGCAAGGTGGCGCAGTGGGCGCAGGCCAACGGACACATCGACCGGGTGGAAGTGCTGGGCTTTGTCGATGGGCGCACCTCGCTTGAGTGGATACACCGGGCCGGATGCCGGGTGCTCAACCTGCTGTGCAAGGGCTCGCTCAAGCATTGCCTCAAGCAGTTGAAGAAAACGCCCGAACAGCACCTGGACGACATACGTCGGACGGTGGCCGCGGCCTGCGACCTGGGCATTGCGGTCAATGTGTACTTGGAGGATTGGTCGAGCGGCATGCGCGATTCGGAGGAATACGTGTATATCCTGGTCGATGGGTTGAGGCACGAGCCGGTGCGGCGTTTCATGATACCCGACACCTTGGGCGTGTTGCATCCGGAGCAGACCTTTGACTATTGTTCGCGCATGACGGGACGTTATCCCGACTTGCACTTCGACTTCCATGCGCACAACGATTACGACCTGGCGGTGGCCAATACGTTCGAGGCGGTGCGGGCAGGCGTTCAGGGCGTGCACGTAACGGTCAACGGCTTGGGCGAACGGGCGGGCAATGCCCCCTTGGCGAGCGTTGTGGCCGTGCTGCACGACCAGCTGAAAGTGCACACCCGCATTCGCGAGGAGCGCATCAATGCCGTGAGCCGGGTGGTGGAGTCTTATTCGGGCGTGCGCATCCCGGCCAACAAGCCGGTGGTGGGCGAGAACGTGTTCACGCAGGTGGCGGGCGTGCATGCCGATGGCGACAACAAGGACAAGCTGTACTTCAACCCGCTCCTGCCCGAACGTTTCGGGCGCGAACGGCAATATGCCTTGGGCAAGACTTCCGGCCGTGCCAATATCCTGAAGAACTTGCAGCATTTGGGGCTCGACTTGGACGATGCCACCATGAGCAAGGTTACGGCCCGCATCATCGAGCTGGGCGACAAGAAGGAAATCGTCACGCAGGACGACTTGCCCTACATCATTTCCGATGTGCTGAAAAGCGAGCAGGTGGGGCAGAAGGTGCGTGTGATAAACTATTCCCTTTCACTCTCCAAGGGCATGAAGTCCTTGGCCAATATCGCCATTGAGGTGGACGGGGTGGAGTACCAGGACGCGTCGAGCGGCGACGGGCAATACGATGCCTTCATGAAAGCCCTTTGGAAGATATACGACCGATTGGGGCGACCTCACCCCGTGCTGCTCGACTACAACGTGAGCATCCCGCCCGGCGGACGCACCGATGCCTTGGTGCATACCATCATTACGTGGGACATGGACGGGCGCGTGCTGAAAACCTCCGGCCTGGATGCCGACCAGGTAGAATCGGCCATTAAGGCCACTTTCAAAATGCTTAACATGATATGAGATTGAGTACGCCGAGACGCTATGACGCAAAGAAAAAAGTTAAACCTTTGCGTCTTCGCGTAAATCTGCTCAATCTGCGGGAAACAATTTGAAATTTGAAATTTGAAATTTGAAATCTGAAATAAAGAAAGAATATGGCAAAGACATTGAACATAGCTGTGCTGCCCGGCGACGGTATCGGGCCGGAGATCATAGAACAAGCGTTGAACGTGACCCAAGCCGTGTGCAAGCGGTTTGGCCACCAGTTGAATTACACCTACGGGCTGGTCGGGGCATCGGCAATAGACCGGACGGGCGAACCTTACCCGCAAGCCACGCACGAATTGTGCATGCGGAGCGATGCCGTGCTCTTCGGGGCCATCGGGCATCCCAAATACGACAACGACCCCTCGGCCAGAGTGCGCCCCGAGCAAGGCCTGCTCCAGATGCGCAAGGACTTGGGGCTGTATGCCAACCTGCGCCCCGTGTCCACCTTCCCCACGCTGGTGCATAAGTCGCCCTTACGCGCCGAGCTGGTCGATGGGGCGGACTTCCTGTGCATCCGCGAACTGACCGGCGGGCTGTACTTCGGTCGTCCGCAGGGGCGCAGCGAGGACGGCAACACGGCCTACGACACCTGCGTCTATACCCGCGCCGAAGTGGAACGTATCCTCCACTTGGCCTACCGCTATGCCCGTCAGCGCAGGCGCAAGCTGACCGTGGTCGACAAGGCGAATGTCATCGCCACCTCGCGCCTGTGGCGGCAGGTAGCCCAAGAGATAGCCCCGCAATACCCCGACGTGGAGACGGAATACCTCTTCGTGGACAATGCCGCCATGCGCATCATCCAGTGGCCGAAGAGCTTCGACGTGCTGGTTACGGAAAACCTTTTCGGCGACATTCTTACCGACGAGGCTTCGGTCATCACCGGTTCGCTCGGCATGTTGCCTTCGGCTTCCATTGGCGTACACACCTCGGTGTTCGAGCCGATACACGGTTCCTATCCGCAGGCCGCCGGGCGGAACATTGCCAACCCCTTGGCCACCATCCTATCTGCCGCCCTTATGTTCGAATACGCCTTCGACCTGACCGATGAGGGAGCCTGCATCCGCCGCGCCGTGACCGACAGCCTTTCCGCAGGCGTGGTAACCGAAGACATTGCCGATGGCGCAAAGGCCTGCACCACCAGCGAAGTCGGCGAGTGGATTGTACAGAAGATAGAAGACGGGGAATAAAAACACGCCCGGCAAGCCATACGTTAGAGATGTCATCCCATGGCATCTCTTTTTTTATGAATAACCACATATCCGTATAAATCTTTATAATTCGTATTCTCCTTTAGAAGAAGAATGGGATAGACAAGACGTATCTCTCCGTGCCTCTGTGGTTTAAAATTAAATTCAACATAAGCTCTATTTTTCCCAATTGTGCCGGGATGTTTTCCCTTTTCTGCGCAGATATTCTACTGCCCACAGTTATGAGTTGTATAACCCACAGTTGTGGGTCGTACGACTCACAGTTATGGGTCGTACAACCCATAACTGTGGGCAGTAGAATATCTGCGC
>CALUML010000059.1 GCA_944321745.1 uncultured Bacteroidales bacterium
CCAAGTGTTTCCCGATAACCGAGCAGGTGCAAGCGTAGGGTGGTTTCGCCGGAGCGGAAGATGGGTTCGGGCACGGAGGCGTTGCCGTCCACCGCCGGGGCATCGGCCAGTGCGTCATACGTCCGCTTGCCGGTGAGGTCGATGCCGTACAGCTTGAAGCAGTCCTCGCAGTCGGACTCGATGAAGTCGAACGACCGGGTGCGCTTGGGCATCGGCTCGAAGATGAGCGTGAACGACGCCTCGCCCGAATCGGGCATCCAGAACAGCGAGTCGGGCTGGATGCCTTGTGCACCGGTGAGCATGTATTTCTTGCCGTCGGCCGTGAGGTACGACTTCGCGTCGATGCGAATCCAGTTGTGCGGGCGGAAGTAAGCCTCCGTGTACAGAATGGTGGCCGTGTCGGTGAGTTCCACCTTGGCAATGTCCAGGGTCATGGTGTTGGCCGACTCGATGAGCGGGTATTCCACCACTTTGTCTGTCTGCGAGCATGCTGCAAATAAGCAGGCCGTGGCAATGATAGGGAAAATAGGTTTGAGAGGCATAGGATGTTGTTTTATTAACTGTTGATGAATGATAGTCAAAAAGAAATAGTCTGCGAATTCATGGACATAACCGCCAAGGGCACAAAGGATTCATGCGGCATGGTGACTGTGGTAGTCGGCCGTAGACTTTGATCCTTTGCGCCCTTGGCGGTTGAAAGAAAGGGACATTCTGACGTGGCTCTCTGTGTTTTTACATAAGCACATATGTCCCTTCAGGGGGTCAAATCAGCCCGTTGATGAGGAACACGGCGGCTACGCCCACAATACCGTATAGCTCGGGGAACACGGCCAGGATAAGCGTCTTGCCGAATACGTCGTAGCCCGAACCAATGCTGGAAATGCCGTTGGCGCATACCTGCCCTTGGCGAATGGCCGAGAACAAGTCTGCCAGCCCCAACGCCAGCGAGCCTCCGAACACGGCGGCGGCGGCTCCCCAGGTCATGTCGGCCACTAACTGCCCTTGGAACAGGAAGAAGCCGAGGAAGCCGTACAACCCCTGCGTGCCGGGCAGCGCACTTAGCACAATGTAGTTACCGAATGCGTCGGGATTCTTTTTCAACGCGCCGAGCACGGCGTTGCCGGCAATGGTCACGCCGTAGGCACTGCCGATGCAAGATAATCCTAATACCAGTCCGATACCGATGTAAGCTAAAATGATAGGTTCCATAAGTTTTTGTTTGTTTTGTTATTAAATTGTTTTGTTTGTTTCTTTGTTTATTAAATTGTCTTTGCTTCTGAATAGTTCCCCTAAGCCTTTTCAAAAGGAAAGCGTGTGCCGCTTGTAGTTTGTAGCTGTCAAAGTACCTTCGTTTCCTCCTTGTAGCGGGCGAACGGGCGGTATTTCTTGCCATTCCCCTCAAACCCGGCGTTCTTGTAGAACTCTACGAAAGTCAAGCGCATGGGGTGCACGAATGACCCAAGCACAGCGATAAACAGGTTGATGGAGTGCCCGAACAGCAGGATGAGCACTGTGACCAGCTGGCTTACCACGGGAATGCCGATGCCGCCCCCCATGTTGATGGCCAGCTCGTTGAACACCAAACCCATCACGCCACCCGACAGTCCGAGGGCGAAGAGGCGGATGTATGACAGCACGTCGCCCAACAGCCCGGTGGCCATGTTGTATGTGCCCCATAGTCCGGCTCCGATATTGATGAGGGGGTTACGTTTCACATCGTTCAGTAAGAAGATGCAAGCACCGCCCAAACCGCCGAAGATGATGTACAGCCATTTGCCCGCTTCGGGGGCGATGAGGCCGAACGTGGACAAGGCCAGCGTGCCGCCACATCCGATGAGCACCAGCAGCCAGCCCAACGTGGTGAGTGATGAGAGGAAGCCCCCGCGTTGCACTTCGCCCACCCACTTGATGACCATGCCGAACAGGATTTGTACCACACCCAGGATGAGGGCGTTGTAGAACAATTGGTTCGAGTCGAGCATGATGCCCTTGAAGCGTTGCAGCCACGGGGCGTTGGACTCGGCCAGCGGGATACCGAAGCAGGTGCCGCTTATGAAGCCCATGACCATGGCTCCGCCCCCGAGGACGGCTATGAGCGACATGACCGACCGCATGGCCGGTTCGCGCAGTTTCTTGCGGGCTACCAATCCGGCCACGAGCAGCAACAGTCCGTAGCCCACATCGCCCAGGCATAGTCCGAAGAAGATGACGTAGAACGGAGCGAAGAAGGCAGTGAGGTCGCGCTCCCAGTAATTGGGCAAGTCGTACAGTTCGCCAATGAACTCGAACAGGCGTGCAAAGCGGTTGTTCTTCAACTTGATGGGAACGCGCTCGCCCGGAACGGGGTCGTTGGCTTCGTAATAAATGTCCGTGGAATCCAGGTAGGCGTTGAGAGGGGCAACCGCTTCTTCGGGTACCCAGCCTTCGAGTAGCATTACCTTATCGTCGGCTTCGTGAAGGGTGTTCAGCAGGACCTTGTTGAATGACACGTCGGTCAGAGCATCCACTTCCGTTTCCTTCAAGGTGTTGTAGTCGGCCACGGCCATGCGCTCCAGCCGGGTGCGGCAGCGGTCGAGGGCTTCTTGCAGGCGTACCAGTTCGTCTATCCATTCCTCGGCAGTGCGGTCGGACAGGGTGATGCGGTCGGCATCAATGTCCACCGTCTCGCCCGGACGGGTCACGGTGACGAAGTAGAGGGTGCTGCCTTGCTGGTCTATTTCAAAGGTGTGGTAGGTCGTCTCCCATTCCGGGTCAAACTTGCGTGTGGGACAGCTGAAAAAGGTAAGCAGGATGCCTGCCTGTTCCAGCTCCGCAATGCGCTTGTGGCTGAAGCGTCCCCACACTTCCATGCGGTCGCGCTCCTTGCCGGTGAGTGCCAGTTGCTGTTGCAGGTGCTCCTGTTCATGCAGCACGTCTTCCACCCGCGCCAGCACGTCCAGTCCGTTGTGATGCGGGTCGGCGGGCGGAAGCACGGCATCTTTCGGGCGGAGGCGTTCGAGCTGTTTCAATACGTGTTTCACCCGTGCGGCAAGCTGCATCTTGTCGCGCAACGCATCGTTTTCGGTAATGCCTTCGGGTTTCTCGATAACGTGCAGCACCCCGATGTCCTTGACTTTGTCCAGAAAGTCGAGGTATTGCTTGTGGTACACCAGGAAGGTGTATTTTTTCATTTTGACAATCATGCGCCGGCCTCCATTCTTTCTTTACGGGATTTGACGATTTTCTGCGAAGACTTCGACAGGTTTTCCTCATCCTCCATGAAGCGTTTAATCTTGCGGATGGCATCCTCGTAGCCCGGTATCTGTACCTTTTCAAAGAGGTTAACCTTTTGGGTGGTTTTCTTGCGGGCGTATTCCAGCAGGTCGAGTTTGCGGGCATAAAATTCGCGTTCAATGCCTACTTGCGCCAGTTCTTTCAGTTGGGTCAGCCCATCGGCAAACCAGGCAGGCGAGTTGAACAGGCTGAAAGGGCGGGTGGTGTAGACTACTTCGTCCAGCACCGGGATGCGCACGCCTGCAATCTTCTTGACACTCATCTTGACGTCTTGCACTTGCAGCAGCGAGGTGTCGAACTCGCCCCACAAGGCCAGCATCTTGTCATACGAGGCGATACGTTGTTCCAGTTCCTCCTCCAGTTTGTGGATGTCGTCCTTGGCTTTCTTCACCTCCAGGCGCAGGGCACTCTCCTTGTTCTTGATGGTAGGCAAGGTGCGCACCCGCATCTTCAGGTTTTTCTCCAGAAGCTGTAACGAGGTTTTGTTGTATTGAAATGTTATGGGCATATAAATGTTCAATTACTTTATTCTTCCAAAAGTTCCCATTCATTTCCTGACATGTCTTTGAACCAAACAAGCCCTTTGCCTTTGGCAATCATCCCGTTTGTGGCTCCGTTGTTGTCGGTTAGTTTGATGGTGTCGGTCAATGCGGAGAAAATGTCGTTGGTGTATTGGGGTGTCTTGTACTCGAAATAGCCATTGCTTAAGACCTCCCCTTGCCTTACCATGTGGTAAAATTGCACGTTACGGCGCATGTCGCATCGTCCGCTCCAATAAAACCATTCGCCGCCAGATGAGGTTGCCTTTGAGCGCATGAGGAATGACTCTTCCGTGTTTTCGCAGTTTGCGTCCCCATCTTCACTGGAGCAGTAGTTGTAAGGGGTGTATGAGTAGTAATTGTTGTCTATGGGCATATCAAGCGTGCCTCCCGCCTGGGAGGTGTAATGCAAGACTGTACCCTCGGCATAGGGGAAGTATGCCTGGAACAAATCGGTGGGGAAAGGGCTGTTCAAAGCTTCCCTTTCCGCATCGGTCAGTCCGTCCGGGCTGCCTTGTGCCTGGCCGGTCAGTGTCCAGCGCATGCCATCGGCATCCGTGAACCAAATCAAGCCTTTGCCCCGTACGAGCATTCCTGTGGTTTCACCGTTGGCTCTTTCAAGCAATTGGATGGTATCGGTCAGCACCGAGAAGATGTCGTTGGTGCATTGGTTTGTCTGCACTTGCATGGAGCCTCGCTGGGATGCGTTGTCGTTTATCAGACGATACATGATATTCAAAGATTTCCTCATGGAACACTGGTTACTGACAGTCAAGGTCATGGTTCTGTATTCTTGTGCTTGCATTGTTGCGTTGAAGCTAAAATATTCCCTGCCTTCGCTTTCATTGACTTCACCGTTTTCATATTGTTCTTCCGTATAGGCCACATAGGGAGTATAACTCGATGTCTTTGTTGACACATAGAAATTTAGCACTTCGTCTGTTTCGGAAGTATAAACCAGAATGTCGCCTTGTGCGGCATTCCAGTAGGACAGGCACTGTTCCTGTGGGAACGGGGTGTCAAACATTTTTCGTTCTTTCTCCGTCAGTTCGTATTCGGGAGTATGTTGTTCGCACGCCGAAAAGATGAACAGGCTTATGATGGCCGGTGCAACATGTTTTCTCATAAAATGGATTTTTTATTGTTTCCAGTACTTATCCACCAGTTCCTGCTTGATGTTCACTTCCGCCGGGGTGAAGTGGGCGGCGAAGAGGTTCCACGCCGTGTCGAGCATGGCGGTGGTGTCGATGTTCACGTCGATAGCCAGCAGTTTGTCGGAGTATTCCTTGGCAAAGGCCAGTGTGCGTTCGTCGTAGTCGGTCAGGTCGAAACCGTTTTCCAGTTTCGTCTTGGCGTTGGCGGCGTCGGAGTACAGACGTACGGCGGCATTCATCACCTGCGGGTGGTCTTCGCGGGTCTTCTTGCCGGTTACCAGTTGCTTCAGACGCGACAAGGAACGGAACGGGTCGATAATGACTTTACCAATATCGCTGTCGCGACGCAGGTAGAGCTGCCCTTCGGTGATATATCCCGTGTTGTCGGGCACGGCATGCGTGATGTCGCCGCCCGAAAGGGTGGTTACCGCAATGATGGTGATGGAACCGCCTTCGGGGAATTGCACGGCCTTTTCGTAGATTTTGGCCAAGTCCGAATAGAGCGATCCCGGCATGGAGTCTTTGGAGGGGATTTGGTCCATGCGGTTGGACACAATGGCCAATGCGTCGGCATACGAGGTCATGTCGGTAAGCAGCACCAGCACCTTTTCGTTCTTATCCACAGCGAAGTATTCGGCTGCCGTCAAGGCCATGTCCGGAATGAGGAGGCGTTCCACCGGTGGGTTCTCGGTGGTGTTGACGAAGCTCACGATGCGGTCAAGTACTCCCGCGTTGCTGAACACGTTCTTGAAGTACAGGTAGTCATCGTTGGTCAGTCCCATACCGCCCAGCACGATTTTATCGGCTTGCGCCCGGAGTGCCACGTTGGCCATCACCTGGTTGTAGGGCTGGTCGGGGTCGGCAAAGAACGGAATCTTCTGTCCCGATACCAGCGTGTTGTTCAAGTCGATGCCGGCAATGCCCGTGGCAATGAGTTCTGACGGTTGCTTGCGGCGCACCGGGTTCACTGATGGGCCGCCTATCTCGCGTTCTTCCCCTTCCACGGCAGGCCCTCCGTCAATGGGTTCTCCGTAGGAGTTGAAGAAACGGCCTGCCAACTGGTCGCTTACTTTCAGTGAGGGAGCTTTGCCAAGGAAGATGACCTCCGCATTGGTGGGGATGCCTTCCGTGCCGCCGAATACCTGCAGCGTGACTTCATCGCCCATGATTTTCACCACCTGTGCCAATGCCCCGTTTACGGTGGCCAGTTCATCGTTACCGATGCCCGTAGCCCGCAGCGTGCAGGTGGCCTTGTTGATTTGGGTAATCTTTGTATATATTTTTTGAAATGCTTTTGTCGCCATAGTCTTTAATTATATAAGCATAACTGTTATTTCCTTCTTTCTGCTAACACCTTGTCCAATTCTTGGCGGTAAGTCTCGAATTTGTCCGAATGGAACTCTGAGTAATTCATTTGCTTGCACACGTTGATGATGCGTTTGAAATAGTCCATCACTTCCACGAAGGTGTTGAAGTCAAATTCCATGTGGCAGATGTCCATCACCAGGTCGAGCATGTATTGTTGGCGTTCGATGGGAGTGACGGCATCGATGGGATCGAAAGCGTCCTGTTGCAGGATGACGAAGTCGATGACTTCCGACTTCCAGAAGGTGACGTGGTAGTCCACCGGTACACCGTCGTCGCCCAGGATGTTGATTTGCTCCTGCACCTCTTTGCCGCGTTGCAGCATGGTTTTCATGTCGTTCACCTTGCGTGTCCAGTCGGGCGAGATGCGCTCGGAGATGTATTCCTCAAATTCGGGGTATTCAATATATTTTGAATAGCTGTCGATGGGGTTCACGGCAGGGTAACGCTTGCTGTCGGCGCGGGCCTGTTCCAAGGCGAAGAAGCAGCGTGCCACCTTTTTGGTGCCTTCTGTTACCGGTTCTTTCAGGTTACCTCCGGCGGGCGACACGGTGCCGATAAAGGTAATGGACCCCGTCTGGCCGTTCTTTAGATAGACGAATCCGGCGCGGCTGTAGAAGTTGCCGATGGTGGCCGAGAGGTCCATGGGGAAGGCATCCTGCCCGGGTAGTTCTTCCATGCGATTGCTCATTTCGCGTAAGGCTTGTGCCCAGCGGGAAGTGGAGTCGGCCATGAGCAGCACCTTCAGCCCCATGGCACGGTAGTATTCGGCAATGGTCATGGCGGTATAAACCGAGGCTTCGCGCGAGGCCACCGGCATGCTCGATGTGTTGGCAATGATGATGGTGCGTTCCATGAGGTTGTGCCCGGTGTGCGGGTCGATAAGTTCGGGGAACTCCACGAACAGTTCCACCACCTCGTTGGCACGTTCGCCGCAGGCTGCCATGATGACGATATCGGCATCGGCCTGCTTGGAGATGGCGTGTTGCAACACGGTCTTGCCCGTACCGAACGGCCCGGGGATGAAGCCTGTGCCGCCCTCGGCGATGGGGTTGGCGGTGTCGATGGTGCGCACGCCCGTTTCCAGCAGCTTGAAGGGACGCGGCTTTTCCCGATGCACGTTGATGGGTTTCTTTACCGGCCATTTCTGCACCATGTTCACTTCCACATCCTGGCCATTGGCATCGGTGAGCACGGCCACGGTGTCCAGAATGGTGTATTCACCGGTGGGTACGATGCTCTTTACCGTGTATGTGCCTCGGAAAGTGAAGGGCACCATGATTTTGTGTGGCTGGGCGTTTTCATCCACCTGACCGAGCCATGAGGCGGCCTCTACCTTGTCGCCCGGTTGTGCCAAGGGGGTGAACTCCCATTTCTTTTCCTTGTCGAGCGGGAAGTTGTATTCCCCTCGTCTGAGGAACACGCCCGTGAGCTTGTTCAGGTCGTTTTGCAGCCCGTCGAAGTTGCACGACAACAGGCCGGGTCCCAGAGTCACTTCGAGCATGTGTCCCATGAATTCCACGTCGTTGCCCACTTTCAGCCCGCGTGTGCTTTCGAATACTTGCACGGACACGTTGTTACCGGTCACTTTCAGCACTTCTGCCATGAGGCGCACGCCGTTGAGGTCGATGTAGCAAATCTCGTTCTGTGCCACGGGACCATCCGCCTCCACCATCACCAGGTTGGAGATGATGCCCTTTACTTTTCCTTTTGTTGACATATATAATAGTTCCAAATTTCTAATTCCAAATTTCAGATTGTTTCCCGCTGATGAAAACACTCTTGGTTTATGCCTTGCCCGTCATTTCGAGCGCGGCGAGAAATCTCTCGGTACAGGAGATTCTCATTTCGTTTGAAATGATGCGAATGCCCTGAAAATGGTGCTCACGCATTTCTCCGGGGAGCTGGATAGTTCATTGTGTGCAAAAGTCTTGACTAAAAATTTAGTGTCCTTCCCCCAAAAGCAGTCCGTAGCTTAAGCTCCCTTTAGGGGTATATCCTTTTTCAGCGCGTCGAGCAGGTCGCGGAACACGGCGGTGCCCCGTTCCTGTGTCAAGGGCTTCCAACGGTTGAGCAGCTGGCTCTTCAGCACGAGGGACAGGATGCGTTCCACGCTGAAGTAGTTGAAGAACGTGTGTTCGTCCAGCCATTGCCATTTCAGCGCGTCCAGCTGCTGTTCGCGGGTGAGCAGGTTCGGCTCGTCGGCGATGCGCAGCACAGTTTCCAGCGGGTCGAATTGCCCCGCCAGGCCAAAGTCGCGGGCGTTGCTTTTGCGTAGGGCGCGAGCCATCTCGTTGTCGCCTACCACGAGGCGTTGCGCGTCGAAGCCGTGGCGGCGGCAGGCGATGGCCGTGAGCAGGTTGCGCAGGTTGAGGTTGAACTCAAACCACTCGCGCAGGAAGCGGTTGTCGCCCTGCATGGCGTAGTCGTAGTACAACCCAGCCAGGTAGTCTTCGGCCGATGTGTCGGCGTGCAACGGCGAATTCTCGTCGCGGTATGCGGTGTAGAACGTATGCACGTAGGGCAGCAGGCGCGGGTCGTGCGGGTATTCCTGCTCGTCCATCAGGTCGATCAGTTCCCGCCAGTCGTCGGCGGTGAGGATGCCGAGCGGGTCGAGTTCCGTGTCCTTGTCGCGCAGGTAGCGCAGCAGATTGCGGTTGTCGTATTCCGCGTAGATGAGGTGCAGCAGCGCGCGGTCGCGGTCGCACAACTGTTCCTCCAAGTCGCTGCGCAAGTCGGCCAACGACGGCACGTTCTTTGTGCCGTCCGGTTGCAGGTCGGGAAAACCGGCTATATAATAATAGTAGTTCATAGCGGGGCATTGACTATTGGACGATTTACAATTTACAATTTACGGTTGACTTTAGGTTGGTAAGTGGTAAATTGTAAATGGTAAATGGCAAATCAGAACAGCATTTCCACCAGCTTCGGGCGCAGGAATGCCTGGAAATAGGCCACCAGTTCCTCTTCGCCGAAGGCTATCTTGTAGCCTTGGGTGTTGGAGGTTATGGTGAAGTCGGTGGCGATGCCGTTGGCTTGGGTGATGGTCACGCCCTTGTCGAGCAATGCCTTGGCGTTGGCGGCGAAGTAGGCGGTGAGTGCTTCCGCGTCTTTCGCCTCGATGGTGAGCTGGTCGTGCTTGGCCCAGTCCTTCACCAGGGTGAGGATGGCCTTTTGCATGAATGCAGCATCGGCGGTAGCGGCTTTCACCGATTCGGTGGCCACGGTGCCGCATACCAAGTCGGCTATTTCCGTTTTGAGCGCGTCGACCGACTGGCGGGCGAAGAGGCGCAGTTCCGCCTGTGTGTTCTTGGTCAGCTCGGCGGCCTTGTCGCGGGCTTCGGCCAGTATCTTCTCTGCTTCGGCCTGGGCTTCGGCCACGATACCCGAAGCCGTGTCGCGGGCGTTGTCCACTATCTTCTGGGCTTCCGCATTGCCTCTTTCTACCCCTTCCTGGTAGATTTTGTCGGTCAGTTCCTGTAGTTTTGTATTCATAAGGAATTCGTTTTTGCTTGATTGCGTATGGTGTGGCAAATGTACGCCTTTTTTTTGCTTCGGACATCTTGTTTTTGGTGTTTTTTATAGCTTCTTTAGCAGGTTTTATGTATGAATTCGCGGTTTTGTGTCCAGAACAAAACAGCCTCGATGTTTGTTATGACCATGTTTGTTTTAAAATCGTAGGATTATGTCTGAAGAAATTGTAACAAAAAGGTACTGGTTGAAGACGATAGTCTCCTTCCTGGTCGTGCTGTGCGTCATGCCCCTGGGGCATGCGTTCATGATTGTGATGGAACATGCGCTCGCCCCGGTGGCGTTGCACTATGCGGCGTTCGCCTTGGGCGCGGTGGGGCTGGCGCTGGTCATTGTGGGCGTGTTTGTCAAGGGGGACACGGCGCAGACGTTGTTCGGCCTCTTCGGGGGCATGCTGTTTTGGACGGGATGGGTTGAATTCCTTTTCATGTATTATGCCAACCGCTACGGTGTGCAGCCTGAGGTGGTGAACGGGGAAATCGTTACCCGGCCCGAATACCTGATATTGCCTGCCACGTTCGGCTTTTGGATGCTGGTCATGGTCATGTATATATTTAATGTAAAGACGGGCTGCTACTTCATCACGTGGCTGCAGAAGGTGCTGTTCGGCAAGCATCGGGCGGAAATCGTCACCCGTCCCATGACGCGCCACACGTCCATCACCGCGTTCATGGAGCTGTGCATGATGATGTGGGCGTGCTACCTGCTGCTGATGTTCTGCTATGATCCCCGCTTCCTTGGCGACCATCACCCGGTGACGCTCATCGTCGGGGCGGGCTGCCTGGTAGGGGCGGTGTTCATGCTGCGCAAGCAGTTGCGCCTTGGCTCGTGGGGTGCCAACATCCGCATGGCGATAGCCACGGTCATCGTGTTCTGGACACCGGTGGAAATCATGGGGCGCATCAACCTCTTCAACGAGATATGGGTGGCTCCCATGGAGCATAAGATGGAGATGGGCATCATCCTGGCGGCATTCGTGGTGCTGATAGCGGGGCTGGTGATAGCTTCGCGGCGCAGGAAGCCGGCGGCCTGACGGGGGCCGTTCCGCACCTTCCCCGGGGCGGTTTCCAGACCGATGCGTAACCGCTTGAAAAATGATGCGCATCACTTGCCGAAATGATGCGTATCACTTACCCCAACTGATGCGCATCACTTGGTGCAAGTGATGCGCATCATTTTGACGACCGATGCGCATCGGTTTTGGGGGTGATGCGCATCGGCACAAAAAAAGGTACGTACCTCTTGGCAAAAAGGTACGTACCACTTAGTCAAAAGGTACGTACCTTTCGGGTGAAAGGTGCGTACCTTTTTTATCAGACAATCTCTATCCCCTGCTCGCGGCACAGTTCCAACGCCATCTCGCGGAGGCGGAACTTCTGTATCTTGCCGCTGCCGGTGAGGGGGTATTCCTGCACGCAGAACACGTAGCGGGGTATCTTGTATTTGGCTATCTTGTCCTTGCAGAAGTCGCGCACGTCCTGCGTGGTGAAGTCGTAGCCTTCGTGCGGGATGATGAACGCGCCCACGTCTTCGCCGTAGCGGGGCGACTTGACGGCCACCACCTGCACGTCCTTGATGCCGGGCATGGTGTAGAGGAAGTCTTCCACCTCCTTGGGCGAGATGTTCTCGCCGCCGCGGATAATCATGTCCTTGATGCGCCCGGTGATGCGGTAGTTGCCGTCGGCATCCTTCACGCCGAGGTCGCCCGAGTGCAGGTAGCCGTTCTTGTCGATCACTTCAGCGGTGGCTTCGGGGTTCTTGTAGTAGCCTTTCATCACGTTGTAGCCGCGGCTGCACATTTCGCCTTCCACGCCCACGGGGCATTCCTGGCCGGTGGCGGGGTCGATGACGGCCACTTCGGTGAACTCGTATTCGCGCCCCACGGTGGTGCAGCGCACCTCGAAGGGGTCGTCCACCCGCGTCTGGGTCATGCCGGGCGAGGTCTCGGTGAGGCCGTACACGCTCGTCACGTCCAGGTGCATCTTTTCGTTCACCTGCTTCATCAGCTCGATGGGGCAGGAGGCCCCGGCCATGATGCCGGTGCGCAGCGACGATACGTCGAACACGCTGAACATGGGGTGGTTCAGCTCGGCGATGAACATGGTGGGCACGCCGTGCAGCACGGTGCAACGTTCCTTGTGCACGGAGGCCAGCACCAGCAGGGGGTCGAATTTTTCCACCATCACCTGGGTGCAGCCGGTGGTGAGGCAGGCCATGGTGGCCAGCACCACGCCGAAGCAGTGGAACAGCGGCACGCACACGCACACTTTGTCGTCCTGCGTGTACTTCATGTGCACGCCGGTGAGGTAGCCGTTGTTGGCAATGTTGTGGTGGGTGAGCATCACGCCCTTGGGGAAGCCCGTGGTGCCCGAGGTGTATTGCATGTTCACCACGTCGTGGCAGGTCACGGTGCGCTTCAGGGCCAGGTAGTCCTCGTCCGGGTGGTTGCTGCCCAGCAGCAGGATTTCGGCCGTGTTGTACATGCCCCGGTACTTTTCCTGGCCGATGTACACCACGTTTTTCAGCGTGGGGAATGTCTTGCTGTCCAGCCGCCCGCGCTGCGATTCGCGCAATTCGGGGATGAGCTTGTACACCATGTCCACGTAGTTGCTGCCCGCCGCGCCGTCGGTGAGGCACAGGGTGTGCATGTGCGAGTTTTCGATGACGAATGCCAGTTCGTGGCTCTTGTAGT
>CALUML010000060.1 GCA_944321745.1 uncultured Bacteroidales bacterium
TGGCCGAGCCGCCGCAGAATCCGGTGGCGTCGTCGGCACCTTCCACCACGTAGAGGTTCTCAATCTTCGTGCCGTTGCCCACGCCGTTCAGCGTAAGGCCGTTGTGTTCCACGTCGGCCGAGGAGCGTGCCCCGGTGTATTCGAGGATGAGGTAGGTGATTTCGCCCGAGTTGTCGGCAGCGTTGTCGCCGCCGTAGCTGTAGGCGGAGTTGATTTCGGTCGAGCCGGTTTCGCCGCCCGCGAGCGGGGCGCGTCCGTTGATGATGAGGCCGCCCCAGTAGCCCGACTGGGCATTGTCGCTGTCGGCGGTCATGCGCACGGGAGCTTCTTCCGTGCCGCGCACGAAGATTTGGCCGCCTTGCAGCACGAGGATGTAGCTGCTGAATCCTTCCTGGGCCTTGATGACCGTGCCGGCGGGGATGTCGAGCACGCCGCCTTCTTCCACAATCACCGGACCGGTAATGGTGTATTCCACGCTGGCATCAAGCACTTTCGTGTCCTTGATAGAACCAACCAGTTCGTTGTCGGCGGGCGGCGGGGTGGGCTCGTCCCCTTTGGGTTCGCACGAGGTAAACGCTACCGTCAATACTGTCATGGCCGCAGCCATTACGTTCAAAAGATACTTTTTCATTGTTTTGTTAAATTATAAATGAATAAATAAAATGAATGTTTCACAATTGCTGCCCCCGCCGGTTTCCTCTTTCCGGGGTGTCCCGGAGGGCCGTTCCAGGGGGCTTGAAATCTCACGCCTGTGAGTTTCCCAAACTCACACCTGTCAGTTTCCCAAACTCGCACCTGTGAGTTTCCCAAACTCACGCCTGTCAGTTTCCCAAACTCACGCCTGTCAGTTTCCCAAACTCACGCCTGTCAGTTTCCCAAACTCACACCTGTCAGTTTTCCAAACTCGCGCCTGTCAGTTTTCCGGCCTCGTACCGGATACCCGTGGGGGCTTTTTACAGGTTGAAGCTCACCCCGAGGCTGAAGTCCATCCCTTTCTTGTATTCGTTGAGCACCAGCGGTTCGGCCATGCCGTCGATGCGGCGGGTGAGGCGGTGCGAGGGGTTGAGCAGGTTGGCGGCCTTGAGTTTCAAGGACCAGTGGCTGTCCAGCTCCAGCGAGGCCACGAAGTCGAGCGTGGCGAGGCCTTCTTCCATGATGTCGTGGTAGCTGCGCGTGCCGAGGGTGTAGATGCGGTCGCTGAACCAGGCGGCCACCAGCGAGGCGGTGAAGTTGCGTTCGCCCGCCATGAGGGTGTAGCTGAGGTCGGCGTTGGCCAGGAAGGGCGACGCGCCTTCGAGCTGGCTGCGGCGCGGGTCGGTGTTCACGATGTCAAGCGTTACATTCGTATAAATGTAGGAGGCGTTCACGCCGAGCGACAGGCGGTTGTTGCGCGTGCCGGCGGCGTTGGTGCGGTTGAAGAGGTTCTTGCGCAGCTCCACTTCCAGGCCTGCCACGGTGGCGCGGGGGGCGATGTTCTCGTAGGTGAGCAGCCCGGCGGAGTTGCCTTGGTCCACCCGCCCGATGGGGTTGGCGATGTGCTTGTAGAACGCCGTGACGGAAAGCAGCTCGGAGGCGCTCATGTAGTAGTCCCACTTGAGGTCGAGGTTGTAGTTGTCCGACGGCTTGAGGTTGGGGTTCCCCTGGCTGGTGAAGCTGATGTTGACGTATTGGTAGGGGGCTATCTCCTTGGACTGGGGCAGGGTGTAGCTCTTGCTTGCCCCGAGGCGCAGGGTGTGCTTGTCGCTCGCGTCGTAGCGCAGGTTGAGGCTGGGCAGCCAGTAGAGGCGGTTGATGCTCTCCGCGCCGGGCGCGACGTGCTGCACGTCGTAGTCCACCACCATGTCCACGTAGTCCAGGCGCAGGCCGAGGTTGGCCGTGAAGCGCGTGCCGAACTGCTGGGTGGCTTCGGCGTAGCCCGAATGGATGTTTTTGGACACGTGGTAGGTGTTGAGGTCGCCCTCGGTCATGGTGAACCGTCCGGCTTCGTAGTTGGCGGCATTGTAGAGGTCGTCCAGCTTCAGGCCGTCCAGTGCGTACACGCCGGGGTAAGCGCTGAAGTTGTATTCGCGTGCCTCGAAGCGGTCGTCCACCAGGCGTCCCACGTAGCCGAAGGCCAGGTTGGAGCGGTCGATGTCCATGTCGTGCACCAGGCGGTAGCGGGCGTTCACCCGCAGGTTCACGTCGTTTTCGCGCAGGGTGGAGAAGAATCGCTTCTGCCGGTTGCTTCCCGTGAGGTTGTATTCGTCGCCCGTGCGGTGCGTGAGGTAGTTTTCGCGGCGGTCGGGTTCCAATCCCTTGATACTGTTGTAGGATGCCCCGGCGTTCAGCCGCCAGTTGTCGTTCAGCGTCCATTGCGTGAGCAGCTGGTGGGTCATCAGCAGGTTGTCGTTGGCCTGCTGGCGGCGCGAGAAGCCGCGGTAGTCATCCGCCGCCTGGAAACGTTCGCTGTGCATGCCTGCATAGTCGCCCACGTACTGGTTGTTGGCATGGAGCAGCAGGAAGTTGTAGGTCAGCTCGTGTTTGCGGTCCAGCTTCAGGTCCACGTTGGCCAGCACCACCTGGTTGGTGTTGATGTCGTACTTGTCGCCCGTCTGGTCCTGGTACACCGTGCCGTCCGACGTGCTGTTGCGCACCGATTCGCGGGTGTAAGCATAGTCCTGGTTATAAGAAGCAATGGCAAAGACGGACAGCAGGTTGGCCTGCTCGCCCAATCGGAACAGCTTGCCGCCCGACACGGCGTAGTTGTGATCCATCGGCACGCCCACCCGGCGCGGGTCCAGGCTGTTGGGGAAGTCGAAGCACCCTTCCGTGGGCAGTGTGGAGCGGCTCGCGCCCCAGTAATTCACCCCGTCCTGCCGGATGAAGTTGCTGCCCGGCACGGAGCTGTTCAGCCCGCCCTCGGCCTCCACGCCGAAGGCCGCGTCGCCAAAGAGTTCCTTCGAGTTGATGTTGATGGCAGCCCCGCCCACATCGCCGTTGCTGGCGGCATTGAACACTTTGCTCACGTTGATGTGCTGTATCATGTCCGACCGGAAGAAGTCGAGGGCGATGTTCTTATACTCCGGGTCTTCCGACGGGATGGGGAAGCCGTTGAGCGTGGTGGCGTTGTAGCGGTCGCCCAGCCCGCGCACGAACACGTTTTTCACCCCTTCCTGTTTCGAGATGCCCGACACCTGCGCCACGGCGGCCTCGGCTGTGCTTGTGCCCTTGCGCGACATTTCCTTGGCACCCACCGCCTGTGTGGCGAAAAGCATCTGCTTCTGGTCCATCAGCAACATGCTTTCGCTTTCGCGGTTGGCCTTGGCCACCACTTCCACTTCCTCCAGTTGCAGGTCTTCCGGTTTGAGGCGTATTTCCAGCGTGGTGGCCTGCCCGTCGGCCACCTGCACGCCTTGCTGCGTGTGGGGTTGGTAGCCTACATATGTTATATGAAGCGCGTATGTGCCGGTCGCCAGCCCGCCGATGACGAAGTTGCCGTCGAAGTCGGTGGCCGCTCCGGTGCCCGTGCCTTCCACCAGCACGGAAACGCCGATGAGCGACTCATCGGTCTGCGCGTCGAGTATTTTGCCTTGGATTGTTCCGGTCTGCGCCACGAGGGAAAATGTTGCCGGCCACAGCCCGATTGCGAGTAGGAGAGCTTTGCACTTGTCGGATTTCATCTTCTTCAAATAATAAATGCTGATTCTTCAATAATAAATTGCGGATAAATCTCATCTCTTTTTTCCGCTGCAAAAGTCCCCCCAAATTGTTACTTTGCTGTTACGAAAAGACTATGTTTCCGTTAACAGGTGATTAAGGATTTCAGGTTTCAGGTTTCAGGTTTCAGATTGGTACATGGATGCGCGGGTAGAATGTCTTTTCCCGGACGTGAGCAGATGTTTTCTCGGACGTGAGCAGATATTTTCCTAACTGTGGGCAGTAAAACTTCTGCTCACGATGGAGAAAAGGTATGCTTGGAAAAGGCAAAAGGGGAAAGGGAGAAAGGGAAAAGGGAAAGGAAACGTTCAAGGCCAACGGCCTTGTGGCATTCAGCGTAGGGCATCGCCCTACGACCACGTGCCATTATCTGCGTCCATCCGCGTAATCTGCGGGAAACAATCTGAAATTTGAAATCTGAAATTTGAAATCTGAAATTTGAAATCAGAAAATCTTATCCGTTTCGTAACAGGAAAGTAACAACGTTGTGCCATCTTTGCAGCGGTTTTTGAGGAATGTTCTTCTTTTAGGATTACAAGGGTTGTTTGACCTCATTCCCCATCCGCCGGGAGGATCGACGGCATGGCATCAAGGAAGGAGGTATTTGGACATAGTCCGTTGCATGGCGGATTATAAATTCTTCAATTAATAACGGAAACGGCTTCGTAGTGATTGCGAGGCCGTTTTATTTTTAGTTGGGGTTGAACCCAAATCAGACAAATCCTAATGACCGATTTGGGTTGAATGTGCTTGGGTTATGGGGTAGGGGGGGAGATGTTTAAGGTTACAGATGCTTCCCTTCGAGCCAGGTGAAGATGGTTGCATACGTCTCGGCACGCACGTCGGGTCGTGACAGCACCAGGTCGTGCAGGCCGTCTTCGATGGTGACGATGGTGACGTCGTCTCCCAGCCGGGCGGCGTATTGGTGGATGTCGTTTACATCGAGCACGGCATCGCCTTGTTTGAAATCTTCGGTGAATTCATCTCCATAGACGGACTGGTCGGAGTGCATCACCAGGATGGGGCAGGGGATATGCAGGCCTTTCTGCACTTTCTTATGGCCTTTGTGTATGGCCCGTGTCCAGCCGAAGCTCACGGGGATGGATACGGCCGGTTTCCATTCCAGGTTGTAGTCCCATTCGCCGGAATAGTCCTGGTGGATGCTTTGCGCATAGAATGTGTCGCTGCCCGAACTGATGCTGACGTTGGGGAACAGGCCGCCCAGGAAGGAGACGATGGGCACACCGACTTTTTCCGTTATTTTGGGGAAGTTCATGTCCAGGAAGGGACTGTTGAGCACCATGCCTTGCACGGGCAGGCTGTCGCGGTGGTCGTGGGCATATAGGCTGGCGATGAGTCCGCCGGTGGAGTGGGCTGCCAGGATGACGGTGGGATACTGTGCCTTGATGATGTTCAGGCAGGTGTCGATGTCGGGGTAATACTCGGCCAGGCTGCGGACGTTCCCTCTTTTTTGGTGTTCCAGGTAGGCGCGTCCGTACTTCCGCAGGTCAACGGCGAAAAAGGCGTAGCCATGCCGGTTGTATTCTTGCGCTTGCTCGGTTTGGAAAAAGTAGTCGTTGAACCCGTGTATGTAGAGCACGGCTTTGGTGGTCGGGGCGGTCGGGAGGCTTCGCACCAGCACGCAGCGCACGGCTCCTTCGTAGTCGTCGGGCTGGTTGATGGTGAGCTGTTCGAATCCCGCTCCCAATACATCGGGCTGCCACTGTGCGGTCAGGCTGACGGAGGCAAGCAACAGGCTTGCTGCAATGATGAATCGCTTTTTCATTTGGATGTGTTTGTGTAGTGGAAACAGCGAATGCCTCCGTATTGTTTTTGCCGGGCAGATAAAAAATGGAATTTTATTCGTCCACGTTCAATTGTCCGTCGCGGTAGAGGTTGTAGTTTTGGGCCAGCAGTGCCATGAACTTGCTGATTTCTTCCTGTGCCTGAAGGGTTTCTTTGGAGATGGCAGCCTTGTTCATCTTCAGCATCATGATGCCGTAAAGGAAGTTGAAGCAAATTTCGATGTCGCACAAATCGGGGTCGGTTTGTTTGGCTCGCAGTTGGACGATGAGCGGCAGGATGTGGTAGAATTTGGCTGCGTAGCCGGCATCCTGTTGCGCCCGCATGATGCGGTGGTGCAGATCGTTCAGTTCGATGATGATGTTTTTGTTCAGTTGCAGGTGTCCTTTTTCCTGGAGGTTTTCCTGCTTCATCATTTCGATCAGGCTTTCTGTCCAGTCATAGAGGGCTTTGCGTTGCTCGTCGGATAGTTGCTGTGTCAGGATGAGCTTCTCGTTTGCGATGTCTATGTCGAGCTTGCAGGCGCGCAGCAAGTCTTCTATCTGCCACATGTACAGCAGGTATTCTGCAATATTTTCTTTTTTCAGTTGCCTTGCGATAAACATGGTGGAATGGTGGAATAATCGCTTGATTGCTTAATCGCTTGATTGCTTAATTGCTTAATTGCTTAATTGCTTAATCGCTTAATCGCTTAATCGCTTAATCGCTTAATCGCTTGATTGTATAATCGCTTGATTGCTTGATGCCTATCGCCGAACCCTGCCGTAGGGCGTTGCCCTACGCTGAATGCCAAAAGGCCGTTGGCCTTTTTCACTTGACGGTTGTTTATTGTTCATTGTCCACCTCCTCTTCATCCCACTCGAAGCCATCATCGATGAAAGCGGGGTCGATGAACTGGTCGAGGTCGCGGCGTTCTTTCTTGGTCGGACGGCCCGTGCCTTTGGCCCGCCCCATATTGCCGGCAAGTTTCCCGAGCTCGATTAACTCCAGCTGGTCGGGAGTGGTGACGTTGCGCATGAAGTCGGGCACCAGTTTGGCATTCATGCGGTTCTCGCTCAGAGCCAGTACCTCGAAGGAGTAGAGCACCGGGGGACGCTTCACTTGGATGATGTCGCCTATTTTGATGTTGCGCGATGGCTTGGCGGGCGAGCCTTTTACCAATACCTTTCCCTTTTTGCAGGCTTCGGCGGCCAGTGAGCGGGTTTTGAAAAGGCGCACGGCCCACAGCCATTTGTCAATGCGGACTTCGGTGGTCATTTGTTGTTATATCGGTTCATCGTGTCTTGCACTCCGGCAAGGCAGAAGTTCTTTATCATTTCCACGGCTATGTCGACGCGGGCGGGCAACGCCAGCTGTTCTTCCTCGGTCCAGTGTCCCAGCACGTAGTCTATCTGTGCGCCCCGTGGAAAGTTGTTGCCAATGCCAAAGCGCAGGCGGCAGTATTGTTGTGTGCCGATGAGTTCCTGTATGTTGCGTAAGCCGTTGTGCCCGGCATCCGAACCTTGGGGCTTCAGTCGCAGAGCACCGAACGGCAGAGCCAGGTCGTCCACCACCACCAGCAGGCGTTCCAACTCGATTTTTTCCTTGTTCATCCAGTAGCGTACGGCCATGCCGCTCAGGTTCATGTAGGTGGATGGCTTCAGCAGGGTGAGCACGCGCCCTTTCAGCCGCACTTCGCAGGTGGCTCCGTAGCGGTGGTCTTCAAAAAAAGCATTGGACGCCTTCGCGAAAGCGTCCAATACCGTAAAACCTATGTTGTGGCGGGTGTTCTGGTACTCTGCACCGATGTTGCCCAAGCCAACAATCAAGTATTTCATAATCAATTATGAACAGCTGCTAATGCCGGTTATTATTTTTCTGCGGCGGCAGCGGCGGCTGCACCACGGGCGGCCCTGGTCAGCTTGACTTGCGCTACGACGGCATTCTTGGCGTTCAATATTTCGAGGTTGGGCACCGAAACGGCTCCTACCTGGATGGATTTGCCCAATCCCAACGAGGTAACATCGATGACGATGCGTTCGGGTATTTGGGTGTAGATGCCTTTCACTCTCAGCTTGCGCATTTCGAGGCTTAACTTACCCCCGGCCTTTACACCTTCAGCCAGTCCTTCCAATTTTACCGGGATTTCAACCACAACCGGTTTGTTTTCGCTCACTTCCAAGAAATCGATGTGCAGGATTCTGTCCGTGACCGGGTGAAATTGCAGGTCTTTCACAATGGCGTTGCATTTTTTGCCGTTGACATCGAGGTTGACCAGGTAAACTTCGGGCGTGTAAACCAACTTGCGCAAGTCGGAATTGGTCACCATGAAGTTCACATTGTCTTCTCCACCGTAAAGCACGCAAGGCACGTTGTCGGCACGGCGTACGGCTTTGGTTGCTTTTTTTCCAACACTTTCTCTCAGTGTTCCTTTCAGTTCAAATGATTTCATTGTTTTTTGTTTTTGTGTTACTCAAAATTCGGGCGGTTGATAGTCTCGTTTGCGTGATGTACCGCCCTATTTCCCATCACACTTTCTTTCTCAAAAAGGCGGGGCAAAGGTAGTCCTTTTTTTTCATTCCGGCAAATGGGATGGCCGCTTGTGTTATTGGGCGTGAGTGGTTTTGTTTTATATGCCGGATCGGCTGCGTGTAGTTGGTGTTATGGGTAAGCAGATTGTTTAAAAATACTTAAATGGGAAATTCTCTGCTTGAATACGTTGTGAGCATTTCGTTTCTTTGCAATATTGAAATGCCCTAATCGAAAACGAGTGATAAGAACGTTAAATCAAGATAGTCTTAAAAATCCAGTTGTTAAAAAATGTCTTTTTATTTTCTCGAAAGACTTGCTTTATATAATTTTACGCTGTTAATGTAACCTCTGACGTGAAATGTTTTGATTGGACAAAGATAGCGTATTTTTTGTTATAACCAATACATTTACAAAAAAATGATACCGTTGAACATACTGACGATGCCGTCTCCCGATGTCGTGCTTCCCTTGTTGCAGGCGTTGAATGGATTTATTTGCCTGGGAGGGGCTTTTTTGCTGCTTAGGTCCGAGGGACCTAACCGTTCACGTCGTTTGCTGTCCATGGTGCTGGGGTTGTGGGGGCTGTTTTATGGGCTTCGCCTGGCAGGTATGCTGACCGGTGCGTTTGGATTCGATTTCGTGCATCGCAGCATGCTGGACATTGTGGCGATTGTGGTTGGCACGTTCTTCTTGTTCATGTCGTTGTTGTATCCCATCGAGGTGGTGCGTCCCGGGTGGCTTACGTGGGGGCGGACTTTCTTGTTGTTTTCGCCGTATGTGGTGCTGACGCTGATTTATTTTATTGTATTGGCCGTGTTGGACCAAAGACCGCTGGCTCTTCAGGACTGGCAGGATTTTGTGATGCACGCAGGCAGTTTCAATGTGTGGTTCCGTTTTGTCCTCATCCTGGTCCTTCTTTTTTACCTGCTGATTCTCTTTCCCATAGTTATGACTTACAAAGAAATGTACGAGCAATGGTGCAGCAGCAACTATGCCGATGATGAGTACATGGCCATAGAATGGGTGCGGCATTATGGCATCGGGCTGTATGCTATCGGGCTGGCTTATTTTGCCTTGTTGTTCAATGGGGAATCCTGGACGCTTGTGCTGCATGGTTTGGTCGTGTTGTGTTTCTTTACCTATGTTATTTACAGGGGGCTGTTCCACCGCAATCCCTATACGGATAATTTTTTTCAAAAGACCCTGGATGAGGAGGAGGCCCGGCATGAGGCCGATGTCAGGGATACTGACGGGCCGGGTACGGGAGAAATGGTGGAAGAGACGATGTTCATTTCCAGGCTGTCTGCTTATTGCGAGGAGGTGAAGTCCTGGATGGAGGAGAAAAAGCCTTATCTGGATAAGAGTTTCAAGCTGATGGACGTGGCGGAGGTGCTGCCGTTGAACCGCTCGTACCTGTCGCGTGTGTTCAATGAAGGCTTCGGGCAGAGTTTCAGTGCCTTGGTGCGCGATTACCGCATGCGCGAAGCGGAGTCGGTATTGTTGGCCAATCCGAACATGCCGGTAGGTCAAGTGGGTGAACTGTGTGGTTTCTCCTCGGCCTCGGTGTTCAACCGGACTTTCGTGCAGTGTCATGGCGGGGTGACTCCCAAGGCATTCCGTGATAATGCAAGGCGTACTGCATGACGGACAAAATGTCATGCCGGTTGCTGTCAAAACATACTATAGAAAGATGCGTCATTTACTATAGTAAGTGATTCAACTTTCTATAGTATGTTTTCCGACTTTCTATAGTATGTTTCCAACTTTCTATAGTATGTTTTTCGACTTTCTATAGTTTGTAAGAAACTTTCTATAGTAAGACGGGATGGTGAAAATCCGAATACTACATGACCAAAGCGTATTTTTGCACCGAAAACAAATAAGGGCGGAAGATGTTCCGCCCTTATTCTGTGACAATCCGTGTTGTCTTCGGGAGACCCTGTGTCGTGATTGTCCGTGTGTGAACTCGTAGTCTACAATACTTTCAACGTGTATGCCTGCTTGTCCGTGACGATGCGCAGCAGGGTCATGCCTTGCGGGGCGGGCAGCAGGTTGTCGCCAGGCTGTAGTCGGCCTCGTTGCAGCACGGTGCCGGACAGGCTGTACATCGCATACGGGCAGACTATGCCGAGGGGATTGTGTATTTTGCACATATCCTCGTGCCTGCTGGCGGTGAAGAGTGTGTTGTCCGTCTGTGGTGCGATGCCCGTGCTGACGGGAGTCTGCCCCTTGGCGTAGGCGGTGTTGCTGCCTAAGCGGTGTCCCGCTTCGAAGAACATGTACCACGTGCCGAGGTCGTCCTGGATGAAGAAAGGCGAGGCCACGCGCGACACGGCGGCGGGGTTGCCCGCTTCGTCTTCCGTGATGACCACGTCCTGGTGGTTGAGGTACGTGCCCCAATGCACTTCCATGTCCAGGCGTTCGCCCACCTCGACTACCGAGATGTTGCCCGCGCTGCTGTGGAACAGCACGAAGTAGCGTCCGCCCGCCTCCATAAAGTAGGGGGCACTCACGTTGCTCGCATAGTTGGGCTTGGTGTCGGTGCCGGGTATCTTCTTGTAGGCGGTCTTGGGTGTGACCAAGGGCGTGCGCACGCATTTCCAGTCGATGCCGTCGGCGGAATGTGCCCAGTAGATGGTGCGTGAGTTGTTCTCGTTTATCATCAGCAACATGATGTACTTGTTGCCGTAGCCGGGCACTTCATGCTCGAACACCTTGGCGTAGCTGGCTTCGCGGGCACTGAAGCAGAAATCGTCGTACTGCACCAGTTTGCCCCCGAAGGTCCAGTCCCACAGGTCGTCGCTGGTGGCATAATTGGTCTGGTCGTTGCCGCCGTGGAAGTACATGAAGTATTTGCCGTACACATCGTTCCACACGATGTGGCAGGAAGATATGTGTGGCGTGTTGAGTCCGGCTTCCTTAGCCCATTCCAGGCTGGCCCGTACGCCTCGCTCCGTCCACGGGCCGTCCAGTGTTGGGGCGGTGTAAAGGTACATGCCGCCCGGGTCGTTGTGTGGCGTATGGTACCAATAGTAACGGTCCAGGGGCTTGCTGCCGTTGGCAAAATGGCCTTCCGCGTCCAAGTGTTTCTTCGTGTCGATGACTACGGGGAAGATGTATTCGTTAGTGGGGGAGGGTATCTGGTAATCTTCGATATCGATGACGAAGCCCACGGGTGTCACCTCGGGAAGCAGGCTCAACTCCAGGGGCGACGGCTCCACAATGAAGTAGGGCACTTCAACCGGGAGCACTTCCGCACCGTCCACCCGGTCGCCGGGGGCATACAGGCGCAGGGTGTAGCGTCCCTTGCCCAGCGTGGCCGGGAGGGCGAGCGAAGCGGTGGCGGTGTTTTGGGTTACGGTAGCTTCTACCGGTTCGGTGCAGGTCTCGCCCGCTTCATCGAACAGGGCGGCTTGCAGGAGCGTGCCGTCGGGCAGCAGGTCGGTGGTGGCGTTGAGCGTGACGGTACGCGGATTGCCTTCCACATGGCTGTCCGAACCGGGCTGCAAGGCCGTGATGGCCGGGCGGCGGGAGAAATTGCCCGTGCCCATGCGCACGTAGGCTACATCCATGTCGGCGTAATGCCCTTTGTCGGCTCCGATCATGACGTAGTTTTTGCTGCCGTCATAGTGCGTTTTGATGCCGGTGGCGATGGGGTGGTCCAGGTCGTCCACGTACAGGTCATAGGTGTAGTCGTCGGGGAAATAGACAAAGCGATATACATGCCAGCTGGACAGGTCGAGGGGCACTTTCTCGTCGGCATCATGCTGCTGGGCGGGGGTGTAGCAAAGGTAACCGTCCGAGCCGTTGCCTCCGCCGTGGCGGAAGTAGATTTTCATCTTCTTGCCCGCCACGGCAGCCGTGATTTGGTTGGCCTCGAAGCCCTCATCGCTGTCGGGCAGGGTGGGGGCGTTCACCCGCAGCCGGATGTCGAGGGTGTAGGTGTCCTTCGGGGTGGCGGGGCAGGCAGTCGGTGTGATGAAGCCGTCGGCACCGCCGGTCTTGCTGAGGTGCACGTAGCCTTCCGCCTGCTCGGCGGCGATGTAACTTTTGGTCGTTTTCCAGGCGCGGTTGGTTTCCGCTCCGTCGTCGGCATTCCAGGTCGTCATGTCTTTGTCAAGAATGTCCCAGGCGGGCTCTACCGCCGCCTGGAGCGGCAGGCAGGTCCAGGCAGCCCATGCTGCGAGGGTGATGAAGGGTTTCATTAGTTGATAGTTGATAGTTGATAGTTAATAGTTGATAATTGATAATTGATAGTTGGTAGCGGGCATCCCGCATGGCACTCGTAGCTCGTAGCTCGTAACTTGT
>CALUML010000061.1 GCA_944321745.1 uncultured Bacteroidales bacterium
GGCGCCGATAATCAAAACTTTTCCCATATTCGTAATATTAAGTAGCTATTCAAAATTAAACGTATATATCAACCTTTGGTAGCTGCCCGTTTACTTTATCATCCTCTTGCCCGCTATTTTGGGCTGTTTTTCCCTGTCTCATCGGTCGCGTAGCCCGCTACGCTTCCTCTTCGGGCAGGAAAAAACATCTCCAAAATAGCAGGCAATATGATAATAATTAATTTTGAACAGCTACTTATAAAAACATTCGCCCGGTTCGGGCATAAAACGCACAAAAGTAATTGTTTTTTCGGAAGTGGGCAAGATGGGCGGGTAAATGCAATAGTTTGCGTATCTTTGCTCGTAGAAACAACAAAAGCATCTATTCATGTTGGTAAAGGCATTTGGCGCGGCGGTGCAGGGCATCAGCGCGATGGTGGTGACGATAGAGGTGAACGTGGGGCAGGGCATCCGCTTCATGCTGGTGGGGCTGCCCGACAATGCGGTGAAAGAGAGCCACGAGCGGGTGGTGTCGGCTTTGGAATACAACGGCTACAAGTTCCCCCGCAGGCAGGTGGTCATCAACATGGCTCCCGCCGACGTGCGCAAGGAAGGTTCGGCCTACGACCTGCCCATCGCCGTGGGGGTGATGGCAGCAGCGGAGAAAATCAAGGCCGACGCGCTGGGCGACTACGTCATCATGGGCGAGTTGTCGCTCGACGGCAGCCTGCGTCCCATCAAGGGTGCGTTGCCCATTGCCATCCGGGCGCGCGACGAGGGCTTCAAGGGGCTCATCCTGCCCCGGGCGAATGCCCGCGAGGCCGCTGTGGTGGACTGCCTGAAGGTGTACGGGGTGGATAACTTGAAGGAAGTGCTGGAGTTCTTCGAAGGCACGCGGGAACTGGAGGAGACGGTGGTCAACGTGCGTGAGGAGTTCCTGGAAAACGTGAAGCAGTACAACGTGGACTTCGCCGACGTGAGGGGGCAGGAGAATGTGAAGCGTGCCTTCGAGGTGGCGGCCGCCGGCGGGCACAACATCATCCTGGTGGGGCCTCCGGGGTCGGGCAAGTCCATGCTGGCCAAGCGGCTGCCCACCATCCTGCCGCCGCTTACCCTGCAAGAGGCATTGGAGACTACCAAGATACATTCCGTGGCGGGCAAGGTGGAGGGAGGCACGTCGCTCATCGCGCAACGCCCCTTCCGCAGCCCGCACCACACCATATCCGACGTGGCCCTGGTGGGCGGCGGCACCTTTCCCCAACCGGGCGAGATATCCTTGGCGCACAACGGCGTGCTCTTCCTCGACGAGTTGCCCGAATTCAAGCGGTCGGTGCTCGAAGTGCTGCGCCAGCCGTTGGAGGACCGCAAGATAAGCATTTCGAGGGCGAAGTTCGCCATCGACTACCCGGCCAGCTTCATGCTGGTGGCCTCCATGAATCCCTGTCCGTGCGGCTACTACAACCATCCCACCCGGCAGTGCACGTGCCAGCCGGGCATGGTGCAGAAGTATTTGAGCCGTATCTCCGGGCCGCTGCTCGACCGCATCGACCTGCACGTGGAAATCGTGCCGGTGGAATTCGAGCGGATGTCCGAGCGTCGGCCGGGCGTGAGCAGCGCCGCCATCCGCGAGCGGGTGGTGCGTGCCCGCCAGGTGCAGGAGCAACGCTTCCGGGACGTGGAAGGGGTGCATTGCAACGCCCAGATGTCATCGGCCCAGTTGCGCACCTATGCCGTGCCCGACAGCGAGGGCTTGGCACTGCTGCGGCAGGCCATGGCGCACCTGTCGCTCTCAGCACGGGCATACGACCGCATCCTGAAGATGGCGCGTACCATTGCCGACCTCGACGGCTCCGCCACCATCCGGTCGCCCCACGTGGCCGAGGCCATCGGCTACCGCAGCCTCGACCGCGAGTATTGGAAAGGGTAAGCTGGCTGGGGGCAGGGGAACCCCGCCGCGCCCGAAAGGGCGGGACTGTTGTGGAAACGGGACTTTTCGCACAGCCTCATTCCGGGGTGATGTCGCTGGCCGAGGGCAGTTCCTTCCATCCTTCGCCGTAGGCATCGTAGGCATCGGTTATCACCACGAAGGCGCGGGGGTCGAATTCCTTGATTTTGAATTTGAGGGTGGCAGCCTCCTTGTAGCTCACCACGAGGAAGAGCATTTCCTTGTCCTCGCCCGAATACATGCCGCTGCTCTTGATGTAGGTGCCCGAGCGGCTCAAGTCGTTCAGGATGTAGTGCTGCAGGTCCACCAGGCGCTTTTCGCTGATGACGAACATCAGCTTGTCGTCCTTCGAGCCGCTCACCATGAAGGCCACCACCCGCGAGGTGATGTAAATGGCGATGAGGGAGTAGAACGACAGGTGGAGCGAGGGGTCGCCCGCGTCCTTCGCGCTGCCCAGCCCGAAGCCTATCACCACCAGCCCGAACAGTACCACCATCGCGTCGACCAGCAGGATGCCTTTGGAGAAAGGCAGATGGGTGTACTTTTGCAGGATCAAGGCCACGATGTCGCTGCCGCCCGTGGTGGCCTGGTTGCGCGCCACCAGGCCCACCCCGATGCCGATGAGCACGGCACCGATGACCGAGGTGAGCATCAGCTGGTCCGACAGGTTGACGACTCCGCCCAGCAGTTGCGTGGGGTCGAGCATCTCCAACGCCTCGCGGCTGGGGTAGGAGATGATTGAAAGCCCGTTCATGATGAGCGGCGTGAGCAGGGCGGCCACGATGGTGCGCACGCCCAGCTTGGCACCGAGCAGCACCACGGACAGGATGAGCAGGGGGATGTCGAAGCAGTAGCCGAACGTGCCCACCTGCACGGAGGGGAAGAGGTTGTGCAGCACGATGCTCGCCCCATACACGCCTCCCGGCACGATGTTGTAAGGATTGATGAAATATACGAACCCGGCGGCCATTACGGTGCATCCCATCACGATGTTGACCCACGGTTTGATTTTTTTTATCATACGCTATCTCCTCGTGTTTGCTCCTGCAGGCCGTCCGTCCGGCGTGCAGGGGCTGTTCAGAGCTTGTCTTCTATCAGGTTGATTTTCTGTTCCAGCAGGCGGCATTCCTCTTTCAGCCCTTCGATTTTGCGTTCCATTTCCTTCAATATGCTGTTGCCCTTCTTGGAGCTTGCCGAGAGGAAGCCCATGTTGTTCTCGTAGGTGGCGATTTCGGCCTTCAGGTGTTCGTAGGCCCGCACCATCTTGTCGCGTTCGCGGTGGAGCTTCTGCTCGCCCTGGATGGTCATGTCCTCCAGGTTCGAGCGGAAGGTTTCCAGGCGGCGGTTGCTGGCGTCGATGTTCAGCGCGTCAAACTGCTTGTCGATGGCAGCCCGGTACGCCTTGTACACCTTGTCTTTGTCCTTGAATGGCACGTGTCCCGCGTTGCGGAAGTCTTCTATCAGCTGCTTCAGCGCGGCGTGTGCCTTGGGGGCATCGGTCGTGTCCAGCGCGTCTATTTGGGCGATGATTTCCTTTTTCTTCTTCAGGTTTTCCTGTTCTTCGGAGCGTTGGATCGAGGTGTTCTTGTGCTTTTGTTCGAAGAAGTAGTCGCATGCCGTGCTGAAGCGTTTCCACAATTCCTCGGAATGCCGTCTCGGCACCGGGCCCACTTGCTTCCATTCGCTTTGCAGGGCTATCAGCTTGTCGGTCGTGGCTTTCCAGTCGGTGCTGTCTTTCAGTGCTTCGGCCTGTTCGCACAGGGCGCGTTTCTTGTCCACGTTGGCCTGTGTTTCGGCTTTCTGCGTCTTGTAGAAGGCCATTTTCTTGGCAAAGAATTCGTCGCAGGCTTTCCGGTAGCGTTCGAACACCTGTTGGTTCGACTTGCGCGGGCCGAAGCCTATCGCGCGCCATTCTTCCTGCAAGCCTTTCACGGTTTGGCTGGCGGTGTCCCAAGCTGCGTAGGTTTTCAGCTCGTCGGGGCGGATGGCTTCCAGTTTTTCGCACAGGGCTTCTTTCTTGGCGAGGTTTTCTTCTTCGTTCTGGTGGAGCGCGTCGAAGTAGCTTTGCTGTTTCTTGTTGATTTCGGCGGTCGCCTTTTTGAAGCGGCTCCATATCTCTTCGCGCATTTCGCGGGCCACGGGGCCCACTTCGCGCCATTCTTCATGCAGCTTCTGCAGCCGGCGTGCGGCGGCCACGATGTCGGCTTCCTCCAGGAGCTTTTCGGCGGCTTCGCACAGCTTTACTTTGGTTTCCAGGTTTTTCTTGAAGTCGTACTCCCGCAGTTCGTTGTTTATCTTGACCAAGTCCCAGAACTTTTCCTGCACCGCGTTGTATTGCTTCCACAGGTCGTTGGCCATGGGGGCGGGCACGGGGCCGATGGCTTTCCACTGCTGTTGCATGTCCTTGAATTCGCTGATGTGCCCCGTTGCGTCGTCCGTTGACTCGGTGAGGGCGTTCATTTGCTCCAGCAGGTGTTGTTTTTGCAGCAGGTTGTTTTCACGTTCCTGTTCCAGCCGGGCGGCGTAGGCGGCCTTTTTGGCCCTGAAGTCGCTCAGCAGGCTTTTCAGCGTGGCTTCCAGTTCGTCCTTCTTTTCGGGCGTGAGGGCGGCTTCGTCGGCATCTTCTTCTGCCAGGGCTTTTCTTTTTTCTTCCAGTTCCTGGTTCAGTTTTTTGTAAAAATATTGCTTGATAAGCTCCACGTCTTCCTTGGCTTCCTGCACTTCGCGGTTCACGGCTTCGCGCAGGGCTTCCACCAGGGCGGCGCGGTCGAGCGAGGCATAGTCCGTGGCGGGTTTCTTTTCCGCCGCGGCGGGCTCGTTGTCTGGCAGGACTTCCACTTGCCCGTCCGGTTGCGGGGCGGGTGCGGCGGGTTGCGCTTCGGACGGCGTGTCGGCGGGGGTTTCCCGGGGAGCGTCGCCGGTGGCTTCCGGTTGGGGTTGCGATGTTACTTGTGTTTCTTTCACCGTTTCTTCCGGTGCCGATGTCATTTCCTTGCTTAGTTCAAGTGGGTCCATGTCCAAGATATTTAATTGGTTTGTGTTTGTGCCGTCCGGGTGGGGACTGGCATACCTTTAATTCGCAGAGACAAAAGTAGGCTTTTTTTCTGAAAAAGGGTGCGTTTGCGTTAAAAAGTTGATGATGTTGTGCAACACCTGCCGTCCGGGGCGGGTGCGGGGGCGGCGGGGAGGCCTGCCGGAGGGCTTCGGAATGCGCAGGTGCGGAATTTTTGCCGCGTCCGTGCGGAATTCCGGCTGCGTTATAACGGAATTCCGGCTGCGTTATAGCGGGATTTCCGGGCTGTGCGGAGGGGATGGTTGGGATACACGACAGGCACAACAGGGGGGATGGCCCGTTGTGCCTGTCGCGCATTCACATGTCCGCGGCTCAGTCGTGGCGGTGCGACACGTAGGTGTTGGCCTGCTGGGCGGGGTTTATCTGCACGTCGTTGATCATGACGTGGGCGGGGCGGGTGACGATGAATTCGAGCACGTCGGCCACGTCGTCGGCGCACAGGGGTTGCAGCCCGCGGTAGACGGCTTTGGCCTTGTCCGCGTCGCCGTGGTAACGCACGAGGGAGAACTCCGTCTCCACCATGCCGGGCGAGATGGAGCTGACCTTGATGCCGTGCTTGACCAGGTCGAGGCGCATGCCCCGCGTGATGGCGTTCACGGCGTGCTTGGTGGCGCAGTACACGCTGCCGCCGGGGTATACCTCGATGCCGGCGATGGACGAGAGGTTGACGATGTGCCCCGACTGCCGCCGCACCATGCCGGGCACGATGAGCTTCGTGACGTAGAGCAGCCCTTTGACGTTGGTGTCGACCATGCGTTCGAAGTCGTCTGTCGAGCTTTCGTCGAAGGGGTCGGCGCCGGCGGCCAGCCCGGCGTTGTTCACCAGCAGGTCGATGTCGCGGTACGCCTCGGGCAGGGAGCCGATGGCCGCCTCGCAGGCGGCCCGGTCGCGCACGTCGAAGCACAGGGGCAGCACGTCCGCGCCGTAGTCGGCACGCAGGCTGTCGGCCAGCGCGTGCAGCCGTTGTTCACGTCGGCCGGTGATGACCAGCCGGTAGCCTAACTTGGCCAGCCGCCGGGCCATGGCCTCGCCTATGCCCGCGGTGGTTCCGGTGATGAAAGCAAGCTTTGTCATGTTGGGTAGCGAATAGCGGGGAGCGGGAAGCGGGTAGGGTTGGTGGCAGGCAGCCGGACCATGCTCCCCGCTACTCGCTACTCGCTACCCGCTCCCCATATATATTATAAGTGTAGGTTATGGTGCATCCGTTCTTTCTTCGTCTTCATATAGGCGATGTTGTAGGGATTGGGGGCGATTTCCAGCGGCACGTTCTCCACGATGGAGAGGCCGTAGGACTCCAGCCCGATGCGTTTCTTCGGGTTGTTGGTCATCAGGCGTATCTTGCCCACGCCGAGCGAGCGCAGTATCTGCGCCCCGATGCCGTAGTCGCGTTCGTCGGCCTGGAAGCCGAGGTGCAGGTTGGCATCCACCGTGTCAAGGCCTTCTTCCTGGAGCTTGTATGCCTTTATCTTGTTCATCAGCCCGATGCCGCGCCCTTCCTGGTTCATGTACACGATGACGCCCTTGCCTTCCTGTTCTATCAGCTGCATGGCCTTGTGCAGCTGCTCGCCGCATTCGCACCGGCACGAGCCGAACACGTCGCCCGTCATGCACGAGGAGTGTACCCGCACCAGCACCGGTTCGTCGGGCTGCCATTCGCCCTTCACGAGGGCCACATGTTCCTTGCCGTTCGACACCTGGCGGAAGGGGGTGAGCCGGAAATGCCCGTAGGCCGTGGGCAGGTCCACGGTTTCGCCCTTCTCGATCAGCGATTCGGTCTTGAGCCGGTAGGCGATGAGGTCGGCAATGGATATGAGCTTGAAGCCGTATTCGTCGGCCATCTTGCGCAGTTCGGGGAGGCGCGCCATGGTGCCGTCGTCGTTCATCACCTCCATCAGGGCCGCAGCCGGGTACAGCCCCGCCAGCTTGGCCAAATCGACGCAAGCCTCGGTATGCCCCGCGCGGCGCAGCACGCCCCGGTCCTGGGCGTAAAGGGGGTTGACGTGTCCCGGGCGGCCGAAGGTCTCGGGGGTGGAAGCCGGGTCGGCCAGGGCGCGGATGGTGGCGGCACGGTCGGCGGCCGAGACCCCGGTGGTGCACCCCTCCAGCTTGTCGATGGTTACGGTAAACGGCGTGCCCAGCACCGAGGTGTTGTTCACCACCTGGTGCGGCAGGTCCAGTTCCTCGCAGCGTGACAGGGTGATGGGGGCGCACAGCACGCCCCGCGCATGTTTCAGCATGAAGTTGACCTTTTCCGGGGTAATCAGCTCGGCGGCGATGACCAGGTCGCCTTCGTTTTCGCGGTCCTCGTCGTCCACCACGATGACGAATTCTCCCTTGCGGAAGTCCTCAATCGCTTCTTCTATCGAATCCAGCACTTTCTTTTCCATACGTCTGTTTTTTTTGAGTTACAAGCTACAAGCTACGAGCTACAAGTGCCATGCGGGACGCTACAAGCTACAAGTGCCATGCGGGGTGGAGGCATCCGCTTCCCGCTTCTCGCCCTTTTGGCCCTTCGGCGGCTTGTAGCTTGTAGCTCGTAGCTTGTAGCTGGCTAATTTATTCTTGATGTTTTCAAATATTTTCTGGTAATGGTCGGAGCTGAACAGCGTGGCATCCACGGCGGCCTTGTAGGTGAGGAAGATGCCGATGGGCAGCAGCACCGACGAGCTGAGCCACATGCCTTGGTAGACTTCCCACAGGCCTTCGCGGGCCATCTTGTAGCCCGTGTTGTCGATGATGTAATACACCAGGAACATGAGCACGGACACCACGGCGGGCATGCCCAGCCCGCCCTTGCGGATGATGGCTCCGAGCGGCGCGCCGATGAAGAAGAAGATGAGGCAGGCGAACGACAGGGTGAACTTGCGGTGCAGCTCGATGAGGTGGCGGCGCACGTAGGTGATGGAGTCGTTCACCATGATTTTGTTGTACTGTATCTGGTCGCGCCGCTCCTTGGCCACGGACACGGCCTGCGTCATGGCGTATTCCATGCCTGCCTGGTCGAGCGTGAGGAACAGGGAGTCCGCATCGTAGGCGGCAGGGTCGACAGTGGGCTGAGGCACGGTGTCGGGCTTCGCCTCCCGGACGAACCGCCGGTAGTTGTTGCGCAGGATTTCCTGCCCCTGTTGGTCGAGCTTCACGTCCAGTATCCGGTTCACCGAGTCGATGGACACTTTCAGCTCGCGGGCATCCTTGCTCACGTTCTGGTCCTTCATGATGGACTCGTCGTAGCGGTTCAGGTTGGAGTCGAAGTCGATGAGTATTTCCTTCTTTTTGAACACCTCGCGGCGGTAGGGGATGTTGCCCTGCTTCTTGCTGCCGCCCCGCTGCTGCTTGATATTTTCGAAGCTTTCGCCGTCGAACAGGGTGAGCAGCAGGTATTTGTTGTCGCCCGTCAGCTGCACGTAGCCCGAGTCGGCGGTCATCACCGTGGCGTTGTTGAAGCCGCCGGAGAAGTCGTATATCATCATGTTCTTCAACGTCTTGCCGTCCCGTTCGCGCACGTACACGGTCATCCCGTCGATGCCCGCGTAGAACTCGCCCACCGGGATGTCCAGCTCGGGCGACTTCTGCCGCAGGGAGAACATGAGCGTCCACAGCTTGGTCTGCGCCATGGGCAGGGCGGTGTTGGAGAAGAAGAAGGCTCCCACGCTGATGAGTGCCACGAGGAAGATGAGGGGGCGCATGATGCGGAACAGCGAGATGCCAGCCGCCTTCATGGCCGTGAGTTCGAAGTTTTCGCCCAGGTTGCCGAAGGTCATCAGCGAGGCCAACAGGATGGCCAGCGGCAGCCCCAGCGGCACCATGGTGAACGAGGCGTAAAGGAAGAACTCCGCCAGCACGCCGATGGACAACCCTTTGCCCACCAAGTCCTTCACGTGCATCCACAGGAACTGCATCAGCAGGATGAAAATGCAGATGAGGAACGTCATCACAAACAGCGTGAAGAAACGCTTCAGCATGTATAGGTCAATCTTTTTCACGTGGCGGCGGCTTCGCTTTGCGGTGGAATATCGGGCAAAAGTACGCCAAAAAATCGGAAGCGGCGGCATGCCTTATGCGAAATATCATTAAAAAGGCGGTCGGGTTTGCCCGGCCGTGCGGGGATGTTTCCCGAATCGTGAGCACGTTTTTCAACTTCACCGGGAAGCACCTCCCTATCTCCGACCTGTCGTAGCCATAGTCGGTCACCACGGATGTACCTTGCTTCAAATTCGCCTTCTCCAGCAGTGTTGCGAGATGCTTCATGTTGCTCCCGTTGGCCGCGGGGTCTCCTCGGCAATGCCAAGTCCTTCTTGTTGATGACGACCGAATGGTGCTTGTCGCCGGAACGACATTTTCCGGCTTTCTTCACCCGGCGGGCTTTCGTGTCGACACCGGGGCGTAGCTTCGGCACAAGTCTGGCGTTGGAGATGTCTGGCAACTGAGCCGCAAGAAGCAGAAACGGGAAGTCTATAAAAAAAGAAAGGTTGTCATCACGACAACCCAATCTTTAATTAACCTTAAATCTAATACCATGAAAAACACGATGCAAAAGTAGCGCACTTTTTCGTTCCGTGCAAGTATTTCGCTGGAAAAGATACTATGTATAACAATTATTAACCATTCCGGGTGGTTAGAAGACGTATCCCACCGACACGTTCAGCTGGTTGTGGTGCACCTTGTCGCTGGCTGTGCCGCGGGTGTACTGGTCGAGCAGCCCCCAGTCGTAGCTGAACTTCAACACATAATGCTTGTAATGCACGCCCAGCCCCGCCCCGAGTTTCAGTTCGAACGGCATCAGGCCGTAGCGTTCGTACACGTTGTACGGGCAGGTCTGCGGATAAGTGGTAGTTCCTTGCAGGGAAACGCTCGAACTTCTGAATGACCAATCCTTTACCTGCCCCGACAGCGTGTAGCCCAGCACCGGCCCGCCGAACACGAAGAACTTGAAATCGTTTGTCACCGGCAGGTCGTAGCGCACACGGATGGGCACTTCCAACTGCTGGTACACGCTGCGCACCTGCATCGTCCCATAAACGGAAAACGATTGCAGGCTTCTATCCGTTTCCCACACGTTGCCTGCGGCGTAGGAATAGAGCACCCCGGTGTGTAGTCCCAAGTTGCCTTTGATGGTGAAGTCGTAAGTCAGTCCCACCCGGAAGCCGTGGTTGCGGGTTGCCCCGGAAAAATGTCCTTCCTCGCCCGCAGCCAGCGTGCCTTTGCCGTGCAGGAAGTCATAGCCAGCCTCCACGCCCAGCTGGGCATACGCCCCGGGTGCAAGTATGCCCACAATAGCCACGAGGGCGAAGAGCCGTATTCTTTTTATCTTTTTCATTGTTTACCTATTATAATATGTGCAAAAGTCAAAAAGAGATACCCAGCCCTACGTTGAACTGGTTGCGGTGCCGCTTCACGCCGTCCAACTTGCTTTGATTGAACAGCCCCCAGTCGTACCCGGCAGTCACGTTGAGTATGCCGAAGAGCTCCACGCCCAACCCCGCTCCCATCAGGATGTCGAAGCGCTTGTACGCTTTGTTGTCGCTGCCCGCATAGGTTGCCAGCTCATTGTCCACGTGGTTTTCCAGCGCATTGTCCACGTCGCCGTTGCTGACCAGGTCGCCGTTGTACATCCTCCACACCAGGCTGCTCTCGCCGTTGGTGTAAATCGTCCTCGACGACAGGCCCATGACGAACTTCGGCCCCCCGAAAGCGTACACGCGGATGATGCCCAGCGGTATGCCCACCTGCAAGTGCAGGGGAATGTCGAGGTAATGCCCCACCCGCTTGGCATCGTAGTTCGCCACCGGGGTCAATTCCTGCTCCAGATACGTGTAGGTCAGCCCGTAGCGCACGGCCAGGATGCCACCGATGATGTCCGTCCGGTTGTCCAGCCCGGCTTCAAAGCCGTCATAGGCCTTGTCTTTCAAGACGGGCGACGTTTCCTCCGCGGCATACGTTGAATGCACGTACCCCGCATGGATGCCTACCTGCGCCCTGGCCGGGACGATGGCGGTCAGGCAAAGGGCCACCACGCCCCACAAAACACTTGCTTGCTTTTTCATAATTCACTCACTTTTATAGCGTATAAGCGGCCGTAACATACCAACCGCCTTGCCGTTCGCGGCTGATGCCGAGCTTGCTGATGTTGTTGATACCGAAACTGTAGCCGCCCTTCACCTGCAGTTTCCACCACTCCAGGCCGCCCCCGGCCTCCAGCTGGAAGTTGAAGCGGCGCAGCCGGTCAGGGTACAGGTTGCGCTGCCCCACGTAGTAGCCCAGCCCGTCGAGCCATTGCATGCCGCCCCCGTCGGTGATGGTGGTTTCAACGTTCTGCTGCTGGTACAGCCCGATGTTGAAATTGGGACCGGCAAAGGCGAACACCTTCACCTTGTTCTTGAACAGGGTGTAGCTGGCCACCACGTGCACCGGGATGTCGAGGAAATGGCCCTGCCGGTTGTTGATGCGGATGGAATCGGAAGCCGAGGAAAAATTGTATTTCTGCGAGTCCTTGCCAAAGGTAAAGGAATACAGCAACCCCGTGTGGATGCTCAGGAAACTCACCTTGGGAATGTCAAAGTCCACCGTGCCGCCCACGCGGATGCCGTTGAGGTGCTGGGGGCTGATGGTGTTCGAACGGCGAACGGGCTGCAGGTAGCCCGCCTCGATGCGGAAAGTTTGCGCCCGCAGCGTGCCGGGCATTGCGCACAAGGCCAAGGCGACCCCCATGAACAGGAATAATTTCTTCATCAAAAGTCCATTGATTATAAAAGCGGAGCAAAGATAAATGATTTTTGGAAATAACACCCCACACGGCGGGAAGTATTAGGGTTTTATAAGATAAGCCGCTATTCAACATGTAATGACCCGAGTGCCGATTGATTTGTGACCATTTGCGCCATTCGCAAATGGTTCTTCAATGGTATGGCCGTCATATTCGTCCCTAAAAGAACTGGTTCCCAAGACAATTCCAGCAATCGAACGGATGCTTGGGGATTTCTGCTCATTTTAACCCCAATCGGTCATTAGAGCCGGAGTTAGCACTATTTCTAATGACCGCCATTAGAAAGATGTGGTTATATATAGTTGGTTC
>CALUML010000062.1 GCA_944321745.1 uncultured Bacteroidales bacterium
ATGTCGTCGGTGCGCTTCATCTGCGGCACGCAGGACCTGCACAAGGAGCTGGAGGCGGCCATCGCCCGCTTCTTCGGCACGGAGGACACCATTTTGTACGCCGCTTGCTTCGATGCCAACGGCGGGGTGTTCGAGCCCCTGCTCACCGATGAGGATGCCATCATTTCCGATGCGCTCAACCACGCCTCCATCATTGACGGGGTGCGGCTGTGCAAGGCCAAACGCTACCGCTACGCCAACGCCGACATGGCCGAGCTGGAAGCCCGCCTGCAGGAGGCGCAGGCGCAACGTTTCCGCCTCATCGTGACCGATGGCGTGTTCTCCATGGACGGCAATGTGGCTCCGTTGGACAAGATATATGCCTTGGCCGAAAAGTACGATGCCATGGTCATGGTGGACGAGTCGCACTCTGCCGGGGTTGTGGGGCGCACAGGGCGTGGCGTGACTGAGCTGTACAACCTGCGTGGCAAGATTGAAATCCTTACCGGCACGCTGGGCAAGGCCTTTGGCGGTGCCATCGGCGGCTTCACCACCGGACGGAAGGAAATCATCGACATGCTGCGCCAGCGTTCGCGTCCTTACCTGTTCTCCAACTCCATACCGCCCATGGTGGCGGCGGCGGGCATCGAGATGTTCCGCATCATGGACTCCACCAACGAGTTGCAGGACAAGCTGCACGCCAACACCGACTACTTTGTGAAGCGGATGCTCGAAGCCGGTTTTGACATCAAGCCTACGCAGTCGGCCATTTGCGCCGTGATGCTGTACGATGCCAAGCTGTCTCAGGAGGTGGCCGCCCGCCTGCAGGAGGAAGGCATCTACGTCACGGGCTTCTACTACCCCGTGGTGCCCAAGGGCGAAGCCCGCATCCGCGTGCAGATATCTGCCGCGCACGAGCGGGAACACCTCGACAAGTGCGTTGCCGCCTTCACCAAGGTGGGCAAGGAGCTGGGAGTGATAAAATAAAACACGCACAAGTGTTGTTGAACGCCGGGTGCGCCCCGCACAAGGGGAAACCCGGCGTTTTGCTGTTATAACAGGCGAAGTGCATATGATACATGTTGTTAGGTCCATGCCCGGTGGCGGGCAGTTGCTTGTGTGGCGCACGGTGGAAAGCCCGGATGTGTTGCTGGGTGAGTTGCATCTGCCCGAAAACCTGGCCGACTACCATGCTTTGCGTTCCGCCAAGCGGCAGATGGAGTTCCTGGGCACAAGGGTGGCGCTGAAACGGTTGCTTGGCGAGGAATTTCACATTTTTTATGAAACATCGGGAAAACCTTTGTTGCACGACCGTTGTTATAACATAAGTGTTTCCCACAGCAGGGAGTGGGTTGCTGTAGCAATTCATCCGTCTATCTCGGTAGGCGTTGATATTGAATGCCCTACCGATAAAGTGCTAAGAGTATACCACAAGTTCCTCCACAAAGCCGAACTGGACATGCTCTCGGACAGGGTCGGTATTCAACCACTACAGATTATATGGTCGGGTAAGGAAGCCTTGTATAAAATCATCGGTGAAGAGGCCGTTGATTTCGCTGCCCAAATGCGTATGTTGCCGTTCGAAGTGGCGGGAGCAGGCGATGTGATGATGGAGCATCTCCCCACGGGGATGTTGTATCGGGCGCATTATATACAAAATGAACTGTACACGTTGGTGTATTGCCTGGGCGGGGGACAAGACAAGAGGTGAGAAGTAAGAAGTAAGTTGCAGCCTCCCCAAGCCCCTCCCAAGGAGGGGATGTGAGCATGTTTGCGTAAATCTGCGCCATCAGTGGGAAGCAAAAAAGAGATAGCGGGTAGGCCGCAAGTATAAATCTGCGTCCATCTGCGCTATCAGCGGGAAACAATCTGGAATCTGCAATCAGGAGTCTGAAATAAAACAATCAAACAATGGGAAAAATTCTTGAACGAATCATGTCCAACCGGGAAACCAAGCAGAAGATGCTGGGTGTGATGATAAACCCGGACACATGCCAAGGCGGAGTGCTGTCGGCCATGATAGCCTCGCTGAAAACGACCACGCCGGACTTTGTGTTTGTCGGCGGCAGCCTGACCTCTACATCTAACGCCTCTGTGGTGGAACTATTGAAAGAAGAGACCAATCTGGATATCGTGCTCTTTCCGCGCCATGCCAACCAGGTGGTTCCTCATGCCGATGCCATGCTGTTCATGTCGCTCATTTCGGGGCGCAACCCGGAATACCTCATCGGGCAGCAAATGCAATCGGCCATGAAAGTAAAGCAAATGGGTATGGAGACCATCCCCACAGGCTATATGTTGATAGACAGTGGTAAGAAAAGCACGGTGGAATACATCAGCAGCACGCAGCCTATCCCGCGCAGCGAGAAGGAGGTGGCCTTGGCCACGGCCTGTGCGGGCGAATTGCTGGGTATGAAGTTTATCTGCCTTGACGCGGGCCGCGATGCGGAAGCGCCCATTCCCGACAGCCTTATTCACTACATCAGTCAGGGCATTGATATTCCCTTGGCTGTGGGCGGTGGCATCCGTTCGGTGAAGGAAATGCAGGATAGCTTCAAGGCGGGGGCGGACCTCGTGGTCATCGGCTCCCATTTCGAACTGCATCCGGAAGAAATCCCTACATTCGTGAAGGCTACCAACTATAACCGGAAAAAGAAAATCAAGACAGGAAAGTAAGGGGAAAGGGTTTCTTGCGAATCCCCGCAGATTATGCAGACAAGCGCGGATGGATACAAATCCATTCGCGCTTGTTGCGTTATCCGCATTTCCAACCCCTTTAGGAGGCTGTGTGAAAAGCACCCTTCCGGGATGTTCCCGTCATTTCGAACGAAGTGAGAAATCTCCCGGTGGCACGAGTAACGTTATCGCATGGGATTTCTCCCTGCGGTCGAAATGACAGCGAGTGTGGCCGTAGTCCTCACGCAACCTCCTTGGAAGTTAGGGGATTATTCGAAGTTGAAACACAACGTGAGCGTCTTGGATGTGAGCCGGTTGAGGGCACGGGTGAAGCGCGGGTCGTAACTGCCTGGGTCACGCCGGTCGAGTGGGGTGAGCATGTTGTTGAAGCCGATGGCGAACCGCAGCTCGGGGGCGAACTTGAAGAAAGGGAAGTAGATGTCGCAGCCCGTGCCAACCTCCACGTAGTAGTCGAACGGCTTGAGCAGGATGTCGCGCTCGCGGTCGCGGGCGCATTCGAAGGATACGCCGCCTCCGGCCAGTACGTAGGGGCGGAAGTTGTGCAGCCGTTCGGCACTGTACTTCACGTGCAGGGGCAGCATAATGGGGATGGACATGGTAGTTGTGGTGAGGGTGCCGACGGCGGGGTCGTCCTCAACGCGGTAGGCCAGCCGCCGCTCGGTGAAGTTGATGGAGGGCGAGAAGCGCAGGTTGAAGTAGCGGTTGAGGCGCAGGTCGCCGATGATGCCGGCGGTGAAGCCGGGCATCAGACCGGGCACGTCGGCCAGGTAGATACGCCCGTCGTCCTGCGGCAGACGGCTCAGTTCGGTGCCGAAGTCCATGGTGTTCAGTCCCAAGAAGAAGCCGAAGTGCAGTGGACGGTCGTCGGCGTAGGGCAGGTTGCCCTGCGCACAGGCGGCGGCCAGGGACAAGACGGCCAGGAGAATGGCGAACGCATGTTTCCTTATCTTGTGCATATCGTGTTTGCCTTTATTACCTATTCCTTTATATTACCTATATAACGCACGGGGCGCGGGTTTATTGCGCGGCGGTTCTTGCTTTCACCCTTACGCGCCCGCCATTCCCAGCTCTTCCCGCAAGAATTTCCCTGTGATGCTGTCGGGGCAGGCGGCCACTTCGTGCGGGGTGCCGGTGCAGATGACGCGGCCGCCGTCCCGTCCGCCTTCGGGGCCGATGTCGATGAGGTAGTCGGCAGCCTTTATCACGTCCATGTTGTGTTCGATGATGATGACGGTGTTGCCCTTGTCGACCAGGCGGTTCAGCACGCCGAGCAATACGCGGATGTCTTCGAAGTGCAGCCCGGTGGTCGGCTCGTCCAGGATGTAGAGGGTTTTGCCGGTGTCGCGCTTGGAAAGTTCGGTAGCCAGTTTCACGCGCTGGCTTTCGCCGCCGGAGAGGGTGGTGCTGGACTGGCCGAGCTTGATGTAGCCCAACCCCACGTCCTGCAAGGTTTTTATCTTGCCCAGGATGGCGGGCTGGTTTTCGAAGAACTCCACGGCGATGTTGATGGTCATGTCCAGCACGTCGGCGATGGACTTGCCTTTGAAGCGTACTTCGAGCGTTTCTTTGTTGTACCGTTTGCCGTTGCATGCCTCGCAGGGCACATACACGTCGGGCAGGAAGTTCATTTCGATGGTCTTGTAGCCGTTGCCGCCGCACACCTCGCAGCGTCCGCCCGCCGTGTTGAAGGAGAAGCGGCCGGGTTTGTAGCCGCGTATCTTGGCCTCAGGCAGGGTGGCGAACACGTTGCGGATGTCGCTGAACACGCCTGTGTACGTGGCGGGGTTGGAGCGCGGGGTGCGTCCGATAGGGGACTGGTCCACCACGACCACCTTGTCGATATATTCCACGCCTTCGATGCTGTCGTAGGGCAGCGGGTCCTTGAGCGAACGGTAGAAACGCTGGCTGAGGATAGGTTGCAGCGTCTCGTTCACGAGGGTGGACTTGCCGCTGCCGGACACGCCGGTGACGCATATCATCTTGCCCAGGGGGAAGTCCACGTCGATGTGCTTCAGGTTGTTGCCGCTTGCACCGCGCAGGGTGAGCGTGTGGCCGTTGCCGGGGCGCGCCGTCGCGGGCACTTCGATGTGCCGGTGGCCGTTGAGGTATTCGGAGGTGAGCGTGTCGGCCTGGAGCATCTGGGCGGGCGTGCCGGCAAAGACGACTTCGCCCCCGCGCCTCCCGGCCAGCGGCCCGATGTCCACCACGTAGTCGGCGGCGAGCATCATGTCGCGGTCGTGCTCCACCACGATGACGGAGTTGCCCAGGTCGCGCAGTTGCTTGAGCGAGTGGATGAGGCGTTGGTTGTCGCGCTGGTGGAGGCCGATGCTGGGCTCGTCCAATATGTATAATACGTTGACCAGTTGCGAGCCTATCTGCGTGGCCAGGCGTATGCGCTGGCTTTCGCCGCCGGAGAGCGACTGCGAGCTGCGGTTGAGCGACAGGTAGTTCAGCCCCACGTCGAGCAGGAATTGCAGGCGGGTGCGTATCTCTTTCAATATCTCGGTGGCGATGGTGCGTTGCCGGTCGGTGAGGTAGGGGTCGAGGTCTTGCAGCCAGGCATACAGTTCGCCGATGTCCATGGCGGCCAGCTGGGCGATGTTTTTGTCGCGCAGGCGGAAGTGGAGCGACTCCCGGCACAGGCGTGCGCCGTGGCATTCGGGACAGGTCACCGTGCGGGAGTACTGGCCCGCCCACTTGCGTTCGGTGGCCGAGGCGGAGCTTTCCTGCTGCAGTTCGATGTATTTCAAGATGCCCTCGTAGCTGAGGAAGTAGTTGGACATGCCCAGCGCGTGGTTCTTGATGTTGAGCCGCTCGTCCGTGCCGTTCATTATTTCGTCGATGGCCTCGTCGGGCAGCTGGGCGATGGGGGTCTTGAGGTTGAGGCCGTATTTGTCGAGGATGGCCTCGATTTGCCAGAAGATGACCGAGTTCTTGTACTTGCCCAGCGGGGCGATGCCGCCTTCGTGGATGCTTAGTCGCCGGTCGGGCACGATTTTGTCCAGGTCCATTTCGTTCACGTAGCCCAGCCCCTTGCAGCGCGGGCACGCGCCGTGTGGCGAGTTGAACGAGAAGCTGTGGGGCGACGGCTCGTCGTAGGCGATGCCGCTGGTGGGGCACATGAGCCGTTTGCTGAAGTAGCGCACGGCCTGCGTGTCGGGGTCGAGCAGCATGATGGTGCCGTTGCCCTGGCGCATGGCCTCGCGCAGGGAGTTGGTGAGGCGTTTGCGGTCCTTTTCGCCCACTATGAGGCGGTCCACCACCACCTCGATGTCGTGCGTCTTGTAGCGGTCCACCTTCATGCCGGGCAGCAGCTCCTTCACCTCGCCGTCGATGCGGATGTAGCTGTAGCCCTTCTTGCGCGTCTGCTCGAACAGCTCCTTGTAATGTCCCTTGCGTCCTCGCACGAGCGGGGCGAGCAGGAAGGTTTTCTTCCCCTCGTAGTCCTTGATGATGAGCTCGAGTATCTGTTCTTCGGTGTATCGCACCATCGGTTCGCCCGTGACGTAGGAGTAGGCATCCGCCGCCCGGGCGAAGAGCAGGCGCAGGAAGTCGTATATCTCGGTGGTGGTGCCCACGGTGGAGCGGGGGTTCTTGTTGGTAGTCTTCTGCTCGATGGAAATCACGGGGCTGAGGCCGGTGATTTCGTCCACGTCGGGTCGCTCCAGGTTGCCGAGGAAGCTGCGTGCGTAGGCGGAGAACGTCTCGATGTAACGCCGTTGCCCCTCGGCGAAGATGGTGTCGAATGCCAGCGACGACTTGCCGCTGCCGCTCAGCCCGGTGATGACGGTGAGGGCGTTGCGGGGGATGGACACATCGATATTCTTCAGGTTGTTGACCCGTGCGCCGATGACGCTGATTTGCTCGGCCGCGTCGGATGGATGTATGTTGTTGGCAGACAAATGACCTCCTTTTTTGAACGTGCAAAGATAGTGAAAGTCGAGTGCAAAGCAATCAAGCTCGCTTGAAATTGCTTTGCCGGGACGCATCCTGTCTTATGAAAAGACAGGGAAAGTCGAGGACTTTTGCATACAGGACCACCCATTGGGTGCGCGGATGTTCTTCAAATTGTGCGCGGATGTTCTTCAAATTGTGCGCAGATGTTCTTCAAATTGTGCGCAGATATTTTCCCAAACATGAGCACAACTTTTACTGCCCACAGTTATGGGTTATACAACTCACAGTTATGGGTTGTACGACCCACAGTTGTGGGTTATATAACCCATAACTGTGGGCAGTAGAATATCTGCGCAGAAACGGGAAAACTTCTCCGCACGAACGGGAAAACATCTGCCGGGAAAGACAGAAACACGTTTCGCCCATTTCCTCGGAGAGCGGCTAAGGGTGTTGTGGTTGCTTTGCATGGTTTGCCTTTGTGGGGATATTTGCCTACCTTTGCGGAGCGGAGCTGAATGACTGATTGACGGATTAACTGAATAACTGAATAACTGAATAACTGATTGACCGATTAAGCGATTGGAAATTTCCCCGGCTCCGCAATTCCTCGTTTTCCTATGAACAGACTTTTTCCTTTGCTTTTTGTACTGCTCCTGCTGCCCGCTTGCAGGCAGGGTTACACGCCTCGTCCTTATGGTTACTTCCGGGTAACCCTCCCCCCGCACGCTTATGTGCCGGTGCAGGATGATGCGCTGCCTTTCCGCTTCGACCGCTCCGCGCTGGCGGAGGTCAGGCCTCGCCCCGCGCAAGGCGGCGGGTTGTGGCTGGACTTGCATTATCCACGGCTTAACGCCGACATCCATTGCAGCTACAAACCGGTGCGGGGCAACTTGCGCGAATTGTCGGAGGATGCCCGCCGCTTCGTCTACGCCCACAGCGACCGTGCCGACGATATCAGCGAACGCCTGTACGAGCATCCCGAGCGGCATGTCTACGGCTTGCTGTACGACCTAAAGGGCAACGTGGCCTCGCCTGTGCAGTTTACCGCCACCGACAGCACCCGCCATTTCTTCCGGGGGGCGCTCTATTTCAACAACGTGCCCAACAAAGACTCCATCGCCCCCATGCTGGACTACGTGCGGCAGGACATCATCCGCCTCATGGAGAGCTTCGAGTGGGAATGAACGACGGTGATTGGGGATGGGAAAAAGGATGAGGGTGTGTCAAACATCATGTTGGCACACCCTCTTCTTGTTTTCTTTGCCGGGCTGGTGCGGGCGGTTATCCGCGTGGGCGCGCGGCGATGACGATTTGCCGCGCCACGGCTCCTGCGAGGAGCAGCAGGATGAGCAGCGAGCTGGCCGAGGCCACCCGCGAGCAGGCGATGTAGGCGCGGGGCATGAAGCGGAACTCGATGTCGTGCTCGCCCGGCGGGACTATCATGGCACGCAGCGTCCAGTCGGCGCGGAAGTGGTCGGCGGGTTGGTCGTCGATGGTGGCCTCCCAGCCGTGAGGATAGTACACTTCCGAAAACACGGCCAGTTGCTCGGTGGCGGTGCTGGAGTGGTAGCGCATCCGCACCGGCTCGTAGCTGGTGAGGGTGATGCGGGCGGTGCTGTCGCGCACGAACGACTTGCCCGCCACTTGGTCCGCCTGCTGCCGTGCCACTACCGCCATGGCGCGCGGGTCGATGTGTTGCAGGGCGGCCATTTCCTCGTCCGCGTTTTCCACTATTTCATATTGGGGCACGAACCATGCGTTGCCGTTGGCCTGCGGGTTCACGATGGGCGGTTGCTCGGGGTTGAAGATGATGTAACGCGTGTTCAGCATGTTCAGCGTGGGCGTGTGGTCGAACACGGGCATCCGCTCCAGGTCCGCATACGTCTTGGCCTGTTGCAGGGCATTGACCACCTGGCCGATTTCGCCCGTCAGGCGGTAGTCTATCAGTTCCTGGTAGCGGCGCAGCTTGGCAGCGTTGTATCCGCCGATGGACTTGTGGTAGTACGAGGTGTTCGCTTCGTTGAACGGGTTGTTCAGGTTGAGCACCCGGTAGGAGGGGTCGTTGTCCTGCATGATGAACTGGTCGGCTGCGGTGGGTTTGAACACTTGTGCGGCCTGCGGCTCGGCGAACGTGTCGTAGTTCACATACCGCTTGTCCACGCCCCACAGGTCGCACAGCATGAGCAGCACGAACCCTGCCCCGGCATAGGTCGCGGCTTTGGCGGCCTTGCCCTTGTCTTGCTGGCGGATGAGCCAGTACACCAGCCCCGCCCCGAGGGCGATGAACACGAGCGAGCGCAGGGCGTCTTTCCTCAGTAAAGATTGGCGGTCGGCCACCAGCGCGTTGTGGTACCAGTCGGGCAGCTGGTATTGCGCGTCGGCAGCCGAGCGGAAGTCGAGCAACGCGCCCGGCACGAGCCAGAACACGAGGCACAACCCGCCCGTGAGGCCCGCCGCCCAATACAGCCCCCGGAGCAGCCGCTTGCGGTCCACCTCTTGGGCGAAGATGACCTTCAGCCCCCAGATGCCGATGAGCGGGAACGTCAGCCCCGGGATGACCAAGGCCATGGACACGGTGCGGAACTTGTTGTACATGGGCAGGTGATGGAACATAAATTCGTTGAACGCCATGAAATTGCTCCCCCACGACAGCAGCACGAAGAACACGGACGCGCCCAGCAGCCACCACTTCATGCGGCCGGGCACGACGAACATGCCCAGCACGAACAGGAAGCACACCACGGCCCCGATGTACACCGGGCCGGAGGTGAAGGGCTGGTCGCCCCAGTAAGTGACGGTTTGGATGGTCTTGCCCGTGCGCATGCCGTGCGACCGCGCCGCCTGGTACAGGGCGGAGTGTTCGTCGAGCGTGCCGCCCGAGCTTCCGCCGTAGAAGTTGGGTATCAGCAGTGTCATGGTTTCCGCCTTGCCATAGCTCCAGGCAAAGGCGTAGTCAATGTCCAGTCCGGTCGACGGGCGTTCCTCGCTGCCGGTGGTGGCGGCAGTCAGCTCGCTGCCGCCGCGCGTGCTTTCCCGGCTCCACTCGTATTGCGCGTACAGGTGTCCCAGGTTGGGCAGCACGCCCAGCACCACGCAGGCGGCCAGTATGCCGGTGGTCTTGCCCAGGGTGGCGTAGTCCTTGCGCCTCAGGCGGTCGGCCACATAGCCTGCGTACACCGCGAGGCACAGCAGGGCGAGGTAATAGGTGATCTGGATGTGCCCGTTTTTGACGGAAAGGGCCACGCCGAGGATGGTGGTGATGATGCCCCACAGCCATTTCCCTTTGAACAGCAACGCCATGCCCGCCAGCGTGAGCGGCATGTAGGCGATGACGTAGGCCTTGGTGATGTGCCCGGCCTCCAGGATGATGATGTTGTAGGAGGCAAAGGCGTAGGCGATGGCTCCCGCGACGGCCAGCCACGTGTTCGCGCCCAGCACGCACAGGAGGATGTAGAAGCACACCATCCCGATGAGCGCGATGCCCGCCCCGCTGCCGCCTATCGCTTTGAAAGGGGCTTCCAGCCAGCTGAGGAAGTTGGTGGGCGACTTCTGGGTGGTTATCGTGTACGAGGGCATGCCGCTGAACGAGCTGCCCGTCCACCCCAGCACGGGGAAGTCGTCGGCTTGGTCGGTTTTGGCGTAGTCCGCCAGCTCCTTGGACAGCCCTTGCCATTTCTGGATGTCGCCCATGGACAGTTCTTTCCCTTGGAACGCGGCGGGAGCAAAGTATGCCAGTGCCAATACCACGAACACGGCCAGTGCCGCCAGATGCTTTTTCGATGCGTTGAAAATGGTTTGCATGTTGTTGAATTACGAGTGAGTGCGCAAAGGTACGGAGAAATAAGGGGGTACGCAAAGACGCGGGCACGCAAAGAGCGCGTTTTTTATACGCCAAGACGGAAAGACGCAAAGGCTCTAATCACTAATCGTTAATCACTAATCACTAATCACTCCCTCCCGATAAGCCCTTTCGTCACGTTCCGGCGGAAGCGCACCAGCATCCACCCTTTCCCCGGTTGCAGGCGCAGGCAGAAGCCGCACAGCAGCACGAGGGTGGCCGCCCACTTCACGGCCTCGGCCGCGAGCCGCCTGGCGTATTTCCCGGGCGACACGCCGAGGGTGCGTTGCCGTTCGCTCCGCCCGATGGAGCAGGTGAGGCGGTTGAAGTATTCCTGCGTCAGCTTCGCGGCAGGGATGATGTGGTAGAGGATGGCCGTGGGCAGGTAGTGGAACGCCATGCCCGCTTGCGTCATCTTGTCGAAGATTTCCTTTTCCTCCGCCCCCGCGAGGCTGTTGCCCTTGCGCCCCAGCGCGGGGTTGAACGGGCCGGTGCGGTCGAACACCTCCCGGCGGTAGGCGGCATTGCCCCCGCCCGGATATTTCCCGTGCCTGAAGGGGTGGGGCGTGTCGCCCTCGTACAGGTAGCCGGTGATGAGTGCCCTGGTGTAGTGGGAGAACCAAGCGGGTTCCGCCGTCTCGTACACCGGCAGGATGGGACCGCCCGCCGCCCAGGCCTGCGGATGGTGGTGGAAGAAGTCGGCATAGGTGCGCAGGTATTCGCGGTTCACCGTCGCGTCGTCGTCCACATACACCAGCACTTCGCCCCGCGCCTCGCCGATGCCCCGGTTGCGGGCGTGCGACAGCCCCTGCTGCCGCTCCGTCACGTATCGGAACGCCACCTGCGGGTAGTCGGCCCGGAAGCGTGCGCATTCCTCCCGCGTGCGGTCGGTGCAGTTGTTGTCCACCAGCACGATTTCGTATTCCGTGCGCGGCAGCGAGTTTTCCGCCAGGCTCCGCAATACATTATATATATAGGTATCGCGGTTGTAGGTGCAGATGATGACTGAAAGCATAGGGTCTTTGGGTTATTGACGGACAAAATTACGCCTTTGTTCGCAAAGATTTAAGGCAATGCCCCTAAAACTTTGCCCGGGGGAAGAGTTTTTTCCCCTTTTCCCTCCTTGCTTTTTATAAAAAACTCCCTACCTTTGTGGGAGCTGTGAAATTCTTTAAAAAGAGGCGTTATGGCATTGTATCTGTCTTACCATGTTCACGGTCTTCCGCTTGACGGGCGGGAGACGTTCCGTGCGAGCACCTCTTTTACCCCCCCCCCCCCCCCCCCCCCCCCCCCCTCTCCTTTTTTTTTTTTTTTTTTTTTTGGGTCTTGTAGGCGGAGTCCGCCGGGGGGGGGGCGGGGTGCCGG
>CALUML010000063.1 GCA_944321745.1 uncultured Bacteroidales bacterium
AAATAGACCTCGTAGTCAACATCCCGAAGAACCTCACCCCGGGCGAGCTCACCAACGGCTACACCATCCGCCGGGCGGCCATCGACCTCAACATACCCCTCGTCACCAACGCCCGGCTCGCCTCGGCGTTCATCCACGCATTCTGCACCCTCAGCATCGACGACCTCGAAATCAAGCCCTGGGCGGAATACAAGTAAGGGATACGGGGAACGCGGATTACCGGAAATCAGAACACGGATTGGACGGTTTGGACGGATGATACGGATTATCACGGATAGAGCATCCGTGATAATCCGTATCATCCGTCCAATCCGCGTTCTGATTATATTCTATTACCTGAGGGTCAGCCTTCCAGCTCGCTCAGTTCGAGCCAGCGCATGGTTTTCTCGTCGATGAGGGCGGTGAGTTCGGCAAAGCGGCGGGAGGCGGCGGTGATGGCGGCGGCATCCATCGTGCCGCCGGAGAGCTGCGCTTCGATGCTGCGCTTCTCGGCTTCGAGCTGGGGGATTTCCTTGTCCAGTGTCTCGAATTCCTGCCGTTGCTTGAAGGTCATGCGGCGGGGCTTTTCGCGCGGCGGGCGGGCGGGGGCGGGCTTGGGGTCGGCGGGCGTGCGGCGTGCGTCGCGCTGCTCCTCTTCCTGCAGCTCGCGCCACTCGCGGTAGTCGGTGTAGTTGCCGGGGAAGTCCTGCACCCGGGCATCTCCCTGGAACACAAGCAGGTGGTCTACCACCTTGTCCATGAAATACCGGTCATGGCTTACCACGATGACGCATCCGCGGAAGCATTGGAGGTAGTCTTCGAGTATGTTCAGCGTGGCGATGTCGAGGTCGTTGGTGGGCTCGTCGAGTACGAGGAAGTTGGGGTTGCGCATCAGCACGGTGCACAGGTGCAGGCGGCGTTTCTCCCCGCCGCTGAGCTTGTACACGTAGTTGTGCTGCGCTTCGGGGGTGAAGAGGAAGTGCTGCAGGAACTGCGACGCCGTGAGCCGCCGGCCTCCCCCGAGCTGCACCTCGTCGGCAATGTCGCGCACCACGTCGATGACCTTCTGCCGCTCGTCGAACTGCAAGCCCTCCTGGCTGTAGTAGCCGAATGCCACCGTCTCGCCCACGTCGAACGTGCCTTTGTCCGGCTTCTCCAGCCCCAGGAGCATCTTGACGAAGGTGGACTTGCCCGTGCCGTTGCGCCCGATGATGCCCATCTTCTCGTAGCGGGCGAAGTTGTAGTAGAAGTCTTCCAGTATTTTCGTGCTGCCGTATGCCTTGGACACGTACTTGGCTTCGAACACCTTCGAGCCGAGGTAGGAGGCTTTCACGTCGAGGCGGACGGCCCGTTCCTCGCGGCGCATCCGGGCCCGCCGCTCGATGTCGTGGAAGCGGTCGATGCGCGACTTGGCCTTGCCCGCCCGTGCCTGGGGCTGGCGGCGCATCCAGTCAAGCTCCGTGCGGTACAGGTTGTTCACCCGCGCCGTCTCGGCATTGAAGGCATCCACCCGTTCCTGCCTTTTCTCCAGGTAGTACGAGTAGTTGCCATTGTATTGAAAGAGGGACTGGTTGTCTATCTCCAGTATCACATTGCACACACGGTCAAGGAAATAGCGGTCATGCGTCACCATGAGCAGGGCCGTGGATGCGTGTCGGAGGAAGTCCTCGAGCCATTCCACCATCTCCAGGTCGAGGTGGTTGGTGGGCTCGTCGAGTATAAGCAGGTCGGGCTCGTCGATAAGGACGTTCGCCAGGGCGACGCGCTTGAGCTGCCCGCCCGATAGTTCGCTGATGCGTTGCTCGTAGCGGGTGATTTTCAGTTTGCCGAGTATCTGTTTGACGCGGGTGTCGTAGTTCCAGGCCTTGAGGTGATCCATGCGTGTCGTGGCTTCGTCCAGTTCTTCCTGGGTGGGGGAGAGCAGGCATCGCTCGTAGTCCGCCACGGCGCGGGTGACCTCGTTGTCCGACCGCAGGCAGGCGTCGAGCACGGTCAGGTCGGGCGGAAAGGTCGGGGCTTGTTCCAGATACCCTACGCGCAGGTCGCGGCGGAAGGTGATGTTGCCCTCGTCGCGCCCTTCGCGCCCGGCGATGATGTTGAGCAGCGTGGTCTTTCCTGTGCCGTTCTTGGCGATGAGGGCGACGCGCTGCCCCTCGGCGATGCCGAAGGATATGTGCTCGAACAGCAGTTTGTCGCCGAAGGACTTGGTGAGGTTTTCTACTTGCAGGTAGGGGGTCATGGGGATGGTGTTGTGGGGCTGTGTAACCGGTAAATCGCAGGCTGTGGATGCTTGCCTGCGTCTCTACCAAAAGAGCCGTAAAACATATTTGCTTTACGGCTCTTTTCATAGGGACAACCAGTGGTTGTTACTGGTTGGTGTTGACTTTTTGCACGGCTGCGTAGTTGATACGCAATGCGTAGGCACGGCGCAGTGCTTGTTTCACATCGGTGACGATACCCATGCGGGTGTCCTTGTCGGCCTTGATGGATACGGTCATCATGCTTTGGTCTTCTTCCTTCATGGAACTGCGTTCCGTGACGATGAAGTCTTCCAGCTGCGACACATCGGCAAAGGCATCGCCCAGCTGGATGCGGGTTTCCGACCCGAAGGTCTTCTGCCATTCCTTGGTAGGTTTACCGATGTACACGTAGCGCACCAGCGACTTGTTTTCCAACTTCGTCAACTCGGTGGCCTGCGGCTGGTGAATGACTACCTTGTAGGTTACTTCCTTCATCGTGGTGACCATCATGAAGAAAAACAGGAACATAAACACGATGTCGGGCATCGAACACGTATTCATTTCGGGAGTTTCCCTCGGTTCGCTTTGTCTAATCTTGGCCATGTTTAGTTTCCTCCATAATTTTTAGGTTCTGCTTCCGATATGTTCTGAGGATATACCTTCTGAATTGACTTTTGCAATTCAACGGGCAAATCTTCATACTTCCTTCCAAAACGGTTTTGGGCGAATTCGTCACGCAACTCGTTGTAAGCCGCAATCAGTTCGTTCTGCACTTCGATGTAGGTTTGGTATTGCGTGTCCACATCGTTTTGCAGCGAGATTACGTGGGCTTTGGTGGTTTCCACTTCGCCGAGGTAATCAATGTACTGAATGGACTTTTCCGGAAGGTCGGGGTCGTTGGCTTCGTTCTTGATGAATTCCTTCGCCTTTTCCTTCAGCTGGCTCACATCGTTCATGATTTCGCCTTGCACCAGCAGCTGGTTCATGCTGTTCACCTTCACCACGAAGATATTGCGTTTCTTGATGTCAATGTCTTCCGCTTTCTGGTCGGGTGGCAGGGGCTGCGGCAAACGCCTTTGCAGCCCTTTGTTGGAGTCCATACTGGTAGTCACAAGGAAGAAAATCAAAAGAATGAACGAAACGTCGGCCATAGAGCTGGAGTTCAAGGCTGGAACTTTTCTCTTTTTTGCCATATTCTTTTTCCTTTCTTTGTGCTGTTGTCAAACCCTCGTCGGGATTATTTGAATTTTGTGTAAAGGCGGTTCCCGATGATGGCGAGGAACACCAATACGAACAACGTGTAGCAAACGTAGATGACCATATCGGTGAACTGTGCCCAGAATCCTTCGTTTTCCGTGCCTTCGTACCCGATGATGGGCAGCTTCTCGGGCGAGCCCAAGTTCCACGCCACGATGATGAGTATCGCAAAAGCCACTAACGTCACGATGGTCTTGATGCCCCCCTTGGGGTTGATAATCAAGTTGCTGATGAATTTATAAGCAGCAAAGCCCACTACGGCAACCACCGTGGCAATCAACAACGCATAGCACCAGTAAATCAGCGTATCCGTTGCTGCGGGTACGTTCATCACATCACCCCCCGCATTGGTGATGGTATCCGCATTGGGGCCTACGTACATGGCCAGCACGATCACGACGGACACGGCCAGCAGCACGAGTGCCACAATGTTGGATATTCTCGATAGCAATTTATCTTTCATAATTCAAATTCGCTTTAATGATTTCCGAGGTTTTTATTTGCCAGAGTGCTTAACAACGATGTCGAGCAGCGAGATGGAAGCGTCTTCCATGTCGTTCGTCAGCCCTTCGATCAAGGTCAGCAGGTAGTTGAAGAACACCTGGAGAATCATGGCTACGATAAGACCGAAGATGGTGGTCAACAAGGCTACTTTCATACCACCGGCAACAACGGTCGGGGAGATGTCACCTACCTGTTGGATTTTGTCGAAGGCCTGAACCATCCCTACTACCGTTCCCAAGAACCCCAAGCTCGGAGCCAAGGCGATGAACAGCGAAATCCACGTCAGGTTCTTTTCGAGCAGACCCAACTGCACGCCGCCGTAGGAGGCAACCGTTTTTTCGATTACTTCAACGCCTTCATCGTGGCGGGAGAGACCTTGATAGAAGATGGAGGCCACCGGGCCGCGCGTGTTGCGGCATACTTCCATGGCAGCTTCTACGCCACCCTTGTCCCACGCGTCATCGATGCTGGCGAGCAACTTCTTCGTGTTGGTGGACGAAAGTCCGAGGTAAATCAAACGTTCGATGCTGAGTGCGAGACCCAATACGAGTACCAAGGCGATAGGAGCCATCCAGCCGGCACCCCCTTCGATGAATTTTTGCTTCAGAGCCTTGTGCATCCCGCCGCCTTCCACGGCTTCGGCGGCCGGTTCTTCCACAACAGTTTCAACTGCGACCGCTGCCGCTGCGCTGTCGGTTGCGGCGGGGGTTGCTGCCACTTCCTCGGTTGCTGCGGCTTCTTGCGCAGAAACGCTTACAGGAACACCATAACTGCAAATCGCTACGATCGATAAGATTGCAAATACCTTTTTCATTGTTCTTTTTCTTTTTAAGTTTTGATTTTTGTTGTTTGTTTGCTTTCTGTTTTGGTTAATTGTTTTTCAAAAAAAGAGCGGAGAGGAAGAGATTCGAACTCTCGATACGGTTCCACACCGCATACACGCTTTCCAGGCGTGCCTCTTCAACCACTCGAGCACCTCTCCGAAATTGGGCGCAAGTTAGAAAAAAAATATGAATTACACCTAACCTCGCTTGTGAATTATCTATTAAAATGTCCCCTGGGGCTTCTTTTTTGCATCTCGTTAAGATTGTTTTACGATTTTTTAAAGAGAAATGCCCTTTCCCGCGCTCTCCAGGCCGAACAGTTCGCAGGCGTTTTGCGTGGTGCGGGCATCGGTTTCCGCCTCGCTCAGGCCGTATATTTCCGCAACTTTCCGGCACACGTGCTGCACGTAGGCACTTTCGTTGCGCTTCCCCCTGAACGGCACCGGGGTGAGGTAGGGCGCGTCTGTCTCCAGCACGATGTGGCGCAGGTCGATGTGGGGCAACACGGCGGGCAGCGTGCTGTTTCTGAACGTGGCAATGCCGTTGATGCCCAGCTTGAAGCCTCCGAAGGCCAGTATTTCCTCCGTCTGCTCTGCCGTGCCGGTGAAGCTGTGGAACACGCCCCGCAGCCCCGCTCCCCGGTAGGGGGCGAGCGCATCCATCGTTTCGCGGAAGGAGTCGCGGGTGTGGATGATGACGGGCAGCGCGCGTTCCAATGCCCATTCCACCTGCTGGCGAAACGCCGCTATCTGTTCCTTATAATATGTCTTGTCCCAATACAGGTCAATGCCTATCTCGCCCACGGCGATGTAGGGGCGGCGTTCCAGTTCGCGCTTTACCAGTTCGAGTCCTTCCCGGTAATGCTGCGCGTCCACGCTGGTGGGGTGAAGCCCGATGGCGGCGTGGCAGTAGCCGGGACAGGCCGCTTCCAACGCCAGCATGCGCGGCAGCGATTCCGCGTCCACGTTGGGCAGTATGATGTGTTTCACGCCTACCGTCCGGGCGCGTGCCACCACTTCCGCCCGGTCGGGGTCGAAAGCCTCGTCGTAAATATGTGCGTGCGTGTCGATCATCTGGTTGCGAAATCGCGGAATCGCGGAATTGCTGAATCGTCAAATCGCGGAATCGCTGGGTGGTTTAATCGCCCGCTTGTTGCAGCGTTTGGCTTGATTGGCGTTTCAGTGCCTTTGTCAAGGCATTTAACTTGTTGGCTATTCGGTCTATTTGTGTTTTCAACTCGCTTAATTGTTCTGCTGCTACGTATCCTAAGTCATAGGAAATGCACAGCTGGCAATATACTTCCATCAAAGATCCGTATGTTACTTCGAGGAATCGAATTTTCTCTTTTTCGGAAGTCCTCGACATGCCTTCGGCTATGTTCGATGGTATGGATACCGCCGCCCGCTGCATTTGCGAGCAGATGGCGAGGCGTTCTTCTTTCGGGAAGAGTTTGGTTGTGTTGTATATATGCTTCACAAAAGAGCGGGAGTCTTGCCATACGTCCAGTTTTTCAAAACGATAACGGTATTCCATGGGCTGATGAGTTATTGTTTGTTGAATCGCGGAATCGCGGAATCGGTGAATCGGTGAATCGTCAAATCGCTTAATCGCTTAATCGCTTAATCGCTTGATGGTAATCGCCCTTCGCCCTTCGCCTTTCGCTTCTGCGATTATTCGATTCCGCGATTCCGCGATTCTGCGATTCCGCGATTCTGCGATTCCGCGATTCTGCATGAATTTTACTCCCACTCGATGGTCGCGGGCGGTTTCGAACTGATGTCGTACACCACGCGGTTCACGCCTTTCACCTTGTTGATGATGTCGTTGGACACCTTGGCCAGGAAGTCGTAGGGCAACTGTGCCCAGTCGGCCGTCATGGCGTCGGTCGAGGTCACGGCACGCAAGGCCACGGCGTTTTCGTAGGTGCGTTCGTCGCCCATCACGCCCACCGACCGCACCGGCAGCAGGATGACTCCCGCTTGCCACACGGTGTCGTACAGTCCCCATTCGCGCAACGCGCTGATGAAAATGTCGTCGGCATCTTGCAGGATGCGCACTTTCTCCTCGGTGATGTCGCCCAGGATGCGCACGGCCAGTCCCGGCCCGGGGAAGGGGTGCCGCTTGATGAGGTGCGGCATCATGCCCAGCTCGGTGCCCACGCGGCGCACCTCGTCCTTGAACAGCAGCCGCAGCGGTTCGCACAGCTTCAGGTTCATCTTCTCGGGCAGGCCGCCCACGTTGTGGTGGCTCTTGATGGTCGTGCCCGTGATGGAGAGCGACTCGATGACGTCCGGGTAGATGGTGCCCTGCGCCAGCCACTTCACGTCCTGGAGCTTGCCAGCCTCCTCTTCGAACACGTCGATGAAGCCCGTGCCGATGATTTTGCGTTTCCGTTCCGGGTCGGTTACCCCGGCGAGAGCCTTGTAGAAACGTTCCTTGGCGTTTACGCCGATGACGTTCAGCCCCAGGTGCTCGTAGTCGCGCAACACGTTCTCGAACTCGTTCTTGCGCAGCAGGCCGTGATCCACGAACACGCAGGTCAGGTTGCGCCCGATGGCTTTGTTCAGCAGCACGGCGGCTACCGACGAGTCCACGCCCCCCGACAAGGCCAGCACCACTTTGTCATCGCCCAGCTTTTCCTTCAGTTCCTTGACGGTGGTCTCTACGAACGAGGCGGGCGACCAGTCGCGCGAAGCCCCGCAGATGTCGAGGAAGTTGCCCAGCAGCCGCGTGCCATCGAGCGAGTGGAACACTTCGGGGTGGAACTGCACGCCCCATGTCGGCTCGCCTTCCACGCGATAAGCGGCAAAGTCCACGTCCTTCGTGCTGGCTATCTTGCGGAAACCTGCGGGCAGGCGCGTGATGGTGTCGCCGTGCGACATCCATATCTGCGAGCCGGGCGCGATGCCCCGGAACAGCGGGTCGCCGCCGTCGATGTAGGCCAGGTTGGCGCGGCCGTATTCGCGCGAGTCGGCCGGTTGCACGTCGCCCCCCGCCGTGTAGGCCATGAATTGCGCCCCGTAGCAGATGCCCAGCACGGGGAATGTGCCGCGTATGTGGCTGAGGTCGGCCTTGAACGCCGCCGGGTCGTACACGGAGTAGGGGCTGCCGGACAGGATGACCCCTTTCACGTGGCTGGTGTCGGCGGGGAACTTGTTGTAGGGAACGATTTCGCAGTACTCGTTTAACTCGCGCAGCCGTCGGCCGATGAGCTGGGTGGTTTGCGATCCAAAGTCCAGGATGATGATTTTCTCGAACATGTTATGCTATATATAATATATGTATAAGGTGCGGGAAATGCCACTTCGATGAATCGTTGCAAAAGTAGGCAAAAATAACGGGCGACACAAGAGGAGAGAGAGGCTGTGGCGAACAATGGGTTTAAGAAAGTTTATGGAAGTTTAACGGCTTCTCCAGAGGATGGGCTTGCCCAAGGCCTCCCCAACCCCCGGGAACTTGTCCCGATGACATCGCCCCCCAACCCCCTAAAGGGGACACCCCCAACCCCCTAAAGGGGGCTTTGCCTTTTGCCCAAGGGGGTGCGACCCTTTTGCCTAAAGGGGTCTGACCCTTTTGCCTAAAGGGGTCTGACCCTTTTGCCTAAAGGGGTACGACCCTTTTGCCTAAAGGGGTCTGACCCTTTTGCCTAAAGGGGTACGACCCTTTTGCCTAAAGGGGTCTGACCCTTTTACCTAAAGGTTGAGAAGTTGTTCTTTGATTGGGGGTATGTGCTTGTCGCACAAAAAGAAACTCCCTGTTGCCCGTAATGGAGCAACAGGGAGTTCGCTATGAGCATTCAGTATCGAGTGCAACCATGCTTTCCCGAAGTGGATCCGGGTGTCCGGTGCCTCACCGCAACGTGTGTCCCCACAAATCGGGCGAAATCACTCGGACAGTTGCAACCACGTGGCAAATATAGGAAGAATAATCGGAATGGGCAAGGGGGGATGCCGAATAAGTTATAATATTAGCATTTTCCTCCCCCTCACGGCAGCAGCAGAGAGCTGTCCCCATAGCTCAAAAACCGGAAGTCGTGCGCCAGGGCGTAGTCGTAGATGGTGCGCCAGTCGCCCTGCACGAAGGCGGAGACGAGCAGCAGCAGGGTGCTTTTGGGCTGATGGAAGTTGGTTATGATGCCGTTGACCACGCGGAAGCGGTAGCCCGGTTTGATCATGATGCGGGTGGAGGCGTGCAGGCGGTCGATGCCGCGTTGCTCCATGTGGCGCACGATGGCTTGCAGGGCTTCGGTGGCGGGTGTGTCGCTGTCCGTCTCGTAGGGTTCCCATTGGCCGATGCGGAACGTGGTCTCGTCCGGATGGCGCAGCAGGTGCAGCCCGATGTAGTAGAGGCTTTCGAGGGTGCGCACGGAGGTGGTGCCCACGGCGATGACGTGCCCCGCCCGGCGGATGAGGTGCTCGATGGCGGCGCGGTTCACTTCGATGACCTCGGCGTGCATGGGGTGCTCCTCGGCAGTGGCCGACTTCACGGGCTGGAACGTGCCGGCTCCCACGTGCAGGGTGAGTTCCTCGGTCTCGATGCCTTTGGCCCGCAGGCTGTCGAACACTTCGGCGGTGAAGTGCAGCCCGGCGGTGGGGGCGGCCACGGAGCCTTCGATGTGCGAGTACACCGTCTGGTACGTCACCTTGTCGCTCTCCTCCGTGGCGCGGTGCAGGTAGGGCGGGATGGGCAGTTCGCCCGCGCATTCCAGCACCTGGGCGAAGTGCACGCCGGGATTGTCCCACGCAAAGCGCACTTCGTGGGTGTTCCCCTCGCTGCCCGCCAGCTCGGCGGTCAGCCGGCAAGGCCCGGCGGGTGTGTCGAGGTTCCGGGTCAAAGCGCCCGTTTTCCATTTCTTCAGATTACCCACCATGCATTTCCACGTGCATTGGGCGGTGCTGCCCAGCGACAGGGCGTAGTCGGCGGGCGAGGACGGTTCGAGGCAGAACACCTCGATGCGCGCCCCGGTCGCTTTGCGGAACACCAGCCGGGCTTGTATCACCCGCGTGTTGTTGTACACCAGCAGGCAGTCCGCGGGCAGGAAGTCGGCCAGGTGGTGGAAACGGCTTTCGGTAATCTGCCCCTGGCGGTACACCAGCAGCTTGGATGCATCGCGCCGGGGCAGGGGGAACTTGGCTATCCGCTCGTCGGGCAGCGGGTAGTCGTAGTCGCTGATGAAGATGGGGTGGGAGGGGGTCACAACAAGTATGCTATTAGTTGGAAATTTATTATCTTGCATGAATATCCGCAATTTGTCAACAAAGCATAATAGGTACAACAGGAAGTTTGTCGCTCCGTCTCCGGGGAGCACACATAGGCTGCCGTCTTGAAAGCGGCAAGGTGAACTATCTCTTGTTTGCCCAGGACAAGCCTCGTTCTTCCTTGTACTATATGTTATTGTGCCTGTTATTTGTGTTTTGCAACAGAACGGCCTGTGGTCAGATTGCGGACATTCATAATACTTCTTTCTCGTATTCCACCAACGCCACATGGGCGAAGCCGGCCATCTCCAGACCCAAGGCCTGGCCGCCTGCTCCCGCGCATATTTCGATGGATTGATACATGTGTGCCGATGCGTTGTGTTGCGTGCTGCGGTGCAAAAGTACGACATTATTTCCTTGTGGCAAGGCGTCGCGCCCCCTCTTCCTTACGCAAACCTCCCGGGATGCTTGCGCAAACTTCCGAGGATGCCGGGACATACTTTCTCTTCCCGGCATCTAAACTATAAACTGCGACGCAGTTTGTAAAAACTACGGCGCGGTTTTTATAAACTACGGCGTGGTTTTTACAAACTACGGCGTAGTTTGTAGAATACATGGGCAAGCGCGGAAGTATGTCCCCGCATCGCCGGAAGTTTGCATGGGCATCTCCGGAAGTTTGTGCAGGCATCTCCCGCCGAGCAGGATGCGCCTCGGCCAAGCAATTTCAAGCGTTGCTTGATTGCTTTGCTCTCGGCTTTCACTATCTTTGCAGCCGCAAAGGGCTTTGCGACACAAACGTGGAACTTTAAACTTGTTGGATATGAAGATAGGAGATACGGTGCGCTTCCTGAACGCGACGGGAGGCGGACGGATTAGCCGCGTGGACGAAAAGAAAGGTCTGGTCTACGTGGAAGACGCGGACGGGTTTGAAATACCCGCCCTGGCACGCGAAGTGGTGGTGGTAGACAACGTGAGCGAGGTGACCAATGTGCCGAAGCGCAATTGGAACGCCCCGCAAGCCGCCGTGGCGGAGGAAAAGCCGGTGGCGGTGCCGCCCCCTCCCGCCCCCGAACCCCTCCCGGTGCTGGAAACGCCCGACGGCGACACGGCCAAGGTGTTGCTGGCCTTCTTCCCCACGGACATCAAGCATTTGCAGACGTGTTCCTACGAGTGCTACCTGGTGAACGACAGCAATTATTACCTATATTATAATATGGTCAACGGGGCGGAGGATGCCCGCCGCAGCGTGGCGCATGGCGAGATAGAACCGAACATGCAGGAGTTCGTGGCCGAGGTGTCCAAGGATGACCTGAACGACTGGGAACACCTGCAGGTGCAGGCCGTCGCCTTCAAGCAAGGCAAGGCGTATGCGCAGCAGCCGGTCATGGACGTGGCGGTGCGGCTGAACGCGGTGAAGTTCTACAAGCTGCACAGCTTTGTGGAAAATGAATATTTCGACGACCCCGCCCTGCTGGTCAACCTGTCCGAGGAGCGCGAACGGCAGGAGCTGGCCGCCGTGTCGCCCGATGAAATCCGGACGGCCATCCTCGCCAAAGATCCGCAACCGGTCCGCCCCGCGAAGCCCGCGAAACCCGAGCGCAGGAACGGGGTGGTGGAAGTGGACTTGCACATCGGCGAATTGCTCGACACCACGGCGGGCATGACGAACGCCGACATGCTGCAGTGCCAACTCGACAAGTTCCATGCCGTGAT
>CALUML010000064.1 GCA_944321745.1 uncultured Bacteroidales bacterium
TATCGTTACAGGATAACTGCTGTTTCTGCATCGGGGCTGGAAGGTGAAGCAGCTGAACTGAAGGCTTGGACTTCGTCGCACACGAAAGGGATTTTCCCGATCGTGTTCACAACTGATGTCGGTATGAGGAGCGGATGCGTACCGATTGATATAAACGGGGATGGCAGGCAGGAATTGTTCAGTGCCGGGAGAAACGGCTATGTAGTGGCACTGGACTGGCAAGGGAATGAACTGTTCGACATTGACCATAACATGACGACTTACAGCGGCTTTGCGGAAGTCGGTGCCTATGTGGAAACCACTCCTGCCATAGGAAGGATATTTGGGGATGACAAATATTATCTCATCGTGGCGAAAAGATGCGACGCGAACAGCCAAAACCGAATCATCTGCTTTTCCATGGAAGATAACGACGGGGACAGCAAACCGGACATCATGTGGGAAAAAACGGTAAGCAACAGCACCATGAGGGGCGTTGTGCTGGCCAATGTGGACAACAGTGCGGACGGCACGTTGGAGCTAATTGTTTGCCATGAGACAGGCGGCCCCATCCGCGTACTGAGTGCGTTTGGGGAAGAATTGTACGTAAAAGGAGGCATCGAGACCCGGTATGCAGCCGTAGCCGTAGCCGACTTGGATGGAGATGGCGACATGGAGATTGTGGCACCCGGCTGGGATGGCATTTATGTGTGGCATCATGACTTCACACCATTTGGAACAAGCGAAAGAATATTCACAGAATCCGGCTGTAGGTTTTCAAATTCCATCGTAATCTGCGATATTGACCAAGACGGACAAAAAGAAATATTGACCAAGGCGGTACAAGCATCACCCTACGCGGCAAAAACCTATGTCATGACTCCACAGGGAGTACTTCTCGATGGCTGGGCGGATGATGCGCCTTGGCAAAAAGTGGCAATGGAAGAAGACATATCCGACGGTTTATGCTGGACACCGGACATTGCCGTAGGCGACTTGGATCATGACGGCGACTTGGAAGTTGTCATTGCAGGGGTCGGCGAAATCAAGATATTGAGCCATACAGGTGAAATAATCAAAGAAATATGTGAAGACAATTTGTACCCATATGGGGCGGGAAGTCTTATCCTGGCGGATGTGGATGCGGATGATGATGTGGAGGTAGTGGCCACTTCGGAGCAAAGTAACTTCGCATATGCGTTCAATATGGACGGTTCCCCGGTCTTGGGGTTTCCATTGACTTTGACAGGTGATCATGAGACACATTATGGGACGCCTGCCGTGTCCGATATCGATAACGACGGGAAAAACGAGCTGATGGTGAATGTAGGCAATTACATGTACGTGTTCCCCACAGAGGGCAAGCCCCAAAACATCGAATGGGGCATGGAACGTCACGACCCGCACAATACGGGCGAATACACACGGCCTTGCTTCTCCGAGCGGGTAACAAGTAATGTCGTGTGGACGGAAAGCCGCTCCATCTGTGGCGACCTGGAGATTTACCCGGGCAGCAGCCTCACGGTGAAGGATTGCACCCTCGGTTTCGGCAACGCATCGACCCTGACCATCCACCCCGGTGCCTCGCTGGAGGTGGACGGGGCGACCCTGCAAGGCATCTCCATCGATGCAAAGCCCGGCAGCAGCTTCAAGTTGCATGGAGGCGGGGTCATACACCTGCGGGAAGGCGGCCTGTTCGAAACAGGGAAGGGGACTACCGTTGAAATGGGACACGGGGAAATAGGGCATCTCCCCCAATAACAGCAAGGTGGGTCGGCAGGCCTAAGCCGACATGCCAGCAGGCCTAAGCCCGATCATCCGCATACACAAGCATTAGGTTGTACAACCTGATGCTTGGTTGCGCTCACGTTTTGCCTTAACCATGCCGAGGCTTCGCCTTAGGTGACAGGGCGGGGTGGGGTGTCCGTCCCTGCATTTGCCCGGATAAACGTGCGCTATTTGAAGAAGTTTTGCTAATTTTGCCGCCGTTTTTCAACAGGTAGTCAATAAAAAGAAATTGATAATCAAAATGAAAACAATTACAAAAAAGCAAGAGCTTGCCGCCGAGGTGGCTTCGCTCAAGGCACAGGGCAAGACGATAGGCTTTGTGCCCACGATGGGGGCGTTGCACGACGGGCATATGGCTCTGGTGGGACGTGCCGTGCAGGAAAACCGCTGCTGCGTCATGAGCGTGTTTGACAACCCCACCCAGTTCAACAACGCGACCGACTTGGAGAAGTATCCGCGCAACCTGCAACGCGACGAGGAAAAGCTGCGCGCGGCGGGTGTCGCCATCCTCTTTGCCCCCACGCCGGAGGAAATGTACGAGCCGGAAGAAATGGCGCACCCGTTTGCTTTCGACTTCGGCGGACTGGACCAGGTGATGGAAGGCAAGTACCGCCCCGGACACTTCAACGGGGTGGTGCAGGTGGTGAGCAAATTGTTTACATTGGTACAACCGCGCAAGGCCTATTTCGGCGAGAAGGACTTCCAGCAACTGGCCATCATACACCGCATGGTGCGGCTGATGCACTTCCCGGTCGAGATAGTGGATTGCCCCATCGTGCGCGAAGCCAGCGGGCTGGCACTGAGCAGCCGCAACGAACGGCTGAGCGACGAACAACGCAAAAAAGCGGTGAGGATATCCGAAGTTCTGCGCGAAAGTCGTAACTTTGCGCCCGCAAAGCCGGTCAAGGAAGTAGCGCAGTGGGTGGTGGATGCCATCAACGCCGTGGACGGGCTGCAGGTGGAATACTACGAAATAGTGGATGCCGCCACCCTGCAAGCCGTGGACCAATGGGAAGGACACTGCGTGGGTTGCGTCACCGTGTATTGCGGCGACGTGCGGCTGATAGACAACATCCGGTATTGCTGACACGTCGGCTAACACATCATTCAAGGAAAAATCATGCTGATTCACGTACTGAAATCGAAAATCCACCGGGTGACCGTCACGGAAGCCAACTTGAACTACATCGGGAGCATCACGGTGGACCAGGACTTGCTGGATGCGGCGAACATCATCCCCAACGAGAAGGTCGCCATCGTGGATAACAACAACGGCGAGCGGTTTGAAACCTACGTTATCCCGGGCGAACGCGGCTCGGGGGTGGTGTGCCTCAACGGCGCGGCGGCACGGCGGGTGCAGCCGGGCGATGTGGTCATCATTATCGCCTACGCCCTGATGGATGCGGAGGAAGCCAAAACGTTCAAGCCGGTTGTCGTATTCCCCGACACTGCCACGAACAGGTTGGTGTAATATATAAGGAAGCACGCAACCTCTCTGAAGCCGAACAAGAAGATGGAAGGTGAAAATCCATTCCATCTTTTTTAGTTTAGACCCAAATCGGTCATCGGACTTTGCCTGATTTCTGTTCTTGCGGCGAGTGGTTTTTTGTGGCTTTTCTCGAAGGCATAGCGGGGATACGCAACTCCTTTGTTCTATTCGTCAACTCGTTTACCACATATGAAAGTAGCGATTATCAAGTACAATGCAGGGAATGTGCGCTCGGTGCTGTTCGCTTTGGAGCGGGTGGGGGTCGAAGCCGTCGTTACCGACGACTTCGATGCGATACGCCGTGCCGACCGCGTGATTTTTCCCGGGGTAGGGGAAGCATCATCGGCCATGGCCTATTTGCGCGAACGGGGGCTTGACCGGCTCATCTGCTCCCTCACACAGCCGGTACTGGGTATTTGCCTGGGCATGCAACTGATGTGTGCCCGTTCGGAAGAAGGCGACACGGCCTGCTTGGGCCTGTTCGACCAGGAGGTCAAGCGGTTTCCATCCGGCGTGCCACAATGCAAGGTGCCCCAGATAGGGTGGAACAACATCGACCACCTGCAATCCGCCTTGCTCCGCGGCATCCCTGAAGGGGCATATATGTACTTCGTGCACGGGTACTACGTGGAGGACGGCCCGCACACGATAGCGCAGACCGATTACATCTTCCGATACAGCTCGGCCTTGCATCGGGACAATTTCTACGCCGTGCAGTTCCACCCGGAAAAGTCGGGCGAGTATGGGCAAAAAATCTTATCCAACTTCCTTTATGAACTTTGAGCTACAACATACCGACAGCCGCAGCCGTGCCCGAGCGGGACGCATAACGACCGCCCACGGCACGATAGAGACCCCAATCTTCATGCCCGTAGGCACGGTGGCATCGGTTAAGGCAGTCCACTTCCGTGAATTGCAGGACGACATCCAGGCGCAAATCATCCTGGGCAACACATACCACCTGTATCTGCGTCCAGGCATCGACACACTGGAGCGGGCTGGCGGGTTGCACCGTTTCAACGGTTGGACGCGCCCCATATTGACGGATAGCGGCGGTTTCCAGGTGTTTTCACTCACCGAGAACCGCAAGCTGCGCGAGGAGGGAGCGGTGTTCCGCTCGCACATCGATGGCAGCAAACACCTGTTCACGCCAGAAAACGTGGTGGACATCCAACGTTCCATCGGGGCGGACATCATGATGGCGTTCGATGAGTGCACGCCGGGCACGGCCGATTACCACTACGCCAAGAAGTCGATGGAACTGACCCACCGCTGGCTGAGCCGGGGGATAAAGCATTTCCGCGAAACAGAGCCTAAATATGGTTACCCACAGGCTTATTTCCCCATTGTGCAAGGTTGCGTGTATCCGGACTTGCGCCGCGAGTCGGCCAAGTTCGTGGCCGACCAGGATGCCGAGGGGAACGCTATTGGCGGCCTGGCGGTGGGCGAGCCGACCGAAAAGATGTATGAGATGATCGAGGTGGTCAACGAGATACTGCCCACGGAAAAGCCCCGCTACTTGATGGGGGTGGGCACGCCGCAAAACATCCTGGAAGGCATCGAAAGAGGGGTGGACATGTTCGACTGCGTGATGCCGACCCGCAACGGGCGCAACGGCATGTTGTTCACCTCCGAAGGCATCATGAACATGCGGAACGAGAAGTGGAAAAACGACTTTTCGCCCTTGGACGCGCAAAACATCTCGTTTGTGGACCAGGCTTATTCCAAAGCTTACCTGCGCCATCTGTTTGTGAGCAAGGAACTATTGGCCATGCAGATAGCCTCCATACACAACCTGGCTTTCTACCTGTGGCTGGTGCGGGAAGCCCGCAGCCATATCCTGGCTGACGACTTCACCACCTGGAAGGCGGGTATGATGGAAAAACTGGGCCGGAGGCTGTAGAAGTGCTCCTCTTGGCATCCCTTAACTTCTTATAACTTCCATACTTGTGAAATAATTAGCATATTTGCACGTCAAAGCAAGATCAGGCGAATGCACGTTAACTACCGGTTATTGGGATTGAAACGACTGGATGTGTACATCATCTCGAAGTTTTTGGGCACATATTTCTTTTCCATTGTGCTCATCCTCAGCATAGGCATAGTGTTCGACCTGACGGAAAAGCTGGATGATTTCTATGAACACAACGCACCATGGCGGGAGATAGTCTTCGATTATTACCTCAACTTCATCCCTTATTACATGAACTTGTTCAGTTCGCTGTTCACGTTTTTGGCCGTGATATACTTCACGTCCAAGATGGCAGGGAACTCCGAAATCATTGCCATACTGGCCGGGGGAATCAGTTTCAGACGCTTGATGGTGCCTTATTTCATCTCGGCCACCGTGATATTCATTATCTCGTTCGGGTTGGGGGGATATGTCATTCCTAATTCCACCAGGCAAATGCTTGAATTTGAGAATAAATATGTAAGAAATTACAAAAAAGAAAACGTGCGTAACGTGCAGATGGAAGTAGAGGACGGGGTTATCCTGTATATTGACCGTTACGAGATGAGGAACAACAAGGGCTACCGATTTTCTTTGGAAAAGTTTGATGGAAAGCATCTTACGTCACGCTTAACCGCTGAGACCATTTCATGGGACTCGGCATTCAACTGGAAGATAAACAAATACTTGAAGCGTGATTTTGAGGGGATGCGCGAGTATATTTCACAGGGAGAAACGTTGGACACCATCATCCGGGTGCAGCCGGAAGAATTCTTCATCACGGCTCAGGAAGCACCGCAGATGACCAATCCGGAGTTGAAGTCGTATCTGGAAAAACAAAAAAAACGGGGAGTCGGCAACATACAGGCGTTCGAGGACGAGTATTACCGCAGGTTTTCTTCGCCATTGGCGGCATTTATCATGACTTTGATGGGTGTGTCGCTGTCATCGCGCAAGGTTCGTGGAGGCATGGGGCTGAATTTGGGAATCGGAATTGCATTGAGTGCCTTGTACATTCTGTTCTCGACCATGTCCACGTCTTTTTCCGTTAACGGCAGCATGTCGGCAGCGGCAGCCGTGTGGTTGCCCAACATGGTCTTTCTTGTTGTCGGCATCTTCCTATACCTGCGTGCTCCCAAATGATGGTTAGCTGGCGGCTATGCCATAATCCCGATAATCGGTATTATGTCAAATAGAATTTATCGGACGTGCCCCACCGGGCTATTTATAAGAAAATAATCAAATCATTACATAGATGATTCTTCACATAGAAACTTCGACTGATGTATGCTCTGTTGCACTGAGTAATCAGGAAAAAATATTATTCAAAAAGGTCGACTATCAAGGCATGAATCATGCCGCTTTGCTGAATGGCTTCATTCAGGAAGCTTTGGAAGCGACCCAATCGGATAAAAAAGCATTGAAAGCCGTCTCCGTCAGTTCAGGTCCAGGCTCGTACACGGGGTTGCGCATTGGTGTTTCGACCGCAAAAGGATTATGCTATGGACTGGACATTCCGCTTATAGCTGTAAGCACACTTGAAATATTGGCCATGCCGGTAATCAAACAAGTTGGAAATGAAAGACAAACGCTTTTATGCCCGATGATTGATGCCCGACGCATGGAAGTTTACGATGCTTTCTACCAGGCTGATGGAAACATGTATCGGCCAGTGTCGGCTGATATTATCACAGCTGATTCATACAAAGACATTCTTGCCGGGCACTCCGTGTATTTCTTTGGCAACGGGGCTGAAAAATGCAAAAAGGTATTGACCTCCCCTCATGCGCATTTCATAGATGGCATCGTGCCACTGGCCGAGAACATGGCCGAATTGGCATGGAAAAAGTATCGGGATAATGATTTTGAGGATGTAGCCTACTTCGAACCGTTCTATTTGAAGGAGTTTCAAGCCACCATTCCCAAAAAAGTAATTTAAATCATTAAGACCATTCGTTGAAAATCAAGCAAAGTCCAATGACCGGATTTGGGCTAAAGAGACGCTTTCAATTGCCCCAGAACCGCTTCTAAATTATCAGACAAAGCGGTTTTGCTTTCATTGTAAATGACGATATTGGCTTTTGCCACCTTCACATTTTCCGGAAGCTGGTTGGCCATGCGCTGCTTGGCTGCTTCTTGGGATATGCCGTCCCGCTTCATCACGCGCCCTATCCGGATTTCTTCCGATGCTGTAACCAAAACTACTTTGTCAACCAACTTGTCGAAGCCGCTTTCATATAAGATGGCCGACTCCACGAACAGCAGCCGCTCGTGCGAATACCCCGCCTTCCATTGTTGGAAGTCCTGTTCGACTACCGGATGCACCACCCCGTTCAACCACTTCAGCAATCTGGGTTGGGCAAAGACTTCTTCGGCCAATAATTTCCGGTTCAAACCTTCCGCCGTATAAATTTGTTCTCCGAATTTCTCCATGAGTTTTCGGCGGATACCCGCATCCTCGTTTTGCAATCGCTTGGCGGCTGCGTCCGTGTCGTATACGTGGTATCCCCGTTCGCGCAGCAAGCGGGCAAAGGTAGACTTTCCTCCCCCTATTCCACCTGTTATGCCGACTGTCAAAGGCTTGGTCATCGTGTTGCGTTGGTTGGTTTATGCCCGGCAAATATAGCAATTCTTGCCCACGGGATGACTTGACATATGGAAATATGTGTTACTTTTGCAGCCGATATGCGCAATAAGCCGTGCAGGTTTGTTGCCAATGTGTAACTAAATAAGCATTTTATGAGTTTAAAGAAGAATGTAGAAGCATTGCGTCTGAAAAAGGCAATCGTGGAGAAAGGCGGCGGCGACAAAGCCATCGAGAAACAGATTGCCATGGGCAAACTGCCTGCCCGCGAACGTATCCTGGCCTTGTTGGATCCGGGGTCGTTTCATGAGTATGACATGTTTGTCGAACACGAAGAACGCAACTTCGGCATGGACAGGAAGGAGTTGCCGGGCGACGGCGTTATCACGGGGACAGGCACCATCAACGGCGCGCCGGTGTGCATTTATGCGCAGGACTTCACCGTCATGGGCGGTTCGCTGGGGCTGAAGCACGCCCGCAAGATAACCAAAATCATGGATCACGCGCTGAAGCTGAAAATGCCTTGCATCGGCATCAACGACTCCGGCGGGGCGCGCATCCAGGAAGGCATCGGTGCGTTGGCGGGCTACGGCGAGATATTCTACCGCAACACCATGGCCTCGGGGGTTATCCCGCAGATATCGGTCATCCTCGGCCCCTGTGCGGGCGGCGCGGTGTACTCCCCCGCCCTCACAGACTTCGTGTTTGTGGTGGAAAACATTTCGAAGATGTTCATTACCGGGCCGAACGTGATTGAAACTGTGCTTGGCGAAAAGATTTCGCAGGAAAACCTCGGCGGGGCACGCGTTCATGCCGAAATTACCGGCAACGCTCATTTTTACGCCCTGAGTGAGGAAGAATGTTTCAAGCAAATCAAGACCCTCATTTCGCTCATCCCGCACAGCAACGACGAAAAGGCCGCCCGGGTAGAACCGAAAAAGCCCAAATCGAGGAAGAAGATAGAAAACATCATCCCGAACGACCCGAAGCAACCTTACGATGTGCGCGACATCATCTACGCTTTGGCCGACGACTCGCAGTTCCTCGAAGTGCACGAACTGTGGGCTCCCAACATCGTGGTGGGCTTCGGCCGCATGAACGGCGAAACGGTGGGCTTCGTGGCCAACCAACCGCTCTACCTGGCGGGCGTGCTCGACTGCGACGCTTCGGACAAGGCGGCACGTTTCATCCGCTACTGCGATGCGTTCAATATCCCCATCATCACACTGGAGGACATGCCGGGCTACCTGCCGGGCGTGGACCAGGAACATGCGGGGGTCATCCGCCACGGGGCAAAAGTGCTGTATGCCTACTCGGAAGCCACCGTGCCCAAGATGACCGTCATTCTGCGCAAGGCCTACGGCGGGGGCTACATCGCCATGAACTCGCGCCATCTGGGGGCCGATTTCATGTTTGCCTGGCCGGGAGCGGAAATTGCCGTCATGGGTCCCGAAGGAGCGGCCAACATCATCTTCCGCAAAGAAATCATGGAAGCCGAGGACCAGGAAGCCATGCGCCAGCAGAAAGTGAAAGAATACGTGGAAAAATTCGCCAACCCCTTCGTGGCGGCAGCCAAAGGCTACATCGATGCCGTTATCGAGCCGCAGGAAACGCGCGAATTGCTGTTGCACGCCCTCTCGGTGTCTGAAAAGAAGTACGACTACCGCCCGGCCAAGAAGCACGGCATCCCTCCATTCTAATCGTTTAATTCAAAAACAGATTTATGGCAGATAAAAAGATAAACCCGGAAGAGCTGGTGGACTTTGCCGTGACAGCGCGCAAGTACAAGACGCTGCTCACCCCCAAGTACAAGGCTCGCAAGCCGTGGACCAATCCCAGCCCCTACGACGTGCAGTCGTCCATCCCCGGCACGGTCATCAAGGTGCTGGTGAGCGAGGGACAGGTCGTGAAAGAGGGCGAACCCATCCTCATCCTCGAAGCGATGAAGATGCAGAACCACGTGGACATGCCCTTCACGGCTCGCATCAAGAAAATCAACGTGACGGCAGGCGAACATATCCCCAAAGACACGTTGATGGTAGAACTGGAACCCGCCGACTAACCTGGCGGCTATATATTTATGGCAACAGCAAGCACACGGACGAAGCACAGATGGAGAAAATGTCACCCGCTTCCCCGTGTGCTTTTTTAGTTACGAGTTACAAGCTACGAGTTACAAGTGGGCGGAAAAGCAACAAGCCCCTTTAGTGGAGGCGGGCAAGGCCAACGGCCTTGTGGCATTCAGCATGGGGCAACGCCCTATGGAACAGAGAACCCATCCGTGTCAATCAGTGCCATCTGTTCCATCCGTGTTCCCAATCTGAAATCTGATATTTGAAATTTAAAATCTGAAATAAATTATGAAGAAAGGTAGTATCCTGGTAGTCGACGACAACAAGAACGTGCTGACAGCCTTGCGTATCCTGTTGCAGGGCTATTTCGAGCGGGTCACGCTACTCGATTCCCCCAAGCGGCTGCACGCCACCCTTGCGGAGGTGTCCCCCGATGTCGTGTTGCTCGACATGAACTTCTCTGCCGGCCTCAACACCGGCAACGAGGGCTTGTTTTGGCTATCCGAAATCAAGAAGCAGGATGCCGAGCTGCCTGTGGTGCTGTTCACGGCCTATGCCGACATCGAGCTGGCGGTGGAGGCGTTGAAGCGGGGTGCGTGCGACTTCGTGGTCAAACCTTGGGACAACGCCAAGTTGGTGGCCACCTTGCAGGCCGCCTATTCGCTGCGCCAGTCGCGCAAGGAAGTGGAGATACTGAAGGAAAAACAGGACGCGCTGAACCACGAGCTGAACAAGCACACCATCTGCTGGGGCACGTCGCAAGCCATGGCCGACCTGCACGCCCTGGTGGAAAAGGTGGCCGGGACGGATGCCAACATCCTGCTGACCGGCGAAAACGGCACGGGCAAGGAACTTATCGCACGCGAAATACACCGCCTCTCGCTGCGCAACCGGGAGGTGCTGATAACCGTGGACATGGGAGCCGTCACCGAGACGCTGTTCGAAAGCGAGCTGTTCGGCTACACGAAAGGGGCTTTTACCGATGCCAAGACTGATCGCGCGGGCAAGTTCGAGGCGGCCAACGGCGGCACGCTGTTCCTGGACGAGATAGGCAACCTGAGCTACCCCATGCAAGCCAAGCTGCTCACCGCCCTGCAATCGCGCCAAGTGATGCGAATAGGTAGCCACAAACCCATCCCCATAGACATTCGGCTCATAGCCGCCACCAACCGTGACTTGCAGGAAGCCGTTGACCGGAAAGAGTTCAGGGAGGACTTACTCTACCGCATCAACACCATCCAGGTGGAGATACCGCCCTTGCGCCAGCGGCCGGAAGACATCCCCTCCTTGGCGGAGTTCTTCCTCCAAAAGTATTCCTCCAAATACCACAAGGAGTCCTTGCGCCTGGCTCCCGATGCCGTCAGGACGCTGCAAGCCTACCCGTGGCCGGGCAACATTCGCGAATTGCAGCACGCCATCGAGAAGGCGGTCATCCTGTCCGAAGGCGACCGGTTGCAGGCCGGCGACTTTTACCTGAGGAAAAGCGGTGCCTCCCCTACCCTGGCCGACAAGATGACCTTGGAGCAGGCCGAAAAGCTGCTAATACAACACGCCTTGCGGCGGAACAAGGACAACCTCTCCGCCGTTGCCGCCGAACTGGGCATCACCCGCCCCACCCTATACAATAAAATCAGGAAATACCAATTATGAGTACGCAAAGACGGAAAGGCGCGAAGATATTATATATGAAATAAAAAGCCTTTGCGTCCTTGCGTACCAACCACTAATCGTTAATCACTAATCGTTAATCACTAATCGTTAATCACTAATCGTTAATCACTAATCGTTAATCACTAAT
>CALUML010000065.1 GCA_944321745.1 uncultured Bacteroidales bacterium
AAATGTACGGAATTTATGGAGAATAGGCAAACAATAAGCGGACATGCCGCCGGGTATGCAAGGTTTTGCCATGGAAAAAGGGCGCGGAACCCTGTGAAGTTCCGCGCCCTTTCCTTGATACGTCCCCCTTTAGGGGGCTTGGGGTGTTATTTGCACACGCAAGCGGGCTTTATCTGTTTGAAAAAGTCGTTGCCCTTGTCGTCCACCAGGATGAAGGCCGGGAAGTCCACCACGTCGATTTTCCAGATGGCTTCCATGCCTAGTTCGGGATATTCCAGGCATTCCACCTTCTTGATGTTCTGTTGGGCGAGGATGGCCGCCGGCCCGCCTATCGAGCCCAAGTAGAAGCCGCCGTGCTTCTTGCATGCATCGGTCACCTGCTGCGAGCGGTTGCCTTTGGCTATCATCACCATGCTGCCGCCGTTGGCTTGGAACAGGTCCACGTAGGGGTCCATGCGCCCGGCGGTCGTCGGGCCGAACGAGCCGGAGGGCATTCCCTGCGGGGTCTTGGCCGGTCCGGCGTAGTAGATAGGATGATCCTTGATGTATTGCGGCAAGCCTTGCCCCGCGTCGAGGCGTTCCTTGAGCTTGGCGTGAGCGATGTCGCGTCCCACTATGATGGTGCCCGTGAGCGAGAGGCGCGTGGCTACCGGATACTTGGTCAGTTCGGCCAGGATGTCCTTCATCGGCTGGTTGAGGTCAATCTTGACCGCATCGCCTTCGCCCGCCTGGCGCAGGCGTTCGGGGATGAAACGGCCCGGGTTGTCCTCCAGCTTCTCTACCCAGATGCCTTCGCGGTTGATTTTCCCCTTCACGTTGCGGTCGGCCGAGCAGGACACGGCCATGCCGACGAAGCACGAAGCCCCGTGGCGCGGCAGGCGCACGATGCGCACGTCGTGGGCGAAGTACTTGCCGCCGAACTGTGCTCCGTAGCCCGATTCCTGGGCGGCACGCAGCACCTTGGCTTCGAGTTCCAGGTCGCGGAAGGCGCGTCCCAGTTCGTTGCCCGAGGTGGGCAGTTCGTCGTAATATTTGGTGGAAGCCAGCTTCACCGTCTTCATGCAGGCATCCGCCGAAGTGCCGCCGATGACGAAAGCGATGTGGTAGGGCGGGCAGGCCGCCGTGCCGAGGGTTTTCATCTTTTCCACCAGGAATTTTTCCAGCGTGGCGGGGTTGAGCAATGCCTTCGTTTCCTGGAACAGGTACGACTTGTTGGACGACCCTCCGCCCTTGGCCATGAACAGGAATTTGTATTCTTCACCGTCCACGGCCATGAGGTCTATCTGCGCGGGCAGGTTGGTGCCGGTGTTCACTTCGTCGTACATGGTGAGGGGGGCGTTCTGCGAGTAGCGCAGGTTTTCCTGGGTGTAGGTGAGGTACACGCCCTTGGAGAGGGCTTCTTCATCGCCGCCGCCCGTCCACACGCGCTGCCCCTTCTTGCCGATGATGGTGGCCGTGCCGGTGTCCTGGCAGAAGGGCAGCACGCCCTTGGCCGATATTTCGGCGTTGCGCAGCATGGTGAGGGCCACGAACTTGTCGTTGTCGCTCGCTTCCGGGTCGTCCAGGATGGAGGCCACCTGCCGCTGGTGCTCGGTGCGCAGCAGGAAGGCGCAGTCGCGCATGGCGGCGTGGGCCAGGGCGGTAAGCCCGGCGGGGTCAACCTTGAGCACTTCCTGCCCGTCGAACTCGGCCACGGACACATAGTCCTTTGTCAGCAGGTAATACTCCGTCTTTTCCTTCCCCAGGGGGAAGGGTTCTTGATACTTGAATTCTTTTGCCATAACTATATCGTGTTGTTTGGTTGTATTTGCTTGGCAAAGATACGGTTTTTTATATATTTTGATGCGGTAGCCCTAAGGTTTTGCGGGAGTTACTTCAGGAACCGGTCATTGAACAGCAGGCAGCCGATGTTGATGCCGAAGTTCCACGGGCTGGTTCCGTCCGAGTAGTAGTTCACGAAGAGCGATACGGAAGCCACATCGAACAGGTTGAGCACCAGCGAAGTCTCCGACAGGTATTGCCATTCGGTGAAGGGCACGGAGTAGGCTGCCGAGTTGTCCGGGCGGCGGTAGATGGTGCGGTAGGGCACGAAAGCGTAAGTCTCGTTGCGCAGGTGCAGCGCGTCGGTTATCTTGAAAATGGGCTTCACCCCCGCCGCCGCGAAACGGTCGGCGCGGAAGGAGGGGTTGAACACCGTGCGGCTGTGGGGCGTGGGCGTGAAGGCGGGCAACTGGATGAGGGTGGCCGTGTAGTTGTGCGCGAAGTCGCGGGTGGAGAAGGCCAGCTCGGCATGGGCACCCAGCACGAAGCGCGGCACGATGGGGAAATACTGCTCGTAGCGGCCTTTCAGTTGCAGCCACCAGTCGCGCTTGCCCGACATGCTGCGGCTGGGGAAGTCGACCGAGCGGTACGACTCCACCCCGTACAGCCCTTGCAGCGAGGCCTCGATGCGGTGTCCCGCCGTGGGGTACATTACGTTGTCCAGCGTGTAGCTGTCCGCCTGGGCAAACACGCTGCCCACGGCGTAGGTGCTGCGGTCGGGCACGGAGGTCTCCGTCAGCAACTCGCGGTCTTGCACGTAGTGGTCGTTCAGCAGCCCGAAACCCAGGCCGAATTCCGCCCGCCCTTTCAGCGTGAGCGGCAGCCCCACCCGTATCTTGGCGTATAGCTCGTTCTGCGTCACGTCCGACACACGTCCCGCCTGGTAGAAAAAGCGGTTGTTTTCGTAGAAGTCGTACTTGTGCAGCACCACGTCGGCCTTCATGTACAGGTTGCGGCGCGACGGGATGTCGATGCGCGTGCCCAGGTTCAACCCGTTGTATATCTTGCCGAACTGCCCGCCGATGTAGGCTGTCTGCGCATATTCCCGGATGTTTTGGTATTGCAGGCCCACGAAGCCTTGGTTGGAGGTGGTGGACGAGATGTTGCCGCCCACCTGCACCTTGAATGGCACTTCGGTCTGCACGTTCAGGTGCAGGTCGAACAAGCCTTGTCGCGGGTTGTACACGCCGTGTGGCACGATTTCGTGTATCATCTCGTCCGACACCAGCTCGAAGTATGCATCCTTCAGTTGCTTCAGTCCGAACGTGTCGCCCTGGTTGCGGAACACCTTGCTCACGTACTGCTGTTGCAGCGAGTCGATGCCCGTCAGCCGGATGTCCTTGAACCGCGCTTCGGGCATCCGCGCCTTGAACGCCCCGCGGCGCGCGTCCAGCTCGTCGGCGGGCAGGCGGCGTGTCACCCGGCTTTTGATTTCGTCCATCTGCGCCAGCGTCTGCTCGTAGCCCAGCTGCACCAGTTCGTCCACCTTGGCGAAGTCGAACAGCGGCTGGTCGTCCAGGTCGAAGCGCAGCAGGATGCCTTCGTCTTCCGGGATGGAGTAGTCCGTGTGTCCCATGATCATGGTCTGCAGTTGCTCGTACACGTTGTCCGCCGAGGGCTTCCGTTGTTCCGATGCCACTACGCTGCCCACCACGAAGTCGGGGTGGAAGTCCTCCTGCATCACGTCCACGGGAAAGTTGTTGAAGATGCCGCCGTCGAATAGCAGGCTGCCGTCCACCTCTATCGGCTTGAACACGAATGGGAAAGTCATCGATGCGCGGATGGCGTCGCCCAGGTCGCCCCGGCGGAACACCACGGCCTCCTTCTTGTAAATGTCCGAAGCCACGCAGCGGAAAGGGATGAACAGCCGGTCGAAGTCGCCCGCCGCCGCGGCGTTGGCCTGCATGAACAGCTCCACGAAGGCGTAGTTCATCTGCACGGAAGGTATCATGTTGGTAGGCAGCACGGGGCGGATGGCAAACGAGTCGATGCCGTGCGACGCATCCACGTGGAAGCGCAGGTTGAACACCGAAGGGCTGGGGTCGGCGTTCTTATAATAATAGATGTACCGCTGCTCCACCTCGCCCGTGGACCATCGTTTGAAGTCGTCGGACTTCAGCAGGGCGACCATCTCCTCCGGGGTCATGCCGATGGCGTACATGCCGCCCACGATGGCTCCCATGGACGTGCCGGCCACGTAGTCGATGGGGATGCCGTTCTCCTCCAAGGCCTTGATGACCCCGATGTGCGCCATGCCCTTGGCCCCGCCGCCGCTCAGCACCAGTCCCACGCTTTGCGCGGAGGCAGGCGGCAGGCCTGCCAGGCAAAGGCACCAGGCGATGAGGGGCAGGAGTCTTTTCATAGGGATGTGCATTCGTGCGTGAGGGCGTAAAGGTAAACATTTATCCCCGATTATAAGTTCAACCGGCGGGAAAAATTTCAGCGGGGGAATGATGCCGGTTGGGATTATCCCGAATGGTCTAATGACCGATTTGGGATTATGAAAAGAACCCCCGATGCACCGGGCATCGGGGGTTCTTTTCTATGAATGAAGCCTTATGATTAGGCTTTTTCTTCCGTTTCCGCGGCTTCTTCGGCTTTGGGGGCTTCGGCTTTGGGCTGTTCTTCAGCCTTCACTTCTTCGGCCTTCTTGGCTTCAGCCTTGGGTTCGGCCTTCTTGGCGGGAGCTTTTTTCGCCTTCTTTTCGGCGGCGGCTTCCGCGTCCATCTGGCTCTTCAGCGCGGCCAAGGCATCGAGGTCGCCCAGCGTGGTCTTCTCGATGGTCGGGGTCACGATGGGTTCTTCCTTCTTGGCGCGTTTGGCCTTCTTCGGGCTTTCGCCTTCACCCTTGTCGTCGCGTTTGTCGTCTTCGAAAGTGCGGCTGTGCGACACGATGATGCGGCGGGCATCCTTGTTGAATTCGATGACCTTGAAAGGCAGCTTTTCATCCAGCTGGGCTTGCGAGCCGTCGGCCTTCACCAGGTGTTTCGGCGTGGCGAAGCCTTCGACTCCGTAAGGCAGCATGACTACGGCTCCCTTGTCGAGCATTTCGACGATGACACCGTCGTGGATGCTGCCCACGGTGAACACGGTTTCGAACTGGTCCCACGGGTTTTCTTCCAGCTGCTTGTGGCCGAGACTCAAGCGGCGGTTTTCCTTGTCGATGTCAAGTACGACTACGTCCAGGTTGGCGCCGATTTGGGTGAATTCCGAGGGGTGTTTAACTTTCTTGGTCCACGACAGGTCGGAGATGTGGATAAGTCCGTCCACGCCTTCTTCCAGTTCAACGAATACGCCGAAGTTCGTGAAGTTGCGCACGCGTGCCGTGTGCTGGCTGCCTACGGGGTAGCGTTCCTCGATGGTTTCCCACGGGTCGGGTTTCAGCTGCTTGAGGCCGAGCGACATCTTGCGTTCCTCGCGGTCGAGGGTGAGGATGACGGCTTCCACTTCGTCGCCCACTTTGAGGAAGTCTTGCGCCGAGCGCAGGTGCTGCGACCAGCTCATTTCCGATACGTGGATGAGTCCTTCCACGCCCGGGGCGATTTCGACAAATGCCCCGTAGTCGGCAATCACGACTACTTTGCCTTTCACGTGGTCGCCCACTTTGAGGTTGGGGTCGAGGGCATCCCAGGGATGTGGGGTGAGTTGCTTGAGGCCGAGGGCTATGCGCTTCTTTTCATCGTCGAAGTCGAGGATGACCACGTTGAGCTTCTGGTCGAGTTTCACGACTTCTTCCGGATGTGTCACGCGGCCCCAGGAGAGGTCGGTGATGTGGATGAGGCCGTCTACGCCGCCCAAATCGATGAACACGCCGTAGGAGGTGATGTTCTTGACCACGCCTTCGAGCACTTGGCCTTTTTGCAATTTGCTGATGATTTCTTTCTTCTGCTGTTCCAGTTCGGCTTCGATGAGTGCCTTGTGCGAAACGACCACGTTCTTGTATTCGTGGTTGATTTTGACAACCTTGAACTCCATGGTCTTGCCTACGAACAGGTCGTAGTCGCGGATGGGCTTCACGTCGATTTGCGAGCCGGGGAGGAATGCTTCGATGCCGAACACATCGACAATCATGCCGCCTTTGGTGCGGCATTTCACGAAGCCCGTGACCACTTCGCCGGTTTCGAGGGCGGTGTTCACCTTGTCCCAGGCGCGGGTGAGGCGGGCTTGTTTGTGTGAGAGGAGGAGCTGGCCTTTCTTGTCTTCTTGGCTTTCGATGAACACTTCCACCTTGTCGCCCACTTTCAGGTCGGGGTTGTAGCGGAATTCGCTCATGGGCACTACGCCGTCCGACTTGTAGCCGATGTTGACAACGACTTCACGCTTGTTGATGGAGATGACCGTTCCTTCGACCACTTCCTTGTCCTTGATGGCGTTCAAGGTGTTGTCATACTTCTGCTTCATTTCTTCTTTCGACTGGGCGGAGAGGATGTCGCCTTTTTCATACGCATCCCAGTCAAAGTCCGGGTCCGGTCCGCTTACGGCCGGTGACTTCTTGGTTTCTTGCGCGGCAACGGGAGTTGCCGTTTCGGCGGGAGCTTGGGTGGCTTCGGCCGCCAGGTTCTTGTTTTCTTCCATTAATCAAACAATGTTTTTACTAATCCAAATTAGTAGGTTAGACATTATGTTGCTTGCAATTTTGCGGGCACAAAGGTACGAAATCATTTTGATTGGCAAAACTTTTCGCTGTTTTGGCTATTCGATGTTCTTCCGCACCCGTTTCAGGTACTCGTGCATGGCATCCGTGTCCTTGCGCTCCACGATGTCGAGCAGGGTGGCCAGTTCGGTGCGGATGCCTTCGAGCTGGCGGGGGGTGTGGGGGTTGAACAGGATTTCGCTCAGCAGGTAGTCGTCTTCCGAAAGCAGCCCCCGGGCGATGTCCATGTGCCGCTTGAAGGTGGTGCCCGGTGCCTCGATGGGCTTCATCACGGCGGCGAAGGTGAGGGTCGAGGCAAAGGGGATGGAGAGTGAGTAGGCGATTGTCTCGTCGTGTTCGTCGAAGGTGTATTCGAAAATGTTGAGTTGCAACGAGGCGTACAGGTTGCGGAAGAAGGCTTTGCCCTCGGGGTCGGACTCGGAGATGATGATGGCGTTTTGCGTGCTCAGGTTGTCGAGGGTGGCAAAGGTGGGGCCGAACATGGGGTGGGTCGATACATAACGCCGTCCCGTGCTTTCGTAGTAGGCTTGCAGGCCGGTCTTGACCGACGCGATGTCCGAAAGGATGCACGTGGGGGGCAGCAGCGGCAGTACGCTGTCGAAGGCTTCGACCGTGTATTTCAGCGTCACGCAGTTGATGAGCAGCTCCGGTTCGAAAGCGTGTATCTCCTCCGGTCGGGTCATGCGTTGCGTGTTGAATACGAACCGCAGCCGCCTGGGGTCGGTGTCGTACAGTGCCACTTCGTGCTGCAAGCACAACACGTCGGTGAGGAATGTGCCCATCTTGCCGGCACCTAATATCAGTATTTTCATTGCAAAAATGGATATTTCCCGCAGATAACGCAGATTAACGCGGATGATGACTTTACACTTTTACCTTTATACTTTCACCTTTATACTTTCACCTTTATACTTTCACCTTTCTTGCTTCCACCACTTCGCTGTCCACCGCCCCGTCGGGGAAGTAGGTGCGCAGGCGGTCGCCCGGCTTCAGCTCTGCGGCGGAGGTGATGCGTTTGCCGTGCAGCGTGGTGAAGGTGTAGCCGCGTTGCAGCAGGAAGGCGGGCGAATACGAACGGATGCGTTCTTCCAACAGCCGCAACCGGTGTTCCTGCCGGGCAATCCGCATTTTCACCGCTGCCCGCAGGCGTGCAGCCTGTTTCTCCAGCTGGAAGGCGCGTCGGGCACTGCGGCTTTTCAGTGCGTGGTGCATGCGCAGCCTGTCGCGTTCGAGCCGGTGCCGTTCGCGTTCGAGCCGGTTGCGCCACATCCGCGCGATGGCCAAGTGCGCATTCGCCACCCGTTCGTCGGCCTGGCGCAGGTTGCCGATGAGGTATTCGGCGGCGGCGGTGGGCGTTTTCACGCTGGTGTGCGCCACCATGTCGAGGATGGATACGTCGCGTTGGTGGCCGATGCCTGCCACGATGGGCAGGGGAAATTGGGCGCAGTTCAACGCCAGGTCGTACGAGTCGAAGGCTGCCAGGTCGGTTGTGGCTCCCCCGCCGCGGATGATGACCACCACGTCGTAGCGGTCGGCGGCGGCGTACACCTCGTCCAGTGCGGCGATGATGGAGGGAGCCGCCCCGTCGCCCTGCATGATGGCCGGGAAGAGCCGCACGTGGAAGGCGTAGCCGAAGCGGTTGCCCCGCAGCTGGTTGCAGAAGTCCTCGTAGCCCGCCGCCGTGGCCGACGAGATGACTGCCACCCGTTGTGCCGGTACGGGCATGGGCAGCAGCTTGTTCATCTCGGCCACGCCGTCGGCCTTCAGGCGGCGGAGTATCTGTTGTCGGCGCGCGGCCAGTTCGCCCACGGTGAACACGGGGTCGATGTCATGCACGTTGAGGCTCAGCCCGAACACGTTGTGGAAGTCCACCGTGACCGCCACCAGTACTTGCAGGCCAGCCCGCAGTTCCTGCCCGGTGGCCTGTTCGAAGTAGGGTTTCAACATGCGCCAGGTGTTGGCCCAGCACGTGGCGCGGCACTTGGCCACCACGCTGTCGGTGTGCTCGGATTTTTCCACCAGCTCCATGTAGCAATGGCCGCCGTTCACCCGCAGCTCGTTCACCTCCGCGCGCACCCACACCGGCTGCCCGAAGTGGAGGCGGATGGTCGCGCCGATGCGTCCCGTGAGTTCGGATAAAGATATGCCGTCTGTCATCTCGATGTGTTTTTTAGAAAAGCATATCGGCTACTCTGGGCGAAGTCCCCGGAGCAGGTCGGCCATGTCCATGCGGCGTTTGCCGGGGGCTTGCACGGAGCGGAGTATGGCATAGCCGTCGGTGCAGGCCACCCGCACTTCGCCTTTGCCGCCGGGCACGGCAGTGCCGGGCACGTGCGTGGGGGGGGCGGGGACTTTCTCCACTTCATATACCTTTAATATAATAGGTGCGGAGTGGCCGGGCAGTGTCACGCCCGTCCATGCCGCCGGGTAGGGGCATAGCCCGCGTACGAAGTTGTACACCGCTTCCACGGGTTGTGCGAAGTTGATTTCACAGGTTTCCTTGAATATTTTCGGGGCGGGCTTCAGCGTGCCGGTATCGGGCATGAATTGCGCCTGATCCACGGTTTCCACCCGGCCCGCCTTGAGCAGGTCGAGCGTGCGGCGCACGAGGGCGGCTCCCAGGTGCATCAGGCGGTCGTGCACGGTGCCGGCGGTGTCCGTGGGGGTGATGGGGGTGCGCTCTTGCAGGATGATGCGTCCCGTGTCAATCTCGTGGGTGAGGAAGAAGGTGGTCACGCCCGTCTCCTGTTCGCCGTTGATGATGGCCCAGTTGATGGGTGCGGCGCCCCGGTATTGCGGCAGCAACGAGGCGTGCAGGTTGAACGTGCCCAGCCGTGGCATGGCCCACACCGCTTCGGGCAACATGCGGAAGGCCACTACTACCTGCACGTCGGCCCGCAGGGCGTGCAGGGCGGCGAGGAATGCTTCGTCCTTCAGCCGCTCGGGTTGTAGCACGGGCAGGCCGTGCGCCAGGGCGTATTGCTTCACGGGCGACTGCTGCAGCTTGTGCCCCCGCCCGGCGGGCTTGTCGGGCATGGTGACCACGCCCGCCACGTCGTATCCATTTTCTATCAAAGTCTTGAGGCTTTCCACCGCGAAGTCGGGTGTGCCCATGAAAACGATGCGCATATGGGTTGATTTACGATTGGACAATTTGCAATTTACGATTGGACGATTTACTATTTACTATTTGTGGCAAATGTTCCGTTATTCCGTTGTTCTGTTATTCCGGGTGGAAAACACGTTGCCACCGACCAGCCGTAGGGCGTTGCCCTACGCTGAATGCCACAAGGCCGTTGGCCTTGTAACCCGCGCTCGTAGCTCGTAGCTCGTAGCTCCCTACCCGTTCCTTTTGTCCACGCCCCACATCAGTTTGTTCTTCAGCGTGTCGAAAAAGGTATAGCCTTGTTGCTTCACCATGCGGATGGTGTAGTCGGCCTTGGAGATGTGCAGGCGGGTGCTTTGCTCCATCACCCGCGAGCGTCCGTCCACCGACACCAGGTAGTGGCCGTTGCGGCTGTGCACCTCCAGGTCGATGCACCACGAGTCCGGGATGAGCAGCGGGCGCACGTTCAGGCTGTGCGACGATACCGGCGAGAGGACGAACCCCTGCACCTGCGGCACCAGGATGGGGCCGCCCACGCTCATGGAGTAGGCCGTGGAGCCGGTGGGGGTGGACACCAGCAGGCCGTCGGCCATGTAGGTGTGCACCATTTCGCCGTTCACACTGGTGTCGATGCTGATCATGGACGAGCTGTCCTGCTTGAGCACGGCCACCTCGTTCAGCGCGTGGGGGTAGTCCAGCGGTGTGCCGTCCGACGTTTCCACCCGCAGCAGCGTGCGTTCCTCTATCAGGCAGTCGTGGCGCATGAAGGCTTCCAGGGCTTTCGGGATGTCCGGGTCGGCCACGTCGGCCAGGAAACCCAGCCGCCCGAGGTTGATGCCCAGGATGGGGATGCGTTTGTCGCCTACCCGCGAGGCCGTGGTGAGGAACGTGCCGTCGCCTCCGATGCTCAGGGCGAGGTCGGCGGCGAAGCGGTCGGTGTCGATGATTTCCACCCGCTCCCGGCCGAGGTGTAGGGCGGGGTCGGCGAAGTCGTACAGCTGCTTGTCGAACAAGAACGTGACCTCGTGCCGCCGCAGGCAATCGACTACCTGCCGGATGTGCGACAGGATGACTTCGCGGTATGTATTTCCGAAAATGGCTATTCGCATGGGGATTTCAGCTTATTTCCCATTGTTTCCCATTGTTTCCCGCAGATGACGCAGATTTACGCGGATGAGGTTGTACCTCCCCGTAGGGCGTTGCCCTACGCTGAATGCCACAAGGCCGTTGGCCTTGGACTTTCTCCTTTTCCCTTTCTCCTTTTTCCCTCCCTTCTCAGCCCCGATGCAAAAGTAGGAAAAAATGAGAACTGCAACAAGAAGTGCGCATAATGCCCTTCCGGTCATCAGACCATCCCAAGGAATGTTTTTGCCCGCTTTCCGTCTTATGACGGCTTTTGTGTAACCTTTTCTCTATATGGCTCGCTATGCTTTCGAGAAAAGCGCAATTATTGTAAATGGGTAAAACTATGGGAAATCAAATGTAACGAAATTAGTCAAATTAGTCAAATTAGTCGGCTATGAATATGAGCCGATTTTTGATTAGACCGTTATAATTTGCCTAAAGAGATATCTCAGGCAATATAAGGAGGCAACTATGCCTTGAAAGGAGATGGACAAGGATTTCAGTAAGGGCTTTATCGCCTTTCTGAAAACCTGCACGCTCTACGTCGGGCTGAGCGGATATTCACTTGTCACGGCGGCCGATATTTGGCGGAACACTGGAGATAACGGCAGGTGCGGAATTCTACTCGGCCAGCAAAATTTTGGAGTATGGCAGCATTGCGTCCGCACAGGTTTATGCAAAGGTGAACGTGGAGAAGAAAATTTTGTAGAAATAATAGTCCGTTAAAATTCAACATATCGGCTAAGCGGCTTCTGCCACTATGCCAAATAGTTCTTTGATAAGTTTAGTATTAAAAGTTCTGTTCGGTTTCAGACCGGACTTGCTAAAAATTCTTTTGAGCATGTAAATATTACTCAAATAGGCCTTTAGCAGTCCGATGGAAAGCGAGGGATAGTATCGTTGCCGCATGACCTTTGCGGCGTTTACCGAGGCCA
>CALUML010000066.1 GCA_944321745.1 uncultured Bacteroidales bacterium
CCGCCCCCGCCGACAACGGCCCCTCCGCGGGCACCTACGGCGGCCAAGTCGCCTCCGTCCCCTGGCACAGCGGCTCGGCCGTGGCGCGGCTCACCTACGGCACCTGGCAGCTCAACTACAGCTTCATCTACGTGGGCGAACGCTACACCTCGTCGGCCAACATCCCCGCCAACCACGAGCAACCCTGGTACACGCACGACCTCGGGCTGGCCAAGGACTTCCGCTTCGCCCGCTGGGGGCTGGGCCTCGCCCTCGAGGTCAACAACCTGCTCAACCAGCAATACGAGGTGGTGGCCAACTACCCCATGCCGGGCCGCAACTACAAGCTCACGGTGCGGTGCACGCTCTGAACCCGCCCCCGCCGCCATGCCAACAGATGTATGCACGTCGGCAGGATGCCCCGCCTCCCCCCCGGAGGGCCGGTGCAGGCGGAAACAACCGCTTTTGCAGCGGCAAAAGCACCCGAAACCCGCCCGGCGGGGAAAAGCAGGCAATGGAAACCCGCTTGATACAGAATATATTAAAGAGATGCGTTTCCTGCCCCTGCCGACGACCGCTCGTTGACGGTGCCAACGAACGCTCGTTGGCGGTTCCGACGAACGCTCGTTGACGGTGTCAACGACCGCTCGTCGGAGGTACTGACAAGCGCAAGCCGGAGGTACCGACGAACGCCCGTCGGAAGTACCGGCAAACGCTCGTCGGAAATAGGCAGATTGATATGTAAATAGCATGTTTTGCTTGCCGGGGTTTCCGCGAAAGCCTCGCGGACGGAGTAACCCAGCTCCTCCCCTAAGATAGGGGAGGTGGCACGTAGTGCCGGAGGGGTATGGCAAGGGGTGGTCAGATTACGGATATTCATTATATATATAATATGTACAACATGGCACATGCAAAGCAAACGAAGCCCCTCCTTCGGAGGGGTTGGGGAGGCCTCCTCCTCGCCCTGCTGCTGCCCGCCTGCCGCGAGGAAGCCGAGATATTCCGCCCCGAAACCGAGCCCGCAGGCACGCCCGAGCACACCGGCTACGCGGGCTTCTTCCTGCTCAACGAAGGCAACATGGGCAGCAACAAGGCCACCCTCGACTACTACGACTACGCCACCGCCCGCTACACTCGCAACGTCTACGCCGCGGCCAACCCCACCGTGCCCAAGGAGCTGGGCGACGTGGGCAACGACCTCAAGCTCTACGGCGGGCGGCTCTACGCTGTGGTCAACTGCTCGAACAAGGTCGAGGTCATGCGCATCGGCCGCACCGACACCTGCGCCTACCTCCTGCCCCGCCGCATTGGCCAGGTGGACATCCCCAACTGCCGCTACATCGCCTTCCACGAAGGCTACGCCTACGTCACCTCCTACGCCGGACCCGTGCAAATCAACCCCGAATACAAGCAGACGGGCTACGTGGCCAAGGTCGATACCGCCACGCTGGAGGTGGTGGCCACATGCCTGGTGGGCTTCCAACCTGACGAGCTGGCCATAGTCAACGGGAAAATCTACGTGGCCAACTCCGGAGGCTACATGGTGCCCAACTACGAGAACACGCTGTCGGTCATCGACCTCGTCACCTTCACCGAGGTGAAGCGCATCCCCGTGGCCATCAACCTGCACCGCGTGCGCGCCGACCGCCACGGGCAGCTGTGGGTCACCTCGCGCGGCGACTACTACACCGTCCCCTCGCGCCTCTATTGCGTGGACACGCGCAACGACGCGGTGACGGACACGCTCGACATCCCCTGCTCTAACCTCTGGATTGACGGCGACTCGCTCTACCTCTACAGCACCGAATGGAGCTACGTGGAGATGGACAACACGGTGAGCTACGGCATCATCGACGTGCGCACCAGGCAGCTGCTCACCGACCGCTTCATTATCGACGGCACCGACGAGGACATCAAGATACCCTACGGCATCATGGTGCACCCGCTCACGAAGGACATATATGTGACCGATGCGAAGAACTACGTCACCCCCGGCACGCTCTACTGCTTCGGCCCCGACGGGCGGCAGAAGTGGCACGTGTCCACGGGCGACATCCCGGCACACTTCGTCCTGGTAGGCAGGTGACCCCCGCCCCCCCTAAAGGGGGCATCCGCTTGCGGGCGGATAGGGGCACATGCTCTCTCACTGTGAGGAGAGGCTCGACGCTATTTTGTACGAATAATCAACCCTAAGCCCCCTTTAGGGGGTTGAGGGGTAAACAACCAATAGATATGAAACTGAAGGTTACTTTACTGGGAATGGCCGTCGGTGTGGCGGCTGCGGGGGCGCAATCGCCCTACATCAGCACCGTGTTCGAGTACCGTCCCGCGCCGGGGCAGTTCGTCAACGAGCTGCCCGCCTACGAGGAAGGCGACACGGAAGAAGACCTCCGCCGAAAGGCCGAGGAATACATTGCCGGACAGGAAAACGGCTCGCTGCTGTCGCTGGGTGCCTGGGGCGGCTACGTGGTGGTGGGCTTCGACCACACCATTGCCAACGCGGACGAAGGCTACGACTTCAAGGTGTGCGGCAACGCCTTCTACGCCGCCGCCAACCCCAACCCCGATGCCCCCAAAGGCGGAAGCTGCGAGCCGGGCATCGTCATGGTGAGCCGCGACACCAACGGCAACGGCCTGCCCGACGACACCTGGTACGAGCTGGCGGGCAGCGAATACGCCCGACCCGCCACGCGCCACGGCTACCGGGTGGTGTACCGCCGTCCCGACCCCGCGCGGCCTGCCGTCCCCCATCCCGACGACCCGAACCTGACCGACACGGCCTACATCGCCTGGCACGACAACCAGGGCGGTAGCGGCTATGTGGAACGCAACCTCTTCCACACCCAGTCCTATTGGCCGGAGTGGCTGGAGGCGGACAGCCTCGTGTTCGAAGGCACGCGCCTGCCCGACAACGGCGTGGACGAAAGCGGCAACCGCTCGTACTACGTGCTCTATGCTTACGACTGGGGCTATGCCGACAACCACCCCAACACGAGCGACCTGTGCAGCTTCAAGATAGACTGGGCGGTGGACTCCGTGGGGCAACCCGTGCACCTGCCGGGCATTGACTTCATCAAGGTCTATACCGGCGTGCTGCAAATGAACGGCTGGCTGGGCGAATGCTCCACCGAGATAAGCGGCATTACCGACCTGCACCCCGACTTGCAACCGGCCTCCGGGGTGGCCTCGCCGTCCGCGGCGGGATGGGAGGTGCTGTCCCTGCCCGGCGGCGGTTGGCGCGTGCAGACCCCGTGCCGCGCCCGGCTCACCCTCTACACCCCGGCGGGCGTGCCGCTGGCAAATGCCGTTGTGGAGGCGGGCGGCAACACCCTGCCGGGGGCGCACCTGCCTGCGGGTGTCTACCTCTTGGAACTGCGCACCGACGACGGCGCATCCCGGACGCTCAAGGCGGTGAAACGCTAAACCGACAAGTAACGAATCAAGCAACTAACCAACTTAAACAACAAAGAGTATGAAGACAAAACGACTGCTATCCGCGCTTTGTGCCGTGGCCTTGTGTGCCGTGGCGCATGCGCAATTCACGGTGCAAGGCGTACCGTACAAGTTGAAAAGCGGGCAGGTGGTAACCACCCGGAGCGGGCGCGACCCGAAGCCCACGACCGACCAGTTCTCGTTCGACGACATTGAGTTCTGGGTGGGCGAGGGCGAGAACGAAGCCGCCTTTGCCGTGCAATGGAACTTTGACGACGAGCCCACTTCCCTGGTGTGGGGCTACCGCTGGACCGAGGAGGCCGACGGCACGGGCGAAGCCATGATACGTGCCATTGTGGAAGCCGACAAGCACTTTTACATCATGACGCAGACGGGCACGCAGTATGGCAGCACGGTGGCCGGGCTGGGCTACGATGCCAACGGCGACGGCCAGTTCAGCGTAACGCGCGACGGCGAAACCCTGACACCCGACTCCGCCGGGGTCATCTACATTGATGGCTACGACTACGACGGCTGGGAGGCTACCGCCCCCGGCGACTGGTGGCGCAGTGGCTGGTACGTCGGCTACTGGAGCTACTGGGTGAAGGACTCGCGCGAAGCTAACTGGGGATACTCCAGCGTGGGCATTACCGGGCGCAGGCTGAGCGACGGCTGCTGGGATGGCTGGAACTGGGCTGTCGATATGATTTCGCAAGCGTGGAAAGACCACGAAGCCGCCCCGCAGCACGGCCCGGCGCAGGTGCGCATTCAGACGCAGCCGCAAGACCTTTGGGCGAGCATGGGCGATGCCGCCTCGCTCACGGTCAGCGCGAAGGGACTGGGGCTGACGTATCAGTGGTACAAGGACGGTCAGCCCGTGACGACCGGCACGGCGGCCACCCTCTCATTCGAGTCCCTGACAGCCGACGATGCAGGCGAATACTATTGCGTGGTGAGCGGCACGGCAATAGAAGACTACGACAACCGCGCCACGACCGACACGGTAACGCTCACGGTGGGCGACAAGCCCGTGGCCTGCGTCCCTATCTCCGACACGGAGGCTGCCGTGGTGTTCTCGGAAGACTACCTCGCCTATGTCGGTACGGTTACGGTGCCCGACACGGTTACGATAGACGACAAGGACTACGCCGTTACCTCGGTAGGTCGGGGAGCGTTTGCCGGTTGCGGTCAACTGACGGCGGTGGTCTTGCCGACCAGTGTGGCCACGGTGGGCGACAGTGCTTTCGTGGGTTGCCACAGCTTGGTTTCCATCAACCTGGGACAAGTGAAGTCGGTGGGTGCGTATGCCTTTGCCGCCTTGCCCGCTCTGACGGAAGCGGACCTCTCTGGCGTGCAGCAGGTGGGCACGGGCGCATTCAGCGGGGCAGCCTTGGCTTCGCTCACGTTGCCCGCGCAAGCTGCCGAAGCGGGCGTTCAGTTGGGGGCTTCGGCCTTTGAGGGATGTACTGCGCTGCGGCAAGCGGACCTCTCGCAGGTAACCAGCGTGGGGGCACGCGCCTTTGCCGGGTGTACCGCACTTGATGTGGCCGGGGACGAGTCGCAAACCGACCGCTTGGTTTCGGTGGGCGACAGTGCCTATTTCGGTTGCACGAGCCTGTCGGCCTACCGCCTGCCCGCCTCCGTGCAGCAACTGGGGCAATCGGTGTTCGAGGGCTGCACGGCCCTGAAGTCGCTGACGGTTGAGTCCACGATCGGGCTGCCGGGACACTTCGCCTATGGCTGTACCACCTTGGATGCGGTCAGCCTGTCCGACGGTCTTGCGAGCATAGGCGAGGAAGCGTTCCGCGACTGCGATTCCTTGTCCGTCATCACCCTGCCTGCCACGTTGGACAGCCTGGGCGAGGGTGTGTTCCGGGGTTGCGAATCCTTGGCATCGGTGGCTTTGCCCGACGGGGTAACGAAGGTGCCCGATTATGCCTTCTATGGCTGCGGGGCATTGGCCACGCTTACTTGCCACGGGAGTGTGGAAGAGGTGGGCAGCTATGCCTTCTACAATTGCTCCCAACTGGCGGCCTTACCCTTGCAGGAAACCTTGACGACTATCGGGAGCAGGGCGTTCTATGGTTGCAACGCCATTACCGGCACGCTCGTCATCCCCGACAAGGTAACCGCAGTGGGGGCGTATGCCTTCTCCTACATGCAGAGTGTTACCCGTATGGAAATCGGCAGCGGGGTGACGGTAATTCCTGACCGGTGCTTCGCGTACTGCTCCGCCTTGGAAAGCGTGCAGATGGACGGGGCAGTAACGGAAATAGGCGAATACGCTTTCCAAAACTGTAAGCTGCTGGCTTCGGTTACGTGGCCGGAGTCGCTGGAGAGCCTGGGCAGATACGCCTTTTCCAACTGCTCGGCACTCGACAGCGTGGTGCTGCCCGCCGGGGTTACGGACTTGCCCCATCGCCTGTTCGAGGGCTGCACTTCGCTGAAGAACCTCCAACTGCCCGACGGGCTGACTTCAATCGGCAACTACACGTTCTACAATTGCACCGGGCTGGATACCCTCCCGATGACTCCCGCCCTCACTTCGATAGGCACGTATGCTTTCGAGGGATGCACGTTCACCGAAGTGCTCGTGCCCGACCACGTAACCAGCTTGGGCAATGCGGCTTTCCGCAACAACGCGCAGTTGCAGCAGGCGGTGCTCGGCACAGGCGTCCAAGCCTTGAACAATCAGCTGTTCCAGAGTTGCCGCGCTTTGAAGTCGGTCATCGTGAAAGGCGAGATAACGGGAAAGGTCGGGACAAATGCGTTTGCCAGCTGTTCCTCGCTTGAGCGTATCGAGATGGTGGCCACGCCCACGGCTCCCTCGGCCAGCTCCAGCTCGTTCAGCAACGTGCCCACCGCCACTTGCCTGCTGTATGTGCCGGGCGAGGAGGCCGTGGCAAGCTATCAGGCCGCCTCGTATTGGAAGAACTTCGCGAATATCGTTCCGTTTTTGGAAGTGGCGACTGTTGAGCCGGGCATGGCCGAAACGCAAGACAACTTGCCGGTGGTCGATGCGGACGTGCGCAGCTTTGCCGCAACGTTCAACCGGGCTTTGCTCGAAGTGGAACAATCCGCGGTGGCCGCCGTGCTTTCCGTGTCGGGTGGCGATACCTTGCCTACTGAAACCACGCTTTTGGAAAACGGGCTTACCCTCACCTTGGCCGAGGAAGCCGCCTTGCCCGTAGGGGCAACGCTCACCCTCACCCTCAGCCTGTACGGCGAGGACTTGGCCGTGTTCCATGCCCAAGTCTCCGGCTCCGACCCCGGCCAGGGCACGGGGCTTGACCGTCCGGCTGCCGCGTCGTGGGTGCGTGCGGAGGGATTGACCTTGCACGTGTACAGCCCCTCGGATGCCGCGCTGGCCGTGTACACCTTGGACGGGCATCGTTGCTACGCGGGACAGGCTGTCGGCCACGTGCAGGTGGCTTTGCCCGCGGCAGGCGTGTATGTGGTTCGCTTGGATGCTGAAACCGTAAAAGTGGTGGCGCAATGAGGAAGTTGTTGGTATGGATAATGATAAGCCTGGCTGCCTGGTGCAGCCGGGCTTTCGCCTTCGAGGCGACGGACGGGGGCATTTACTTCGTCAACGAAGATTGGTTCGGACACGACTACGGTTCGCTGAACTACCTCGATGCCGACCACACGATGCACTATCGCGTGTATCGCGAGGCCAATCCCCTGCCCGGCGGAGGGACGGAGGTGCTGGGCATTACCACGCAGTTCGGCTGCCTGCACGAGGGCAAGTTTTACCTCGTGTCCAAGCAGGCGAACAACGGCACGGACAACGAACAGGGTGTGGGAGGCCGCCTGGTGGTGGCCGATGCCCGCACGCTGGAGAAGGTGGCCTCGTTTGAGAACATCGGCGGAGGCGACGGGCGTTCTTTCCTCGGCCTCACGCCGGACAAAGGGTATATCGGCGCAAGCAACGGGGTTTTCGTCTTCGACATTGCCCGCATGCAGGTGGGCGGTTTGGTGGAAGGCACGGGGGGCGGCGGCCTCTATTCCGGCCAAATCGGCTCAATGGTGCAGGCGGGCGGTAAGGTCTTTGCCGCCAAGCAGGGAGTGGGCGTGCTGGTCATCGACCCGCAGACCGACATGCTGACGGACACCCTGGACTTCCCCACGCTGTACGCCCTGACCGTGGCAACGGACGGCACCGTGTGGGGCACACTCACACCTGATGATACGGGAAACGGCACCTCGGCTCTGCTGCGCATCGACCCATCCACCTTGGCGACCTCCGAACACCCCTTGCCCGAGGGCTTGGAGCTGACCGGCGGTTGGGGAGCCTGGCGGGCAGGCACGTTCTGTGCCGGGGTGCAGTCGAACGTGCTCTACTTCATGCCGGGCGGGCGTTGGGCATCGGAAGGCAGCCGCATTGTGAAATACGACATCGATGCCGACACGTTTGAGGAGGACTTCTTCACCCTGCCGGACCAAGACCTGCAGTATAAACAAATGTTCTACGGGGCGGGCTTTCGCGTGGACCCACGCACCAACAGGCTGGTGTGCACCGCCACCGAGTCGGGTTGGCTGACGCACTATCAGAAGAACTGGGTTCACTTTGTCGATGCCAAGACGGGCGAGCTGCTCGAAACGCTCCGGTTGGACGATTATTATTGGTTCCCGGCCATGCCGGTCTTCCCCGAAGCTGGGGGCGACGCGCCGACTACCGGTTTGACGCGCCCCACCCTGCAAGTGCACGCCTGGCCCAACCCCTTCACCGACTACCTCGTGGTGCGCACCGAGGCGGCGCAGCGGGCCACGCTGTACGACCTCGCTGGCAAGGCGGTGCTCACCACGAAACTCCAAAGCGGCGACAACCGCATCGACACCAGCACCCTGCCCCACGGCACCTACGTGCTGCGATGCAACGGAGCGACGGCGAAAGTGGTGAAGTAACGGCAAACCTCCACCCATACGCAACACCTGCCCCGGCGGGCATACGCATCACGCTACAGCCCGAAGGGCAGCCTACCCCTGTTCTCTATGCTGAACTCTCTTATTATTAAACAAAAACAATAAAGACAATGAAAACAACGAAAACAAACCGCAACAGCTTAAAGCCCCTCTTCCGGAGAGGGTGGGGAGTCCTGCTCCTGTTATCACTCATCTCCTGCCGCCAGGAAGTGGAAATACCCGGCCCCGAAGGCGGCAACGTGGGGCAGCCCGAGTACACCGGATACGCAGGCTTCTTCCTGCTCAACGAAGGCAACATGGGCAGCAACAAGGCCACATTGGACTATTACGACTACACCACGGCCCAGTACACCCGCAACGTGTACGCCGCAGCCAACCCCTCCGCCGTCATGGAATTGGGCGACGCCGGCAACGACCTCAAGCTCTACGGAGGCCGCCTCTACGCCGTACTCAACGGCTCGGGCAAAGTGGAAGTGATGCGCCTCAACCACGTTGACAGCATCCCCTATCCCCTCCCGCGCCGCATCGGGCAGGTGGACATCCCCAACTGCCGCTACATCGCCTTCCACGAAGGCTACGCCTACGTCACCTCCTACGCGGGACCCGTCGACACCGACCAACGCCAACAGGGCTACGTGGCCAAAGTGGACACCGCCACCCTACAAATCGTGGCCGAATGCGTCGTGGGCTACCAACCCGATGAATTGGCCGTGGCGGGCGGCAAAATCTACGTGGCCAACTCCGGCGGATACCTGTACCCCGACTACGACAACACCCTCTCCGTCATCGACCTGGCCACCTTCGAGGAAGAAAAACGCATCCCCGTGGCTCCCAATCTCCACCGCGTGCGTGCCGACCGCCACGGGCAGCTGTGGGTTACCTCGCGCGGCAACTACGCCGACCAACCGGCCCGTCTCCTGCGCCTCGACCCCGCCACCGACACCGTGACCGACACACTCGACCTGGCCGTATCCAACCTGTGCCTGGCAGGTGACTCCCTCTACTACTGCGGGCAAGACTGGAGTGGCGGAGCTACCACGCCCACCAACGGCTACGGCATCATCGATGTGCGCACCGCCCGCCCCGTGACCGACCGCCTCATCACCGATGGCACCGAAGTGGAATCGCCCTACGGCATCATGGTGCACCCCACCACCCGCGATGTGTACCTGACCGATGCCCGCAGCTACACCGTGCCCGGCATGATTTACTGCTTCGCCACCGATGGCCACAAAGCGTGGAGTTACCCCACTGGCGACGTGCCCGCCCACTTCGCCCTCGTGCCCCGGCAGGGAGAATAAGAGGATAGGTCAAAATAAGAAACGGATGTTTTTAAGGAACGACTGTATAAAACGCGACAAGCCGGGCTGGTATGCCCGGCTTGTCGGTCAAGGGAGGGGCGGCAACCCCTCGTGGGTTCATATGCTATTCTTTCATAATGCGTTCGGTGATGATGCCTTCGGGCGTGTCCACGCTGAGGAGGTACGCGCCGGCGGGCAGGCGGTCGAGGTCGAGGCGGTGCGAGGCCGTGCCGTTCACCGCTTCATCCAGCACGAGCGCGCCCGTGAGCGAGTAGAGGCGCACCTGGTCGATGCCCGTGCCGTTGTTCACCATCACGAAGTCCGTGGCGGGGTTGGGGTAGATGACCACGGCCACGCCGTCCACAGCCTGCAAAGCGGTGGATTCCTGTATTTCGAGGGCAAACGTGCCTTCGCCGCTTGCATCAGACCCGAGCAGGTATCTTTCTTCATAGACAATGCCCACCAAGTAGTTGCCTGGGGCAAGGTCAGCGGTGGAGATGGTGGCTGTGAAGTCATACGTGCCGTTGGCAGGTACGGTCACGGCTTGCGGCTCACTTTGGGCTTGCGGGTAATTCTCGGCATCCATGATGACAGCCATCACTTCGCCTGTGTAGTCGCCGCCGCCCGCGTTCTTCAACTGCACGCTCACGGTGAGGTCTTCGCCCTCTTTGATGGGGGAAGCAAAGGTGGGGTCGGCTGCCAGGGACATGATGGGCTCGGTGGCCGAAAGGAACTGTGCGCCGAACAGGTCGTAACCATCGGCATTGCCAAATGATGTTTCGGTAGTCCCCACCGAGAAATAGTACACGCCCGGTTGCAGGTCGGCTTCCGCTATCGTGCCGGTAAAGGTGTACGTGCCTGTGCTATGGGCAGCCACGGTCACTTCTTGCGGTGCGGATGTCCATACAGGTGTCCAATTGCCCGACAGGCCTTGCTGGTTCAACTCCAGTATCACATTGTCCTTAAACTCGCCTCCGCCCGCATTCTGCAACTGGGCGGTGAAAGTAAATTCTTGACCCAATATGATGGTTCTCGGATATTCCGGGTCGGCAGCCAGCGACATGATGGGGTCGGTGGCACTCACGAAGTCGATAAGCAGATAAGCCGCTCCCTCTGCCGTGGCAAGCACATTCTTCCCATCGCTCAACGCAATGGCGTATGTGCCGGAAGCCAATTCGGGCACATTGCACACCATGCTGAAGTTGGTTGTTCCGCCATCGGCTGCCACGGAGATTTCCTGCCCTTCCGAAGTCCATACTACTTCGCCCACGCTCGAACCATACGGGGTGTCCACTATCCCGTACACTTCTACGAACAATTCGCCATTGAATGCTCCGCCACCATTGTTTACCACTGTGGCGGCATACGTGAAGTCTTGACCTATTATTGCCGTTCCCGGGAATTGCGGGCGGTCGGCCAATCCGAGTTCATAAGCCGTCGGGTCGGGCAGCACGGTCACCGTGTTGAGGGTGATGGGGAAATACCGGCCTCCCATCAGGTAGGCCACGGCGAGCGTGTATTCTCCGGTTGTCACGTCGTCGCTGTTCACGTTTCCGGTGAAGGTCAGTTGCTGGGTAGTCGCATCCCTGGCTACGGTTACTTGCTGGCTGGCGGTTGCATATACAACGCTGCCTTGGCCGTTCACCAGTATCACCATGACATCGCCCGTGAAGTCGGCTCCCGTGTTGGTGATGGCGGTCTTTACGGTAAAGTCGGTGTTGAGGGATATCTCGGTCGGCATTTCGGTCTGTTCTGCTACAGTGGCCAATGCCGGGCCGTCGGCTTCTTTCACGATGACGTTCCAACGCGTCACACCGTTCCCGTCGGCAATAAAATAGATGGAAC
>CALUML010000067.1 GCA_944321745.1 uncultured Bacteroidales bacterium
GCAGGCGGCGCACCTCGTCGGGCGCATGGTAGGCGGCGTTCAGTTCGAACGTGACGCGCCGGGCCTCGTCGCTCATCCGGTCCATGAAGCGGCCTATCTCCTCGGTGTCGAGGGGCTGCCCGGTCTTCACGTAGTCAAGGAATTGTTGGAGTTCCATATCTCTTATAATTGAAATCTTGGTTTGTATAAAGGTGAAAGGATAAAGTAAAAAGGGGGGCGGCGGGGCATCCGTGCTAATCGGTCCAATCCGTGTCATCCGTGTTCCCCCATCCGGCACGCCCCGTTTCAACGCACTTCCTTCGGGGATGCGGGGGCGGCGTCCAACCCGTTGGCGAGCCGTTCCAACCCCTCTTGCCACAGGGCGCGCGGGCAGGCCATGTTGAGGCGCAGGAATCCTTCGCCGCCGGGGCCGTACATCGTGCCGGGGTTCACCATCAGGCGTTGGCGGCGCAGCAGGCGACCGGCCAGTTCGTCGCTCGCAAGCCCCGTGCGGCGGCAGTCCAGCCAGGGCAGGTACGTCCCTTCGAGCGGCGACGCCGTGCAGCCCGGCAGCCGTTCGCCGAGGAAGCGGCAAAGGTATTGGTAGTTGCCCCAAAGGTACTGTCGCAGCTCGTCGAGCCACGGCCCGCCCTCGTTGTAGGCGGCGATGGTGGCCAGCACGCCGAAGGGGTTCACGTCGCACACCTCGTTGTCGTTGATGGCCCGGTCGATGCGCCGCCTCACCTCGCCGTCCGCCGCCACGATGTTGGCAATCTGCAAGCCCGCGATGTTGAACGCCTTGCTGGGCGACAGGCGCGTGGCCGAGCCTCGCAGCAGGTCGTCGCCCAGCGAGGCGGAGCGCGTGGAGTCGTGTCCCTCGTAGGTAAGCTCGCCGTGTATCTCGTCGGCGATGACGAATACGCCGTGCCGCAGGCAAATGTCGCCGATGCGCCGCAGCTCGTCCCGCGTCCACACCCGCCCGGTGGGGTTGTGCGGGTTGCACAGCAGCAGCGCCGTGGCGCGCGGGTCGGCGGCGAGGCGTTCCAGCCCCTCGTAGTCGACGGTGTACCGTCCCCCGTCCTCCAGCAGCCGGTTCGAGCCGAGCAGGCAGCCGTTGTTGCGTATGGACGAGTAGAAGCAGTTGTAGGCGGGTGTCTGCACGATGACCGTGTCGCCCGGGCGCGTCATGGCCTTGATGATGGCGGACACGGCGGGCACCACGCCGCTGGTGTAGATAATCCACGCGGGGTCGAAGCTCCACCCGTGCCGCCGGGCAAACCACCCGGTCACCGCCTCGTAGTAGGCATCGGGCACGCGGGTGTAACCGAACACGCCGTGCGCCACGCGGCGTTGCAGGGCTTCGGTGATGGCGGGGGCGGTGCGGAAGTCCATATCGGCCACCCACATGGGCAGTACGCCTTCTTCGGCGGGCGTGTCCCATTTGTAGGAATTGGTCCCCCGGCGGGGGATGACGGTGTCGAAATCGTATTGCATAATTAACGATTAGTGATTAGTGAGCTACAAGCTACAAGCTACGAGCTACGAGTGCCATGCGGGGTGTGCCTACCCGCTACTTGTAGCTTGTAGCTTGTAGCTTGTAGCTCGTAGCTCGTAGCTTGTAGCTCGTAGCTAAGACGGCGGCTCCCACTTGCAGCCCCACAGGCGGACGAGGAATATCGCCCCGCGGAAGCACAGTTCGATGCACATGGCCAGCCACACGCCGCGCAGCCCCATGGCGGGGGCGAGCAGGAAGGCCAGCGGAAGCCTGATGCCCCAGATGCTGCCGAAGTTCATCAGGCTGGGGGCGAGCGTGCTGCCCGCTCCGATGAACACGCCGTAGGCCACGATGGCGGCGGCGAACATCGGCTCGGCGAAGGCCTCGATGCGCAGCACCTCCACGGCCAGCGTGCGGATGTCGGCCACGGGGGTCATCACGCTGATGATTTGCGGGGCGGTGAGGTACATGAGTGCCCCCATGATGCCCATGATGATCATGCCCGCCCACACGGTGATGTTGGCAAACCGCCGCAGCAGCTTGTGCCGCCCCGCGCCGACGCACTGCCCCACCAGGGTGGTGGCGGCTTCGGCGATGCCGTAGCCGGGCATGTAGCAGATGCTCTCGATGATGATGGCAAACGAGTTGGCGGCGATGGCCACCACCCCGAGCGGTGCCACGATGACGGTGGTCATGATTTGCGCCCCGCTGATGGCGGCGTGCTCGAAGGCCATGGGCAGGGAGATGCGGGCGGCGTTTTGCAGGATCGTGCGCCGGGGCACGAACGAGCCGCCGTGTCCCTTCAGCCCCAGCATGGGCGAACGGCGCAGCAGGTAATACAGCATCAGCCCGGCGGTGACCAGCTCGGCCAGCACGGTGCCCAAGGCCGCCCCCTCCACGCCCAGCCCCGCGCCCCACAGTGTCACCTCGCCCCAAGGGGCTTGCCACGTGCGGGTAGGGAAGATGAAGAGGAAGTTGAAGATGACATCCAGCACGCACATCAGCACGCTCAGCAGGCTGGGCACGCGCATGTTGCCGCTGCAGCGCAACATGCCTCCCGCCAGGAAGTGCATCTGCAACACGGGAAGGAAGAGGGAGTAGATGAAGAAGTAGGCCGACGAGTCGGCGCGGATGGCCTCGTCGCCGCCCAGCCAGCGTGGCAACGCCCCGCTGATGCCCATGCCGACACCCGCCATGCCGAGGCCGAACGCCAGCACGGCGGTCAACGCCTGCCGCAGCACCCGCCGCGCCCCGTCGAAGTCGCCCGCCCCGATGCGGTGCGCCACCTGCACCGAGAAGCCCGTGGCCGCCGCCGAGCAGATGCCCGAAAACAGCCACGTGGTGGTCGATATCAGCCCGATGGATGCCGAGGCGTTCGCCCCCAGGCTGCCCACCATGGAGGCATCGATGTATTGCATGGCGATGGACGACAGCTGCGCCATGATGGCCGGGCCGCTGAGCAGGGCGGTCAGCCGCAGTTGCTGCCCCCACGTCAGCTTCTGCCCGTCGCGGATGAGCGACAGGAGGGAGTCCGTTTTACCCTTGTTCTGTTCCATTCAGTTCTGCACCTTGGTTTCCGGGGTGCAAAGATAGCTAAAGATGCGCATTCGCCACGGGTTGCCTATTCCGCTATCGTTTCAATCCGGCAGTCTGCCGGGCCTTTGATGTTTTGGTCGAGGATGATTTCGCCGAAGCCCAATGCCCGGATGAAGCCCGTGCGAGGGTTCTTCACGCTGCGCACGTGGCTGTGGATGGTGGCCTGCACGCTGCTGTACTCAAAGGCCAGGTCGCAGTCGTCGGCAAAGGTGCAGTCCTCCAGCACCAGGTTCTCCGCGTAGCACAGCGGCTGTGTGCCCGCTATGTGGCAGCGCACCAGCCGCAGGTTGCGCGAGTGCCAGCCCAGGTATTCACCGTCCAGCTCCGAGTCGTATACCGTCACGTTCTCCGTCTCCCACAGTGCGTCTTTGGTCGTTATCTTGGCATGGTGCAGTTCCAGGTTCTTCACGTATTGGAACACGTACTTGCTGTCGCTCACCAGCCCGTCGATGTGGATGTCGTGGCTCAGCATGAAAGGGTAGGTGCCCCCGTGCAGGCGCAGGTCCTTGGCCCGGATGTTGGAGCACCGCCAGAACACCTCGTCGGCATCGGTCATCTCCACGTTCTCGATGTCGATGTCGTGCATCTCGCGGAACATCTTGGGTGCATCGATGCGCGTATTGGTCATTTTCAGATGGTCGGAATACCACAGGGCCGACCGCCCGCCCACGTCGAAAAAGCAGCGGTCGATGGTGAAGCCGTGTACGTGCCAGAAAGGGTAATTGCCCTCGAAGCGGCAATCCACGGCCTCGATGTTGCTGCATTCCTTGATGGCCGACTCGCCGGCACGGATGACGACGTTTTCCAGCCGCAGGTCGTGCGACTCGAACAAGGGGCGTTCGCCCCCGAATTCAGTGTTGGATATGACTTTCATCTTGCAAATTGTTGAGGTTTCTTGAAAGATGCGCAAAGGTAACACATTCCCCGGGCAAGCGCGTTAAATGGATTACGGAAGTTCATACCTGAATTACGGAGCGGGTGCGGATGGTTATGGGTGAGCGTAAAGCCAAAAAGCCAAAGCCGGGCTTTGGGGGCTTTTCCGATGCACTTCCAATAATGGTGCGTACCGGTTGTCAAAAAGGTACGTACCATTTAGGCAAAAGGTACGTACCTTTTGGTCAAGAGGTACGTACCTTTTTTCAGGGTGGTTGTGCGGGGGCTGTCAATTCAACGGAATGCCCATCCGCGTATGTTGGCAGAAACGGAAATTTCAGAACTGGCTTCCAGTAATTTAGCTTGTAGCTTGTAGCTTGTAGCTTGTAGCTGAACACGCTTATCCCAATGTTTCCACTGCGCGTTTCAGGCGGGCGATGGTTTCTTCCTTGCCCAGTATGGCGGTGATGTCGAACATGTGCGGGCCTTTGGCGGCACCGACCACCGAGAGGCGGAAGGCGTTCATCACGGCCCCCAAGCCGTAGCCTTTGCTTTCAATCCAGGCTTTGACCACCTCTTCGGTGTGTTCGGGCGAGAAGTCGTCAATGCCGGCCAGCACGTCGGCCAATTCCTGCATCTGTGCCGGGCTGTCGGCTTTCCAGCGTTTCTGCACCGTCTTTTCATCGTAGGCGGCAGGGGCTTGGAAGAAGAACGAGCTTTGTTCCCACAGGTCGGTGATGAAGTTGGCACGCTCCTTGACGAGGGAAACGATGCGGGTCACCTTTTGTGAATCCTCTATGATGCCCTTTTCCACCAGGATATGCTGGAACAAGTCGGCTACTTCCTCGTCCGATTTCATTTGAAGGTATTTGTGGTTGAACCACTTCCCCTTTTCGTAGTCGAAGCGTGCGCCGCTTTTGCTTACTTTCTCCAGGTTGAATTGCTCGATGAGCTGTTGCATGGAGAGGATTTCTTCGTCCGTGCCGGGGTTCCAGCCCAGCAGGGCCAGGAAGTTGACCACGGCTTCGGGGAAGTAGCCCGCCTCGCGGTAGCCCGACGAGGTTTCGCCGCTTTTGGGGTCTTTCCAGTTGAGCGGGAATACGGGGAAGCCCAGCCGGTCGCCGTCGCGTTTGCTCAGTTTGCCGTTGCCGTCGGGTTTGAGCAGCAAGGGCAGGTGGGCGAAGCGGGGCATGCGGTCGCTCCAGCCCAGGTAGCGGTACAGGATGACGTGCAAGGGGGCGGAGGGCAGCCATTCCTCGCCCCGGATGACGTGGGTGATTTCCATCAGGTAGTCGTCCACCACGTTGGCCAGGTGGTAGGTGGGCAACCCGTCGGCCGACTTGAACAGCACCTTGTCGTCCAGGATGGACGAGTTGATGGTCACTTCGCCACGTATCAAGTCGTTCACCGTGATGCTTTCGTCCGGTTCTATCTTGATGCGCACCACGTATTGGTCGCCCCGGTCGATGCGTGCCTTTACCTCCTCGGCAGGCAGGGTGAGCGAGTTGCACATGTCGCCGCGTGTGCGGGCATCGTATTGGAAGTTGGGGATTTCCGCCCGCTTGCCGTCCAACTCGGCAGGCGTGTCGAAGGCAATGTAGGCCAGCCCGGCATCGAGCAGTTGGTCCACGTACTGGCGGTAGAGGTGCTTGCGTTCGCTTTGGCGATAGGGGGCATGGGGGCCGCCCACGCCGACTCCCTCGTCGATGCCGATGCCGAGCCATTGCAGTGCCTCGATGATGTAGTTTTCGGCTCCCGGCACGAAGCGGTTCGAGTCCGTGTCCTCAATGCGAAGCAGCATGTCGCCGCCGTGCTGCTTGGCGAACAGATAATTGTATAATGCCGTGCGCACCCCGCCGATGTGCAATGGGCCGGTCGGGCTGGGGGCAAAGCGTACTCTTACTTTCATAATATGCTGATGTGCTAATGTGCTAATGTGCTAATATGCTGATGTGCTAATATGCTAATATGCTAATATGCTAATATGCTAATGTGCTAATGTGCTGATGTGCAAATAAGAAAGTGAAAGTGGCTGTAGATAATGCGGAGGAGGGCAGATTGCGTTTTTCCGTAGGGCGATGCCCTACGCTGAGGGCTGCAAGGCCGTTGGCCTTGGTCTTTCCCTTTCACCTTTTCCCTTTCACCCTTCCTTACTGGTGTTCCGGCCTCAGCAGGTCGTTCACGGTCTTGACCGGGTTGAAGGTGGCGATGGGCACTTCCACGAAGATGGTGTTCCAGTCGCTCATCGCGCCGTTCCACAAGCCGGGCAGTTCGAGGGCCTTCAGTTCCTTGCCGTTTTTCGACTTGGACGAGATGAAGCCTGCCTGCCGGTCCACGTAGCGCAGCAGGTCGAAGCGTTCGCCCCGGTAGTTCTTCGTGGCGCACACCAGGTCCACGGGGTTGAAGTGCGTGGAGCGCATCATGGCGGCCTTGTCGGCGGGGTTGTCCAGGTTGATTTGCGAGCTTTCGAGTATTTGCGGGGCGATGCTGCCGTCGGCATTTTCTATCAGGTAGGGTCCGCCGCCGGGTTCGCCCGTGTTCTTCACCATGCCGCACACCCGCATGGGGCGGTTCAGCTTGCCGATGAGGTATTGCCGCAGTTCGGCTTGCGTCATGGTGCGTGTGCTGGGGTTTTGGTTGTTCAGTTGTTTCTCGCAGAAGTTGGCTATTTCGTGCAGCCGTGCGATGGGGATGTCTGGGTTTTCCAGTTCCCGCAGGCAGGCGAACGCCTGCTGTTGCAGGCTGACCAGCACACCGGCAAGCAGTTTCTTGTACAGGATGGTTTCGCCTTTCAGCGAGTCGGGCACCACGTTGTCGATGTTTTTGATGAAGATGACATCGGCGTTGAGGTCGTTGAGGTTCTCTATCAAGGCACCGTGTCCGCCCGGGCGGAACACCAGCTGGCCGTCGTCGTCGCGGAAAGGTTCGTTGTCTTTCGTAGCCGCGATGGTGTCGGTCGAGGGCTTCTGTTCGGAGAAGGTCACGTTGTAGTGCACGCCGTAGCGTTTTTCATATTCGCGGATGAAGCTGCCGACGTGTTGCTCGAACAGCGTGCGGTGTTCTTCCGACACGGTGAAGTGCACGTTGGCCTGCCCTTGCTTGTTGGTGGCGTAGAGGGCGGCTTCCACCAGGTGTTCCTTCACCGGGGTGCGTTTTTCACCGGCGCAGGAGTGGAACAACAGCAACCCTTTGGGCAGCGAACCGTAGTTCAAACCTTTGCCGAGCAGCAGGTTGGCCACGATGGCTTTGTATTGCCCCCCGGCTTTCAGCGCGGCGATGCCTTGGCCTTCGTTGCGCTGGCAGGCCTCGTCGAGGGCCGTGTAGAATGCGAATTTATCTATTTCGTTAAAGAATTTCTGCATGAACGGGTTGGCCGGAGCGTTGTCCGCACCGTCCAGAAATTCGAACAGGTTCTTGAACATGCGGCTGGCCGCTCCCGATGCGGGGACGAACTTCACCACCGTCACGTCGCCATGCAGGTAGTTGTCCCAGGTCTTTTGGTAGATTTGCAGGTCGTGGGCGGCCACCTGCATGATGCCGTTGCCCACTTCGGCGGCACCGTGTATCTTGAGGAACGGGAAACCGGTGCGGAACGCGCGAAGCTGTTCTTCCACTTGCGCCTCGGATATGCCCTTGGCTTGCAAGGTCTGTTTGTCTTGTGCTTGTAACATAATGAATGTTCTTTATTGCGCTGCAAAGATAACTCATTTTCTCCATTCGATGGTGCGGTTGTCTTCCTTTCCCGCATCCAAACTTCCGCGCCTGCCCATCCATACTTTCTTTTCTGCCCACAAATTATTCTTCCTTTTCTGTTTGTGTAATAGTCAAGTCTTGTTCTTACATTTTCAATACTATCGGATAAAAAAGTGTTCAATTCTGCTGCGAAGACACAAAACAAAAACACGCTTTGCCCATCTCCCCCCCCGGAGAGGGACGAAAGACGAAGCGGTTGCCCTGTGCGGGTGTGAGGTCTCATCCCAGACTCGTGTCATAAACAACACTCCGTCTCCCCGCGATGCCGTTTTTATGCCATTTTTCATCTAATTTTTCTCATTTGTATCCATAATTATGCAGAAAAGTATTACCTTTGCAGCCTGATTTGAAATAAATATACATTTTATGGGAAATAAACGGAAAAGATTGCAGATCATATCGGAGATTTTGAAGGCACACGTGGTGGGCAACCAGGAAGAACTGCAAGCCCTGTTGGTGCAACACGATTGCGAGGTGACGCAAGCCACCCTGTCGCGCGACCTGAAGCAGTTGAAAGTGGCCAAAACACCCCTGCCCAACGGCACTTATAAATACGTTCTGCCCCCGGTGAACCAGCCTCCATTCCCCGAAGCGGGCACGGTCAACCACTTCGCCAGTGGAGCGGTGCTCAGCATCGACTTTTCCGGACAACTGGCCGTCATCAAGACAAAGCCGGGATATGCCAGTGCCATTGCCTGGGACATTGACAATGAACCTAACCACAACGTGCTGGGCACCCTGGCCGGGGACGATACCATCCTGCTCGTGATGCGCGAGGGAGTACCACGCAACGTAATCCGCGCCATGTTCGAGAAAACCGCGGCAAACGATGATTGACATGTTTATTGACTGACTGATTACACACAATTACATAACATATTCTATTTTCATTCAAAAAGAGATGCAAACAGAAAACGTCGTTGACGAGATTACAGTGCAAGTGGCCGATACAAGCCATTTGAAATACGTGGACACCATATTGACTACCATCGAGGCGGCAGCCAAGGTGAGGGGTACCGGCATCGCTCGCCGCAATCCGGCCTACGTGGCCAAAAAAATAGAGGAAGGCAAAGCCATTATCGCCTTGCACGGGGAAGAATTTGCAGGCTTTTGCTACATCGAGGCATGGAGCGACAAGCATTTCGTGGCTAATTCGGGTCTCATCGTGGTGGACAAGTTCCGCGGGCACGGGCTGGCCAAACGCATCAAGCGCACGGCCTTCGAACTGTCGCGCAAACGCTACCCTGAAGCCAAGCTGTTCGGGCTCACCACCGGGCTGGCGGTCATGAAAATCAACTCGGAACTGGGCTACCGCCCCGTGCCCTTCTCCGAACTAACAGACGAAGATGCCTTTTGGAAAGGCTGCCAGACCTGCGTGAACTATGACATACTGCAACGAACCGGCCGTAAAATGTGCCTGTGCACCGGCATGCTGTATGACCCGAAAGAACACGCGGAGCAGAAGTAAGAAGCAATAGGTAAGAAGTAGTGAGTAGCGGGAGACCGCAACATAAATCCGCGTTTTATCTACGCAATCTGCGGGCAACACAATCTGAAATTTGAAATCTGAAATTAAGCGATATGAAAGAAAAAGTAGTCTTAGCATTCAGCGGGGGATTGGATACCTCGTTTTGCGTGAAGTACCTGAGCGAAGAAAAAGGGTATGATGTATATACCGCAGTGGCCAATACCGGCGGCTTCGGGCCGGAAGAGTTGAAGAGCATCGAGGAGCGCGCTTACCGCCTTGGAGCCGTCAAGCACGCCACGCTCGACATCACCCAAGAGTATTACGACAAGAGCATCAAGTACATGGTGTTCGGCAACGTGCTGCGCAACGGCACCTACCCCATCTCCGTCAGCTCTGAACGCATCTTCCAGGCCATGGCCATCATCCGTTACGCCAAGGAAATCGGTGCCGACTACGTGGCGCACGGCAGCACGGGAGCGGGCAACGACCAGGTGCGCTTCGACCTCACGTTCGATGTGCTCGCCCCGGACATCAAGATACTCACCCCCACCCGCGACATGGTGCTCACCCGTGAGTACGAAATCAACTATCTGAAGGAGCACGGCTACGAAGCAGACTTCACGAAGCTGGAATACTCCATCAACAAGGGTCTGTGGGGTACGAGCATCGGCGGCAAAGAAACATTGCATTCGGAACAGACCCTGCCCGACGAGGCCTACCCCAGCCAGGTGCAAAAGCAAGGCGAAGAAACCATCACCATCGGCTTCGAATGCGGCGAAGTGTGCTCCCTCAACGGCCAGGCCTACACCGACAAGGTGCAGCTGATACGCGACCTCGAAGCCCTCGCCTCGGCCTACGGCATCGGGCGCGACATGCACATTGGCGACACCATCATCGGCATCAAGGGACGCGTGGGCTTCGAAGCCGCCGCCCCCATGCTCATCATCAATGCACACAAGATGCTCGAAAAGCATACCCTCACCAAGTGGCAGCAGTATTGGAAGGACCAGCTCGGCACATGGTACGGCATGTTCCTGCATGAAGCGCAGTACCTCGAACCCGTCATGCGCGACATCGAGCAGTTCCTCGCCAGCTCGCAGCGCAACGTGAGCGGTACGGTCATCGTCCGCCTGCGCCCGCTGGGCTACACGCTCGTGGGAATCGAAAGCCCGCTGGACCTCATGAAGACCGACTTCGGCGAATACGGCGAAGTAAACCGCGCCTGGACCGCCGACGACGTGAAGGGCTTCACCAAGATACTTGCCAACCCGCTGAAGATATACTACAACGTGCAAAAGCGCAACGGCGCGAAGCTTTGACCGCTGCTTGCCGAGTCAAACGTATATAGAGGGGCACGGGGCAGGACGCAGAGATACATGGAGCATTTAGCAGGAGAAGAGCCTCGACATGGCACATTTTCCCCCTCCGTGTTTCCCTGTATCCTACTTCCTTGCCCCTCTGTGTAACCTCAAAAAGTCGTCCGCACAGCCCCACGGGCACTACGAGGAGAAATGAAATCGAACGGCTCGTTCGGTTCCAGGGTCGTCCCGTGAGGCGGGAAATGGCCTTAGGAATACAAAGCTGTATCACGCATGAAGTCCCTGTTATGCATAATGTTGCTACTGTTGCCCGCCCGGACGGCTCTCGGACAAGCTGTCACGCCGGACACCACGGACTACATCCGCCAGTACGACCTGCAGGAGGTTGCCGTGGAACAGAGCCGCCGTGCCCGCCTCAGCGGCATATCATCGGGTCGCATCGTGCTGTACGCCGAGGGCATGAAGGCGCTGCCCTCGCTCATGGGCATGCCCGACGTGCTGAAAGTGCTGGAGCTGACCCCCGGCGTGCAGACTTTGGGCGAGGGGTAGTCGAATATCTCTCTCCGTGTCTCTGTGGTTTAAAATTTAATCCGGTATAAACTCTATTGTATAGCTATGGAACGTGACAAGATTGAAATACGCGGCGCACGGGTGCACAACCTGAAGTCGGTGGACGTGGACATTCCGCTGGGGCGCATCGTGGGGGTGGCCGGAGTGTCCGGTTCGGGCAAGTCGTCGCTGGCTTTGGGCGTGGTGTATGCCGAGGGGTCGCGCCGCTACCTGGAGGGGTTGTCCACCTACACGCGGCGGCGCATCTCGCAAGCCCCCAAGGCCGACGTGGACAGCCTGCTGTATGTGCCGGCGGCCATCGCCTTGCACCAACGCCCCGGCGTGCCGGGCATCCGCAGCACCTTCGGCACGGGCACGGAGCTGCTCAACAGCCTGCGCCTTATGTTCTCCCGCCTGGCCAGCCACCGCTGTC
>CALUML010000068.1 GCA_944321745.1 uncultured Bacteroidales bacterium
GTATTCCAGGAACACGTCGTTGCGGTTGTTGGCGGCGATGAACCGCTTCACGGGAAGCCCCATGCGGCAGGCGAACAGCCCGGCGGTGAGGTTGCCGAAGTTGCCGCTCGGCACGCACACCACCAGGTTGCCTGCCTGGCGGGGTGACAGCCGCTTCAGTTGCGCGTAGGCGTGGAAGTAGTAGAACGACTGCGGCAGGAAGCGCGCCACGTTGATGGAGTTGGCGGACGTGAGGCATAGCCGGTGATGCAGTTCCGGGTCGAGGAAAGCGGCTTTCACCATCCGCTGGCAGTCGTCGAACGTGCCATCTACCTCGATGGCGGTGATGTTGCGACCCAGGGTGGTGAACTGGCATTCCTGAATGGGGCTGACCAATCCCTTGGGGTAGAGCACATGCACATGGATGCCCTCCACGCCAAGGAAGCCGTTGGCCACTGCGCTGCCCGTGTCGCCCGAGGTGGCTACCAGCACGTGGACAGGACGTTGCTGCCCCCGCTGCCGGATGAAGTAGGCCAACAGGCGCGACATGAACCGCGCCCCCACGTCCTTGAACGCCAAGGTGGGGCCGTGGTAGAGTTCGAGACTGTAAATATTATCGCATACGTGTACCAGCGGCACGTCGAATGCGAGCGTGTCGTCCACGATGCGGTGCAGGGCATTGGCCTCCACGTCCTGTCCGAAGAAGGCATCGGCTACCGTGCGGGCTGTTTCCTGGAAAGAAAGCGTGTCGATGCGGTCGAAAAACTCTGCGGGCAGGGTGGGGATGCGCTCGGGCATGAACAGTCCCCGGTCGTTGGCCAGACCTTTTGCCACGGCTTCTTCGAGTGACACGGGGGAAGTATGTCGGTTGGTGCTGTAATAGAGCATGGGGATAATGAGCAATGAACAATGAACAATGAGCAATGAACAATGAGCAATGAGCAATGAACAATGAGCAATGAACAATGAGCAATGAACAATGAACAATGAGCCGTGAACAATGACTAATCGCTAATCGCTAATCACTAATCGTTAATCACTAATCACTGTTTTCACTTCCGCCATCACCTGGTTGATGCGGGTGAGGGCGGCTTCCGTCATCAGGGCGGAGGCATCTTTCACGAACAAGGTTTTATACGCCTTGTCCACCATGATTTCCTTGGCGGAATAGGCCGTAGGGGTCATGCTGCCCCGGGTGCCGGGTTGGCGTTGCCCCACGAGCATGTCGTAATCTTCTTTGTCCATGAAGTCCAGGTCGCGCACCGTCACGCGGCAATATCCGTCGGCGTAATCGAACGCCAGGTTGTAACGCATGTACGTGATGTACACGGCCAGTGCCTGTTTCTTGTACACGAGCGAGTCCACCGTGGCGCACACCAGCGAGGTGTCGTTGTTCGCCACCATGCGTCCGTCGTGGGCGTTGAGCCGGGTGGATACGTACATGGTGACCCGCTTGCGGATGTCGTCTGCCGTGAGCGGCAGGTCATTGAACTCCGTGCTGAACCTTACTTGTCCGTCCTGCATCGGGATGCTGTCTGCCGTAAAATGTCCCTGTGCCGCTAACAGGCAAGGGAAAAACAATGCGAATAAAAGCCATTTACTTTTCATATAGAATTTCAAATTAAAGATTTCCAATCTAAATATTCCCGCAGATTTCGCAGATGGGCGCAGATGGTTCTTATCTTTTGCTCCTCATCTAAACATTGAACACTAACCATTAATCATTAGGTTCATGAACTCTTCGCCGTGCAACTCGCCGTAGCTGCCTGCGCGGGCGGCTTGCTCGTCGTACACCTGCACGCTGTCCGGCTTCGCACCGGGGCGGTGGATGACGAACGGCACCGCCTCGGCCGTGTGGGTGCGCAGGGCGCATGGGGTGGGGTGGTCGGGCAGCACGGCTACCGTCACCGGTTCGCTCCACGTGCGCAGTTCGTGCATGACGGGTTGCACCACCCGGCGGTCGAGGTACTCGATGGTGCGCACCTTCAGTTGTGCATCGCCCTCGTGCCCGGCCTCGTCGCTGGCTTCGATGTGCAAATATACGAAATCATTTTCACGTAGCGCGTCCAACGCCGCTTGCGCCTTGCCTTCGTAGTTCGTGTCGTACAGCCCCGTGGCTCCGGGCACGTTGACGGGGCGCAGCCCGGCATACACCCCGATGCCTCGGATGAGGTCCACGGCGGAGATGACCACCCCGTTGCGCAGCCCGTAGCGGCTGTGCAGCGTGTCCATCTGCGGACGATAGCCGGGCGACCATGGCCACAGGCTGTTGGCCTTGTCCAGCCCGGCGGCGGCGCGGCGCAGGTTGACCGGGTGGTTTTCGAGCACTTCCTGCGATTGCAGGATGAGGCGGTTGAGCCTGCGGGCGGTGGGCACGGCTTCTTCGCATTCGGCCAGCACCAGCACGTCGGTGAATGGGGTGCCTGGCACGTCGTGCGGCGGGGTGCAGCGGATGCGCTTGTCGCCCCCGCGCAGTTTGAGCAGGTGGCGGTAGGACACGCCCGGGTACAGCCGTAGCGCGTCATCGCCCAGCCGGAGTTGCAGGAAGCCGATGAGCTCCCTGGCCTCCTCGGTGCTGATGTGACCGGCGGAGTGGTTTTTGATTTTCCCCTCTTCGATGCAGATGAGGTTGCAGCGCATGGCCATCTCGTCCGGCTCGATGTCGATGCCCATGCTGGCGGCTTCGAGCGAACCGCGCCCCTCGAACACTTGCGCTACGTCGTAGCCCAGCACGCTGAGGTTGGCAATCTCGCTGCCGGGCGCGAAGCCGGGCGGCACGGTGTGCAGCAATCCGCAGCGTCCCTCGGAGGCCAGCCGGTCCAAGGCGGGCGTATGCGCCGCCTGCAACGGGGTGCGTCCGCCGAGCGCGTCTATGGGGTGGTCGGCCATGCCGTCGCCTAATATAACAAGGTACTTCATAAGCAACGATTAGCGATTAATGATTAGCGTTTAGTGATTAGCGTGTGGAGTTGATGAAAAACGAAGTTTCATGCCGTTCGTTAATCGGGGCAAATATAAGCATTTTGTTTATAAATGGCGAAAATGTTTGCGCTTTGTTAAGAAAATTGCGAATTTGGGAGGATGTGTGTCCGGTATAAAGACGGCAAAGGCATCTGCTCTAATGCCTGCCATTTCACGCCCTTCCCAACCCATCTCCAAGCATGTGTTTTCTGGTTTGTGCGCGGATGTTTTCCTGTTTGCCAGCAGAAGTTTTCCCAAACGTGCGCAGATGTTTTCCAACTTCTGCGCAGAAGTTTTACTGCCCATAGTTATGGGTTATACGACCCACAATTATGGGTTGTACGACCCATGGTTATGGGTTATACGACCCACAGTTGTGGGCAGTAAAAGTTGTGCTCACGATGGGGAAAACATCCCCGCACGAACGGGAAAACATGTACCGGCAACGGCAAAAAAAACGCTTCACCCGTCTCCCCCGGGAGAGAGACTATAGGTGAAGCGGTTGAATCGCGCGGGCATGGTGTCCCGCAGGGCGTTGCGCCGCGTTGGCTGTTGCGAGGCCATCGGCCTTCATAACAGGCAACTTGCTTACTATTTATTGGCGTTCAGGTATTGTGTGATGGCGGTTGCCACGTAGCGGCTCAGGTTGACCGGCACGGCGTTGCCTATCATTTGTTCCATTTCGGTCTTTGAGCCTGCGAATTGGAAAGTAGGGGGGAACGTTTGGATGTAGCTGCGCTCTATGGTGGTCAGCGGGCGCACGCCTTCTAAAGATTTTACCGGGTCATTGTGCTTGATTTGATAGCCTTGGGGAATGGGGCGGTTTACTCCCCTTATTGTCGGGCTTGGCTCGTGTATGCTGAATATGCCACGGCGGGCATAGCTGCGCGGATGCCGGTAGTAATATTCAATGCCTAAGCTGTTGCCTAGGTAGTCGGCCACAGTCATGGGGTGGTGTGCCAAATTGCCAGTCAGAATGCTTTCCATGAAGCCGTCTTCTGTGCCTAACGCCCCTATCAAGATGAAGCGCTTTCTTTTTTGTGGCACGTTGCACAAGCTGGCATCCAGCACCATTTGGGTCATGCCGTAGCCTGCCTGCCTGAATATGGTTTTGGCTTGTTTCAGCTTGTCTGTTTTCATGATGCGCTCCACATTTTCCATGACAAACCATTGAGGACGTACCCGGGCGATGATTTCGGAATAGCAGACGGTCAGGTCTCCCCGTCCGTTGTCCTCGTCACGTTTGCCTGCTGACGAAAAATCCTGGCAGGGTGGTCCGCCGATAATCATGTCCGGCTTGTCCTGGCGGATGACATCGATGCTGTGTTCCACGTCTTTCAAATCCAACAAAGCGGATTTGTGCTTGAAGTTGAGGCGATAGGTGTCCAGTGCTGCCTTCCAGTTGTCATAGGCGGCAACAATATCGAATCCGGCCATGGCAAAGCCGAGGCTCAGTCCCCCACATCCACAGAACAGGTCTACAACTCTCATATGTTGTCTTAAAACAGATCGGGCGAATTTACGATAATGGCATCAAAACGGCGTTCAGGGCTTAGCAGGTTTTGCCCGCCCCCGAGTATGATGTTCTTGATTTCATCTTTCCGTATGCGTGGTTTTGCCAGTTCCGGGCTGCGAAGCAGGGGATATGATACTTGCCCGCTGATGGAAAAGGCCTTGTCGTTCTTGGTTCCATAGGAAAGGTCGTTTATCGTGTTGTCGTAATCGAAGTGGCCGTACACGTAGAAGTCGAACAGCATTTTGTATATCCATATGATGCTCCGGTTGGGGCGGGCTATCTTGTTGATGTTGCGTTCGCCTTGTGTGCACAGGTGTATGGCGGCCAGGTTGGACCATACGAACACGTCCAGGCAATGCTCGGCCAATTGGGGCTTGCGTCCGTTGGTTTTCCACACGGGCTGAATCATCAGTGGCTCTTGGTGGGCGTGCATGTCCTTCGCCACATTTTCGATGGCGGTTAGGATGTCTGGAAAGTACGGGATGACCTCGTCCGCCACGTCCCAGTGCTTTATCTTGGGGAAGTTTCCTAGCAAATTCTTTAGCTTGTCGCGTCCCTTCTTACTATCATAGTGCCGGCATATGCTGCAGGCCAGATAACATATGGTGCTGGGGCGCACCACGATTTCACAGCTGTAATGTTCTTCGTCCAATGTGTCGGTGGTGCTGTCGGGCAATGCCGTCAGCTTTATTTCCAATCCTTTGATGGCTTGCCCCGTGTTGTAGTCGGTCAATACCAAGTCAATGTGTTCGCGTTTCCCGATGTAGAACTTTTCGTATGGCACGTAGTTTGTCTCGAAATTGTAGTATAGGTTGTCTGCCAGCGGGTCTATGCCAAACAGTTCCTTCCCGCTGATGTGCCCGTGCACCACCTGGTTGTTTTTGTCGATGCACAGGTACACGGGTTCGATGCCCCGGTAGGACATGTAGGCTACCAGTGAGGCGGGGAAAGAGCTGTTGAATTGGTTTTTGCCCCAGAACTGTTCTTTCGTGTAGTCCCTGCTGGCATGTTTCTGCCCGAAAAGCCCCGGTTGGACGTGTCGCTGTTCCATATGATAATAATCTGTTGTTGAAAAGGTGTAGGTTGCAAAGGTACGATTTATATTCGACAAGCCGTTGTCGGTCGTGTATTATAATAAAAAAAGGTAGAGACGCCACGCGGGGCTGGCATCTCTACCTTTTGCAATCAGGAAGCCTCCTTTAGGGGGTTGGGGGTAGCCTCAAGAAACTGTATCCGAAGCGTTCGCAGGCGGCGCGTTCCAGTTCCTCGCGGGCTTCGGGGGCGGCGATGGCGATAAGGGCTTTGGCACGCTGCGCCAAGTCCTTGCCCCGCAGATAGGCGATGCCGTACTCGGTGACGATGTACTGTGCCTGCGACCGCGTGGTGACCACGCCCGCCCCGGCGGTGAGCACGGGCTTGATTTTCGATTCGCCCCGCCGCGTGGTGGCCGTCATGGCGATGAACGTCTTGCCGCCTTCGGACAGGCTGCCGCCGTACATGAAGTCGTGTTGCCCGCCCACGCCCGAGAACATGCGCGTGCCGATGGAGTCGGCGCATATCTGCCCCGTGAGGTCTATCTCGATGGCCGAGTTGATGGCCATCACGCGGGGGTTCTGGGCTATGCGGAAGGGGTAGTTGGTCCACGCCACGTCGCGCACGATGATGTCCTCGTTGTAGTCCATGTAGTCGTACAGCCGCTTCGAGCCGAGGGCAAGGGCCGCCACCGTCTTGCCCGGGCATACCACCTTTTGCGAATTGTCAATCACGCCGCTTTGCAGCAGCGGCACCACGCCGTCGGTCAGGGCTTCGGTGTGCAGTCCCAGGTGCCGGTGGTCGTGCAGCGCGTCGAGCACGGCGTTCGGGATGCCGCCCACCCCTATCTGGAGGGTAGCCCCGTCGGGTATTTCGGCGGCAATGTATTGGCCGATGCGCCGCTCCTGGTCGTTGGGTACGGCCACGGGCAGCTCCACCAGGGGTTCGTCCACCTCCACGCAGGCATCGATGTCGTCGATGTGTATCAGCGCATCGCCGTAGGAGAACGGCATGTGGGGATTGACCTGTGCAATGACCCGCTTGGATACTTCCACGGCAGACACGGCCAGGTCCGCCGACACGCCGTAGCTGCAATAACCCTCGGCGTTGGGGCGCGACACGTTGAGCAGGGCCACGTCCACCGGGCGCGTGCCGTCGCGGAACAGGGCAGGCACTTCGCCCAGGAAAGCGGGCACGAACTGCGCCTCGCCCCGGTTGATGGCCGCCCGCACGCTGTTGGCGATGAACATGCTCACGGGGTGAAACGCGTCCTTCAGTTCGGGCACGGCATAGGGGGCTTCGCGCCGCCCCACGGCAAAGCCGCTGTAGATGGTCACGTCCCTCAATTCGTTTCCCCTTGCCGCGAGGGCATCGAGCAGCACTTCGGGGATGGAGGTGCTGCCTTGCACGTAGAGGCTGTCGCCCGAGTGGATGAGTTTGACCGCTTCGGCGGCCGTGGTGTAATGTGCCATAGAATGTGTGTGGTGTTTTATGTGATAGGGTTGTTCCGGTCGAAGATGCGCAGCCGCTCGTCCAGGATGTCGTAGGTGTCGGGGGCTACCTTCGAGGTGCATACGCGGATGCCTTCCTGTTCGCTGCCCGTGGGACGCAAGGAGATGGCCGAGATGCCGTAATGCAGGAACTCGTGCAGCAGCCGGTCGCCCGTGAAGCCCCGCCGTCCGATGGTGAAGAAGAAGCCGTCGCTTACGGGCTGGTCCAGGTCTTTATCATATACGATATGGAAATGGTTTCGGCAGAATATCGCCTTGATGCGCTCCGCCCGGCGGGCGTATTCGCGTGTCTGTGCCACGAAATCGAGCTTGCCGTCGCAAGCCGCCCGGTACATGGCCGCCAAGGCATATTGCGCCGAGTGCGACACGCCCGACGAGAGCGTGTATAGGATGGTGAACACGAACGCCTTGCCCAGCGTGCCCATGCCGTATTCTTCCTGCAAATAGTCGTAGTGGCGGTTGAACAGCGCGTCCGAGATGGCCACGATGGCTATGCGTTCGCCCGCATAGCTGAATATTTTCGAGGCAGACAGCATCAGGATGTAGTTGTCGGTGTAACGGGCCACGGTGGCCTGGTAGGGAGGTTCGAAGGGCTTGCCGAGGTCCTTGCGGAAGTCCATGCCCAGGTAGGCAAGGTCTTCCACGGCGATGGCGTCGTAGCGGGTCATCAGTTCGCCGATGATTTGCAGCTCTTTCTCCGTGAGGCACACCCAGGTGGGGTTGTTGGGATTGGAGTAGACCACAGCCGCCACGTTGCCTTTGGACAGATAACTTTCCAGCTTGTCGCGCAGCTTCTCGTCGCGGTAGTGGTAGATGTCGAACTGTTCCGTCTTGTATCCTAATACTTTGGCCTGCAAGGGTTGCACGGGGAAACCGGGAGCAATGTAGAGGATGGTGTCCTTGCGGCGGTCGAGGTGGGCGCACAGGATGAAGGTGGCGAACGTGCCCATCATGGAGCCCACGGACGGGATGCAGCCCTCGGCGTTGACTTCCACGTTGAGAAATGCCTTGATGAAGCGTGATGCCTGCTCCTTGAGTGGTGTGATGCCGCTCATGTTGGGATACACGCAGGCCACACCCCGGTCGAGTGCCTCCTTCTGGGCGGCTACTCCCTCGGCGCAGGCGGGCAGTCCGGGCGAGCCCATCTCGAAATGCACGAACTTGGTGCCGGTGAGCCGCTCTATCTCCTCGGATACGGCCACCGACTGCCGGATGGTGGCATCGCCGATGTTGGCAATGCCCATCCGTTGCAGCACATCGTCCACGATGCGCCTATCAAACGGTACTTCCATCATGTTGATTGACTATTTGACTATTTACGATTTACTATTTGACTCCATCCCTCTCCGATAGTGTGTGAAGGCGGCAATGCTTCGGCGGTTTCGCCATTTCGACCGCAGGGAGAAATCTAGGAGTTACTTTTGGCGTGTTGCCGCAGGAGATTTCTCCCTATGGTCGAAATGACAGCGGTATGGGTTTGTGCCTTTCTCAACCTCGCCATCGTGCGCGGAGGCGGCAATGCCTCGGCGGTTTCGTCATTTCGACCGCAGGGAGAAATCTTGAAGTTACTTTTGGCGTGTTGTCGCAGGAGATTTCTCCCTATGGTCGAAATGACAGCGGCATGGATTTGTGCCTTTCTCAACCTCGCCATCGTGTGTGAAGGTGGCAATGCCTCGGCGGCTTCGTCATTTCGACCGCAGGGAGAAATCCCGAAGTGACTTTTGGCGTGTTGCCGCAGGAGACTTCTCCCTATGGTCGAAATGACGGCGGCATGGGTTTATCCCGGCATTCCGTGCGCCAGATTTGCCATTCCCTGCTCCAGTCCGGCGCGGAAAGCTTTCACGTTCATGTCGGCCACGGCCTCGCCCTTGCGGAGGAACACTTGCCGCACGCCTTCCTCCATCTTGCTTACCTCCAATCCCAGGAAAGGCGATGCCGCGCCGAGCAGCACCATGTTGGCCGCCCGCGCCGACCCCGCTTCCTTGGCCAGGGTGTCCACATCAAGCACCACGGCGTGGCCCGTAGCCTGTATGGCGGCGATGACCTCTTGCGGGTCGGGGTAGTTGTCGATATTCACAAAGGGGGTGGAGTTGGTGATGAGCCGTCCGTCCTTCTTTAAGTAGGGCAGGTAGCGCAACACCTCCATCGGCTCGAGCGAGATGACCAGGTCGGCCTGCCCCAGCGGGATGAGGTCGGACGCGATGGGTTCGGAACTGATGCGGAGGTTCGACTGCACGTCGCCGCCCCGCTGGCTCATGCCGTGCACCTCGGCCTGCTTGATGAAGAGGCCTTCGCGCAGGGCAGCAGCCCCTATCACGGTGGCAATGGAGAGGATGCCTTGTCCCCCCACGCCTGAAAGTATGATGTCGGTAGTCATAATTTAGAGGTAAGAGGTAAGAGGTGAGAAGCGGGGAGTTCGTCCCACTACCGCTCCTCGCCAATCATTGTTCACTGTTCATTATTCATTTTTCATTGTTTTGTGCCTTCTTGCCGTCTGGATGCATTCCCGGCGTGGGATGATGACGGACACGCCCCGGTATTCGATTTCCTCGCGTATCACCTGCTTCATTTCCTCCATGTTCCGGGGCAGGGGTACCACCACGCGCACATGTGCGCCCTCCACGCCGATGCCGGTGCATATCTGTTCGAGCCGCCCCGTGCCTGCGGAATCCTGTCCGCCGGTCATGCCCGTGGTGAGGTTGTCCGAAATGATGATGGTAATGTTGGATTGTTCGTTGACGGCATCGAGCAAGCCCGTCATGCCCGAGTGGGTGAAGGTGGAGTCGCCGATGACGGCGATGGAGGGATGTTGCCCCGCGTCGGCCGCGCCCTTGGCCATGGTGATGGAAGCCCCCATGTCCACCACCGAATGGATGGCGTGATAGGGCGGCAGGAAGCCCAGCGTGTAGCATCCGATGTCGCTGAACACCCGGGCATCCGGGTACTCGCGCACCACTTCGTTGAGGGCGGCGTACATGTCGCGATGGCCGCAACCCTTGCACAAGGCGGGCGGACGGGGCACGACCAGCGTACTGGGCGGGTACACCTCGGCATCCTGCAAGTGCAAGGCCGCCGTGATGTTGTCCGGGGTCAGTTCACCCGTGCGGGGCACTTCGCCGGTGAGGCGGCCCAGCACCTGCACGCCGTTGTCGAGCACGCCGCGCAGCTGTTCTTCCACGAAAGGCTGCCCGTCCTCCAGCACCAGGATGCTTTCGCACTCCTGCGCCATGCGGGCGACGTGTTTCTTCGGCAGGGGATATTGGGACACCTTCAGCACGGGGTGCGGGCATCCCGCCTTGTAATGCTCCATCAGGTAGTTGTAGGCAATGCCGCAGGCGATGATGCCCATGCTGCGGTCCGCACCGTCTACATATATATTATGTCGGCTGTTCTCGGCCTCGGCCAGGAAGTCGGCCTGCTCGCGCACCAGCACCTTGTAACGCTCCTTGGAGCAGGCAGGCATCAGCACCCATTGCCTGGGATTGGCGGGATAGGAAAGCGCGTTCTGCCCCCGTGCCTTGCCCACCGTGACCACCGTCCGCGAGTGGGCCATGCGCGTCACCAGGCGCATCAGCACCGGGATGCGGTAACGCTCCGACAGGTCAAATGCCTCGCCTATCATCTCGTAAGCCTCCTGCTGCGTGGACGGCTCGAAGGTAGGCATCAAGGCGAATTTGCCGTAGAAGCGCGAGTCCTGCTCGTTTTGCGACGAGTGCATGGAGGGGTCGTCCGCCGCCACCACTACCAGACCGCCGTTGGCACCCGTCATGGCCGAGTTGACAAACGCGTCGGCGGCCACGTTCATCCCCACGTGCTTCATGCACACCATGGCCCGCTTGCCCATGTAGCTCATGCCGAGGGCGGCCTCCATGGCCGTCTTCTCGTTGCACGACCATTGGCAGTGGATGCCCCGCTCCCGCGCCAGCGGCGACGACTGTATATACTCCGTGATTTCGGTGGAGGGAGTGCCCGGGTAGGCATATACCCCCGACAGGCCCGCGTGGATGGCACCCAAGGCCACGGCCTCGTCTCCCAACAGCAACAGTTTGTTATCTTCCATGATGCTACTTGAATTTATATACATGAAAGATAACAAGCGAGACCGGATATTGTTCGGCAAAAAGTCAAAATTTCGGCTGAATAATGAAGAAAAATGAGGACGGTGCCCCGCCGATGTACCCCGTCCGCCCCGGCAAGCGAAGCAAAGTGTCAGCAGGAGCGGGGAAAAGCCCGGTTTTGCGTCTTGCTGCTTTTGCATGCCCTGTGCCATTCAGAACGCCTCGGACATTTGGAACACGATGCCGCGCGTGTCGCGCCCGAAGCCGTAATCCACGCGCAGGTTGACGCGGTGCTTGAACTCGAAGCGCAGCCCCACGCCCCAGGTGGGCAGCACGTCGGATCCTTGCAGGGCATCGAAGCGGGGGAACGTCACCC
>CALUML010000069.1 GCA_944321745.1 uncultured Bacteroidales bacterium
AGAGTTAGTAGCTAAGAGTTAGTAGCTAAGAGTTAGTAGCTAAGAGTTAGTAGCTAAGAGTTAGTAGCTAAGAGTTAACAGCTAGTAGTCTGTCTATTTTATCTTATAATCCGCATGTACCTTGCCTTTCATGATGTTCGTCAACTTGCCTTTCAGCAGCTGTCGACGCAAGGGGTTGATGCGGTCGGTGAACACCTTGCCCTCCAGGTGGTCGTACTCATGCTGCACCACCCGGGCCTTGTAGTCCTCGAACACCTCGGTATGCTCGTTGAAGTCCACGTCCCGGTACGTTATCTTAATCCGCTTGGCACGGGGCACCGACTCATGAATGCCGGGCAGGCTCAGGCAACCCTCCTCGCCCATGACCGTTTCCTCGCTCATTTCCAGCATCTGCGGATTGACCATCGTCACCTTGAAGTTTCCCAATTCCGGGTCTTCCTCCTTGTATGGAGCCAGGTCGATGACCAACAGGCGAATGTCCAAGCCTATCTGCGGGGCGGCCAATCCTACCCCGTCGGCGTGGTACATGGTTTCGTACATATTGTCCACCAATGTCCGCAAATCCGGATAATCGGCGGTTATTTCCTCACTTTCCTTACGCAACACCGCGTTGCCGTACGTATAAACAGGCAGTATCATTTTATAATGATTAATGATTAATGTTTAGTGATTAACGATTAGTGATCAGTGTTTAATGATTAATAATTAGCGTTAAGCAGGAACACCGCATGATGTAAACCTCCAATCATTAAACATTAATCATTAAACATTGAATATTGATTCCATATAAGTCTGCAAGATAATGACGGCACTGATTTTGTCGACCAATGCCTTGTCTTGCCGGGCTTTTTTCCGAAGTCCGCCGTCCAGCATGGCTTTATGCGCCAGCACCGAGGTAAAGCGTTCGTCCATGAACACCACCTCCTTGTCCGGAAAGGTCTGCCGCAACCTGTTCACAAAAGGGCGGATATAAGCCATGGATTCCGAATCGCTGCCATCCATCTGCTTGGGATGCCCTACCACGATTTTTTCCACCTCCTCACGGTCCATGTACTGCTTCAGATAGTCCAGCACATCCTTCGCATGCACGGTGTCCAACCCATTGGCCACCAAATGAAGCGGGTCGGTCACTGCCAACCCTACGCGCTTCCGTCCGTAATCGATTGCTAAAATCCGTCCCATACTCGTGATGCTCAGATTAACCAATTCCTTTGTTCATTCCTGCCGGTTGCGGAAAAAGGAAAAATTGACATTGCCGTAATTCCGGTGCTCCACAAAGTTCGGATGGGCATCGAACTTCTGCTTGGCCGAATGCTCCAGCACGAACAAACCATCATCCGCCAGCAACCCTTTGCCCAAGACGAGGTCGGGCAAGTCGGTCAATTCCTTCAGCATGTAGGGCGGATCGGCGAATATCAAATCGTACCGGAAGCGGGCACGCTCCATGAACTTGAACACATCCGCCCGGATGAGCAGCAGGGAGTTTATCTTCAGGTCCGCACACGTCTTGCGGATAAAAGCGCAATGCTTCTCGTTCTGCTCGATGGCCGTAACGCTCTTGCACCCCCGCGAAACCAGTTCCAGACTGATGCTGCCCGTGCCCGAAAACAAGTCGAGCGCATTAACCTGGTCGAAGTCCACCCTCGTGGCCAACAGGTTAAACAGCCCTTCCTTGGCAAAGTCTGTCGTCGGCCTTGCCTCGATATGGGGCGGCGGCACTATCCGCCTGCCTTTATATATTCCACTTATAATACGCATTCAGTTACAAGTTCGTTACGAGTCGTTGCAAGCCGGAAGCCACGGGCGTTCTTCATACATTCCATCCGAATTAATGGTCCGTAACTTGCAGCTAACACACTTCCACCACCTCACACTGCTCCACGTATTGGGCAAGCAAGTCCCGGCATTCCGTGGACTTGTTGTGCTGATAGAGCGTGACGGGGGTCGTTCCTACTCCCAAATTAAATTGCTCGAAGCAATTCAGCGCAAAATACACCACGTCCTCCACCGCATGGCAGGCAAACCGGTTAGCCAGCAGCAAACGCCCGCCGGACACGACCGCCACGTCCACGCAGCCCGTCCGCATCCACAAGGCCACTTGCGACTCGCGCTCCCGTCCCAACCGGGAGAGGAAACCCGTAACATGATGCTTGGGCGATGCCTCCGGGAAAAACTCCGACAAGCTTTCATACAACACACCCGGCATGGAAAACACATTCACGCATCCCCAGCGCGGCACGCGGTCGAACAGCACCAGCCCGCGGTCGTCCCGCTCATGCTGGAAGTAGAAATAATCGTCCAATTGCCTCGGTCGGAACAAGGCATCCGGAACCAGCACATAACCGTCCGCCTCCACACACAACGACACCTCCGCGCAACCGGCCAGCAAAGCCTCCACCTCCCGGGCCAGCAACGCCAGCAACTCCTCCTTCGGCAAGCCGAACACGGCCGCCTGCACCTCGCGACGCATCAGCACCATGCCTGCCGCACCATCGAGCACAGATAAAGAAAATCCATCCGATGCAAACCGGATGGATAGACTATATTCGCTCTTATTGCTTTCCAACATGAAAAAGCATTAGCACCGCAGCATCCGCGACGATTATTCCCAGTTGCCCGCGTTGTTGTTAGGAGCTTCCACCGAACCGACCCGCAGACCTGCATACTTGTCCATCTGCCTGGCCTTGTCTATCAGGTTCAACATTTCCTGACGATCCAAGTCGGAAAGATACGATTGGTAGGGAGCCGTCACTTCAAACAGCGGGACACGGATGCCGATGTCATTCTTGTATTCATTATTAACCTTGATACCGAATTTCTTTCCTCCCGAGCAAGGGATGACAACCATGTCGGCCACGTTGTCGCGCGTGTATTTGTTCCCGTACAATTCCGTTATCACGTCCACTTCAGTCGTGTCGCGGCGGAAACCCACCAAGCCGTTTTCCTCGATTTCACGCTTGTTGCCACGGTTGACTATTCTCACGGCTTTCGCCTCCGTCAGCCCGGCTTCCAACTGCGCGTCGGTCAACGTCCCTTCTTTCAACACGATTTTCTTCTTGCCGGTCTTCACGAAGTCAACCAGCGAATCCAAATCGCTCACGAAGCGGTTGTGCTGATCCTTGTATTCCAATTGCGCCGCGCGGATGTCTATCAGATGCGACACAATAGCCCGTTCGCGCACCGTCCGAGTATTTTCGAACTGTATCGGCGTTACGATGCTCATTACACACAGGTAAACGAGGAACACGATGGCTACTCCCAGTAAAATCTTCACTACTGTTTTCATGCAAAATTATTTAAATATATGAATGACTGTTTATAATCGGCTCTCAAGCGATGCGGAAAACCCTGACCGCCTACGGAGTGCAAATTTAGAAAAGAAAATCCAATACGCGCGCACCCGTCTCCTCTTTTTTTCTTTTTTTTGCTTTTTATCAAACCATTCGCCAGGCCTTCACTACCGCACGCTCACTTGGGCAGATGAAAGGCCGCCCGCAGTTCCTCCATTTGCGCAAGCGTCGTGCCTTCGGGCTCGAATCCCATCGCACGGGCGGTCATGTAGATTTGAGCCGACTTGGAGAGCGTATCCACCATGTCAAATGCTTCCATGATGTCCGTCCCCACAGCCAATACCCCATGCTTTTCCCACATTACCACGTCGTATTCGGCCAACTCGGCAATGGTGGCATCGGCCAACTCGAACGAGCTGGGCATCCGGTAGGGCACTATGCCCAGCCCGCGCGGACAAAAGGCGCGGGTTTCGGGTATCATGCTCCACAGCAGATAGGTAAGACGGTCCTTTTCGAGAAAGGCCGGGTTGTGCGACATGGCCACCAGCTCAATGGGATGCGTGTGCATCACGGCCTTATACGGCGACCCTTCCCCTATGAGGAAGTTGTGCACAGACAAGTGCGAGGCCAACTCCGAAGTCGGCTTCACCGGCTTGTCGGCAATGATTTCATAATGGGCGCAATCATCGGTGATGCGGATGACCGATCCGTGCTCCATCGGCCAACGGGCCAGGTCACGCATACGGCGGTTCGTCCCCTTGCAAAAGAAGTACGAGCCTTGCAGGTGTTCCATGGTGCGCCCCAAGGCCATGCGGTCGCTAATGGGCGGCAGCCGCCTGATTTCTTCATCCACCTGGGGCGTGATATTGATAGTGATGTTTCCCCCATTACGTTCCGCCCAACCTTTCTGCCACAAGTAACCTGCCACTTCGGCCACCTCGGCCACCCGCCGCGCCAGTTCCGGGCGGCTGTCTAAAATAGATTTCATTTTCCTTTTATTCTGTTTTTTTGTTTAACCAACCCCATGCGCATCCGCTCAACGCCCCATCGAAGCCAATTGCGGGAACACGATGGACAACACCAGCAACGACAGCCCCAGCACCAGCACACCCACCGTGCGCGCGCCGGTCCCCTTCCACTCTTTCAACACGATGCCCCACACGTTGCTGAACAGCACGTTCAACGACATGAGGATACTCCACGAGAAGGCCATCATCACGCTGCCCGGAGTGAAGAAGCTTTGCCCCGCCCCCAAGCCGAAGAACTGCGAATACCACAGCAGCCCCGCCAAGGCGCAAAACAGCAGGTTGTTCGCCCACACACGGGCAGGCGAAGCCGTGTAATCGCCCCAAGTGCCGTTGCGCACGTTCTGCCACAGGCAATACGCCGCATTGGTCAGGAAGCCCCCGATGGTCACCAGCAAGATGACCGGGTTCAAGGCCAGCAGTTCGTTCGCACCGGCTTCCAGCAAGGCCGCCCTGACCGAAGCGCCGGCCTCCAGCCCCAGGTTGAAACACGCGCTCATCACCCCGGCCAGCACGGCAATGAGCAGCCCTTTTTTCAAGGCAAAATCCTTCACCGCTTCCCGACGCTCCTCCGCGGACAGGCCACGCGCCTTCAACGCACCGGCATAGCCGATGACCGCAATGCCTGCGATGGCGAGGCCTACCCCGGCCAACAGCACCAAACCGCTGCCGTCAAACAGGTTGTCGCCCCGGAGCAAAGCCGGTATCACGGTGCCGAACGCCGAGCAGGTGCCCAGGGCGAGCGACTGCCCCAAAGCCACGCCCAGATAGCGCATGCTCAGCCCGAAGGTGAGGCCTCCCACGCCCCACAACACGCCATAGCCCACGCTCTGCCACGCCGCACCGCCCGCCACGCTCCACGCCTGCCCCAGCGACATCCCCGCAGGCAATGCCGCCAGTGCCCCCAGGAACGGGAACAGCAGCCAGGCAAACACGCCCTGCACAAGCCAAAAGCTTTCCCAGGACCATTGCTTCACCTTCTTGATGGGCACATAGGAGCTGGACTGCCCGAAGCTGCCCAAAGCGATAATGACAAGTCCGATAAAAGTCTCCATAAACTCCTCCCGGCCTCCCACAAGGGGAGGCTTCACTATCTTTTCGATGTCACGTCGCGTTCGTATTGCTGTATCTCAGCGATATAATCTTCGCCCACGGCTATATTGTTCTTCAAGCAGAAATAGTCCCACACGGCATTCCACGGCAACGATTTCGCCTCCTCGAGCAATGCCAGCCGCTCGAAATACTGCCCGTTGTCCTCGTATGTGCGCAAGGAGGCAAGGGGTTCGAGCAAAGCCTGCAGGAAAGCTTTCTGCGTGGCGCGGATGCCGATGACGTAGGCCCCGATGCGGTTGATGGAGGCATCGAAGTAGTCCAGCCCCACGTGCACGCGGTCCAGCGCACCGGCCCGCACGATTTCCTTGGCCAACTCGGCCACATCGTCGTTGAGGATGGTCACGTGGTCGGAGTCCCAACGGATGGGGCGGCTCACGTGCAGCATGATTTCGGGCGTGAAGAGCAACAGCGACGAGATTTTGTCCGCAATGCTTTCCGACAAATGGAAGTGCCCCGTGTCGAGCGTCACGATTTTCTGCTTCTTCACCCCGTAACCCAGATAGAAGTCATACGAGCCTACCGTGTAGCTTTCCAGCCCGATGCCGAAGAGCTTGGCTTCGATGCAATCTTTCATGTGGCGGTAATCGGCAGCGAAAATCTCGTCGAGCGACCGCTCCAGCAGGCGGCGGTATTGGAGGCGGTTGACCGTGAGGTCCTTCATGCCGTCGTGTATCCACAGGTTCATCATGCAAGGGTCGTCCTGGAACTTGCCCATCTCCTCGGATATGCGGCGGCAACGCTTGGTGTGTTCTATCCAGAAATCGCGGATGCCCTTGTCGGGGTTGGCCAGCGTGAGGTCGCCGCTCTTGGGGTGGCCGAACGAGGTGGAGTTGAAGTCGAGCTTCAGTCCCCGTTCCTTCGCCCACTGCATCCAGCCTGTGAAATGCGCGGGTTCTATCTCGTCGCGGTCCACCGCCTTGCCGCCAAATTCGCCGTAGATGGCGTGCAGGCTCAAGCGGTGCCGCCCCGCCACCAACGTGAGCACCTTGTCGATGTCCTGCCGCACCTCGTCCACGTTGCGTGCCCGCCCCGGGTAGTTGCCGGTGGCCTGGATGCCCCCGCCGCCCAGGTTTTCCAACGCCTCGAAGCCGGTCACGTCGTCCGTCTGCCAGCAATGGATGGATATGGACAGCCGTTGCAGCTCGTCCAATGCCTTATCCGTGTCAACTCCTACCGCCAGGTAGCGTTCCTTGGCCATGTCATAGGCCTTTTGTACCATTTCTTCCTTTTTCATAAACCGGTTGTGTTTTTAAGCAAAACAGCATGGCTGGTTTGCATTGTTCATATTATTATATAGTATCTTTTGCCCGTTCCGCTCCGTTACTACGGAAATTTTGCCGCGTCCGTGCGGAAATCCGGCTGCGTTACTGCGGAATTTTCCTTGCGCAGTAACGGAATTTTCCCTTTCCCCTTACAAAGCGCATCCGCCTCTACTCCAGCCCGGTGACGGCCCGGTAGCGTCCGTAAGCCTCCGCCCATGCGCCCGTATCCTCCGGCAGGTATGTGTCCAGGCTCACGGAGTTGCGCACAATGGCACGCATGTCGGCCAGCGAGCCGACCGCCCCCACGGCCTTGGCCTGCATCAGCACGTTGCCCGTCGCGGTGGCCTCCACCGGCCCCGCCACCACCGGCAGCCCGGTGGCATTGGCCGTAAAGCGGTTGAGCAAACCGTTCTGCGAACCGCCGCCAATGACGTGCAGCCGCTCGATGGGGAACGGTGACAGGCGTTGCAGGCTGTCGAGCACGTACCGATACTTCATGGCAAGGCTGTCGAATATGCAGCGGATGAAGTGGGCGGGCGTCTCGGGTGCGGGCTGGCCGGTGGCCCGGCAATAAGCGCAAATGGCTCCCGTCATGCTGTCGGGGCGGGCAAACGAGGGATGGTCGGGGTCGATGAAGCGGCGGAAGCCCGCGGCCGACTGGGCCATGGACACGATGTCGGGATAAGGATAATCCGCCCCCGCGCGCCGCCACTCCCGGCGGCACTGCTCCAGCAGCCACATCCCGGTGATGTTTTTCAGGAAACGGGTCGTTCCCTCCACGCCGCCTTCGTTCGTGAAGTTGAGCCGGCGGCTTTCATCCGTGATGATGGGTCGGGGCACCTCGATGCCCATGAGCGACCACGTGCCCGAACTGAGGTAGGCGAACCGCTCGCCCTCGGCCGGCACGGCTGCCACGGCCGAGGCCGTGTCGTGGCCCGCAACGGCCACCACGGGCATTCCCGGCACGCCGCACTCGCGACACACGCCATCAGTCAACGCGCCCACCACCGTGCCGGGCATCACCAGCTCGGGCATCACGTCCACGGCAAGCCCCAATGGAGCGAACAGCTTGGGCTCGAACGCCCGGGTATGTGGATTGAGCAACTGTGAAGTGGAGGCAATGGTGTACTCGCACACCTGCCGCCCGGTAAGCAAATAGGCGAGCGCGTCGGGCATGAAGAGCAGCGAACGGGCGTGTTCCAACGCCGAACTGCCTTCGCGCCGCGCCGCATAGAGCTGGAAGAGGGTGTTGAAGTCGAGCGTCTGGATGCCGGTGACCGCATACACCTCGGCGGCGGGCACCTGGCGGAAGAACGCCTCCGGCACGCTCGCCGTGTACGGGTCGCGATACGAGCGGGGCAGCCCCAGGAACGTGCCGTCGCTTGCCACGCACACGAAGTCCACCCCCCACGTGTCGATGCCCAGCGCGTCGAGCGGCACGCGCCGCCGCCCGGCTTCCTCCAGACCCCGCTTCAGCTCTTCGTAAAGCGAATAGATATTCCAGCAATCATGCCGCCCTATGCGGATCATGGCATTGGGGAAGCGGGTCAGTTCGGCCAGTTCGAGCCTGCCGCCATGCAGCGTGCCCAGCATGGAACGCCCGCTGGTAGCCCCCAGGTCGAAGGCAAGGAAGTGATGGGTATCTTTCATTGACACGTTTTTTATTGAGTGTCCAAAGGTAGGCATTCGCATCCGCCTGCCGACTAACGGATATGACAGAAAGACTGCGATTTTTGACACAGGCTAAGGTTTAAAGAATCTTTACGCATTAGCCGCTTAGCCGTTATTTGCTTACTTTTACGCCCCAAAACACCGGCAATGGAAGAACCGCGCATCAACAAAAACCAATACAGCCGCTACCTGATAGAAAGCGAGCAAGATGCCCTGTGGGGCCTCACGGTAAGCACCGTCGGCAAACAGCGGATAGAACCGGGCGAACCTTACCCGCCAGGCGAGCATCCCATGCGCTACCTCTTCTCCGCCCGGCGGGGACGGGTGCTGGGCGAATACCAGCTGCTCTACCTCACGCAAGGCAAGGGCACGTTCGCCTCGGCCTCTTGCCGGCGCGCCCCGCTGGCTGCGGGGCAAATGTTCCTGCTGTTTCCCGGCGAGTGGCACACCTACTACCCCGACCCTGCCACCGGCTGGGAGGAGTATTGGATTGGGTTCAAGGGGGAAAACATCGACAACCGCGTGCGGCACAAATTCTTCGACCGCTCCGCCCCCATCTTCAACGTGGGAGTGCTTGACGAGGTGGTAGCCCTCTACACCCAGGCCATCGCCGTGGCCCGGGAGCAGAAGGCGGGCTTCCAGCAGATGCTGGCCGGCATCGTCAACCACCTGCTGGGGCTGGCTTTCTCCCGCCACAAGCACGCGGGGTTCGAGCACACGCACGCCGCCGACTGCATCAACCAGGCCAAGATAGTCTTTTCCGAACGGTTTCGCGACGACATCCGCCCCGAGGCGGTGGCACGCGAGCTGCACGTGGGCTACTCCTGGTTCCGCCGCTTCTTCAAGGAATACACCGGCTTCGCCCCCTCGCAATACGTCCACGAGCTGCGCCTGCAACACGCCAAGAGCCTGCTCACCAACACGACGCTCAACGCCAAGGAAATCGCCTTCGACTGCGGCTTCAAAAGCCCGGAATACTTCTTCCATGCCTTCAAATGCAAAACCGGGCTCACGCCCCTGGAGTACCGGAAGCAGACAAGCCAGCCGACCTGACGCCGACTGGCTTGCCACACGACATCCCCCCCGCCGCCCGTCGCCCACGTAGCCCCGCAAGCGAAAATCCGGGAGAAAAGAGGGGGAAGGTATTTTTTTCAAATCATTCCAACGCCCTCATCTCATCGCCAAGGCTTTTCAAACGAAAACCCAGGTAAATGCGGAACACGCCGTAGAGCATCAAGGCGAAACCGACCAGGTACACGATAAAGGAAGCCGCCAGAAGCGGGAAGAACAGCATCAACGCCGCCAGCAACACCCCGACGACGGACAGAGCCAGCAGCCAGCCCCAACCCCGCACGCCATAATCGTTCAGGTCGATGGAAACCGTAATGCCCCACACCGAGCGGAACAGCAGCCAAAAGGCAATGACATAGCCGAACACCACCGGCGTAAGTTCAAGGTTGCGCATCAGGAACACGGCAAACACCACATCGACCACACCCATGACCAGCCCCCAGCCCCAGCCGTGCACCGTCCGGCGGTTGGCCACGGAGAACACCACCTCAAGCACGCCTTCCACCAAGAAAGCCACGACAAACAACAACGTCAAGGCCAGGAACGTATCCACCGGCGTGCACAACGACCACACGCCCACCACGATGGCCAGCACCCCGACCACCAGCGAAAGCCACCAATGCTTGATGACCCGCTTTGCTTCAGAAATCAAATCTTTCATCTTTAATATAATATAAAATTAGACAATGTATGAATAATATAAACCGCGGAGACACAGAGATACTGGACAGCATCCTCCCAGATGACAGAGGCCACCCAGTGAAATGCCGCAAGTGGCATTTCCTCGTTCTCTCCGTTGGACGAAGAATGGAATCGGCAAGACACATCGCTCCGTATCTCTCTGGTTTAATATAAACTCCATTTTATCCCTTTAAAAACGTCCTTATAACAAGCGGTGCCGCCAATAGTTCAATCCAGAAAAGAAAATTAATGCCAATCCGGCAAATGCCATTCATAAAATACCGTAGCGGTTGGGTAACGAGTAAGCAACCAAGAACAGATGGCGAGTAATCCTCTCCACATGGCACTTGTCATCCGTAGCTTAAACCCAAACCGGTCATTAGACCATTCTGTGAATATCTTTGCCTGCTTTCCGTCTTGTGACGGCGTTTTTTGCCGACTTTCCTCTCGACATAGCCCGCTATGCCTTCGAGAAAAGCCGGCAAAAACCGCTCGCCACAAGAACAAAAATCAGACAAAGCCTAATGACCGATTTGGGTTAAACAAAAAAGCGTGTCCTGTCGGGGACACGCTTTTTTTGTTCGATTACAACCTCTTCACCAGCTCCCTCATGATAAGCGTCATGAGCGGTTGGGCACGGTTGCCTATCTCCTGCACCTCTTCGTGGGAGACTTCCACGATCTTGCCCTCCACGCCCAGGTCGGTGATGATGGAAATGCCGAACACCCGGATGCCCGCATGGTTGGCCACGATGACCTCGGGCACGGTGCTCATGCCCACCGCATCGCCACCGATGATGCGGAAGTACTTATACTCCGCCGGAGTCTCGAAGGTGGGACCGCTCGTGCCTACATACACGCCTTCCACCACCCGTATCTCGTGCTCACGGGCTATCTCTTTGGCCTTGGCAATAAGGTCGCGCGAGTAAGCCTCGCTCATGTCCGGGAAGCGCGGCCCCATCTGCGGGTCGTTCCGTCCCCGCAGCGGGTGTTCGGGGAACAGGTTAATATGGTCGCGGATAATCATCAAATCTCCGATTTCGAAGTCGGGGTTCATCCCCCCGGCGGCGTTCGAAACCAGCAGATATTCCACGCCCAACGCCTTCATCACCCGCACGGGGAAAGTTACCTGCTTCATGTCG
>CALUML010000070.1 GCA_944321745.1 uncultured Bacteroidales bacterium
GGACACGCGGGGCTTGTCCTTGCGGTCCTGCCGCGCCCAGCCGAAATAGGGGATGACGGCGTTGATTTTGTACGCGGAAGCGCGTTTGGCCGCGTCGATCATCAGCAGCAGCTCCATCAGGTTGTCCGAGTTGGGGAAGGTGGACTGCACTAAGTAGATGATTTGCCCGCGGATGGATTCTTCGTAGGACACGGCGAACTCTCCGTCGGAGAAATGCTCGATGTTCATGTTGCCCAGCGGGCAACCGAGGCTTTCGCAAATCTTTTCGGCCAGGTAGCGGCTTTTGGTGCCGGAGAACACTTTGAAGGGTTTGTTTGAGACTGACAACATGGTTGTGGATTTTGTTGTTTGAAAATTTTTTTGCAAAAGTAAGAAATAATAACTTGATATGCTAATGCGCAGGGGCGTAAAAGTGAGCGGCGGGCGGTGCTGTCGCATTCGCGCATTATTTCGTACTTTTGCGCTTGCGGATGCCGGGGTGGCCTTCCGCATGTGTACCTATTATTTATATATGATGTGTATGAAACCGAAAATTTCCCTGGTGGCGGCGGTGGCCGACAATTACGCGATAGGGCGGCACAACCGCCTGCTGTGGCGCTTGCCTGCCGACATGAAGTATTTCAAGCAACTTACCTTGGGGCATGTGGTGGTGATGGGCAGGCGCACGTTCGAGAGCCTGCCGGGAGGCCCCTTGCCCGGCCGGAAGAACATCGTGCTGCGCACCGTGCTGTCCGATGGCGTGACGGAGGGATATACCGAGGCTACGTCGCTGGACGATGCTTTGGAGCTGGCCGGAGGCGAGGGCGAAGTGTTCGTCATAGGCGGCGGCGCGGTGTACCGCGAATGCCTCGACCGCGCCGATGCGCTGTACATCACGTGGGTACATGCCGACTTCGAGGCGGACACCTTCTTCCCGCAGATTGATTTTGAAAAATGGGAAGAGGTGTCGCGCACCGATTGTCAGGCCGACGAGCGCAATCCTTACGATTACTCGTTTGCGGTGTACCGGCGGCGGTAGGCGGGGGGAGTGTGCGTCGCGTTCCTTGTTGGCCACATACGGATGTTTATTAAGGATATTTAACCAATCTCCCCGCCGCTACTTTTCTTTGGCACGATACTTGCAAGGGCGGATGGCTTCCCCGGCAGGAGCTGCCCGGCGGGGTGTGAATGGGGTATAATACGTTGATTATTAGTCTGTATGGATGAATAGTACAAAGGGTCGCACCCCTTTAGGCAAAAGGGTCGTATCCCTTTTAGGCAAAAGGGTTGTACCCCTTTTAGGCAAAAGGGTTGTACCCCTTTAGGCAAAAGGGTCGTACCCCTTTGGGCAAAAGGTTCGCACCCCTTTAGGCAAAAGGGTCGTACCCCTTTAGGCAAAAGGGTCGTACCCCTTTAGGCAAAAGGTTCGCACCCCTTTGGGCAAAAGGTTCGCACCCCTTTGGGCAAAAAGTAAAGCCCCCTTTAGGGGGTTGGGGGGTACTTATAAGGAAAGGGAGGATGGAGTGGTGATAAGGGCAGGTGAGTTGTGCGGGAATGCACTTCGCTTATTGCTTTTCCAAAGCAAAGTTACGGAAAAAAGGTGACATTTGCAAATATGGATGCTGATATATGTTAATGTTGCATAAATAAAAATGCCTTTCCGCCATGTTGCGTCTCCTTGCGGCGCACGGAGACAAGGCATGCCTTGTCTCTACAACCTGACGGCTTGGTCGGTACATCCAAAGTCAACGGCTTGAGGCATTCAGCGTAGGGCAACGCCCTACGGAGGCGGGGTTCATCTCTCCTGGGCATGTAGAGACAAAGCATGCCTTGTCTCAAGAATAATTTTATGAATATCCGCATGTTGCCAATAAAACCTATTGAGCACACCCTATTGGTCTCCGAGTCATCGTTCTATAGTTTTGTTATATGAAGCGCATTATCCTGACAATTTTGCTGGCTCTCTTGTGGCTGTTCGTTGCATCGTGGTTTTACAAGGTGATGTTGTTGTTGCTCCTTGCCGTCGTGTGGCGAAGCAATATCCGCGCCCTCGGGGCATGGTGCTACAGAGGGTTGGTAGGGGTTTTGCTGGTTGCCCTGTTTTGCACCATGCCCCGTTATCGTCTGAATACGTCGGACCGTGTGCAGCTTGTCTATCAGACCTCCAGCGGCGAGCCGCGCCACGCACCCATTCATCATTACCTGGCCAACGTGCTGCTGCCGGAAGAGGAAATCTGCAATCTGGGCATTTGGTGCGCCCGCCTCTTCGGAGAGGCACTCCCCATCAACAGTTGGATTGTGGACGAATTCAACCTGGAGATAAAGCGCGGGAATGTGCGGAAATTCACCAAGCCTTACCGCGCGCTCAATTGGAGCGGGGAGTTTCTCATGTCGGGAGTCTATTCGCAGGTGTTCAACATGTTGGGGTGGAAAACCACGCAGTCCGTACATGTGATAAAGCCACGAACCTTCGACCCCGGCAAAAGCTATCCCGTGGTGTTCTTCATGCACGGGTGGCTGGGCAATTGGAAACTGTATCAAGGGGCATTGAAAGGGTTGGAGGACTGCATCGTGCTGAGTGTCGGCACCCAGTCATGGTCCGGCATCTATACGAAGCGGGACATAAACGCCCTGTTCACCAAGCAGATTCCTTTTTTGGAGAATATGGGATTTAAGGTGGATAAAAACAACCTGCACATCATCGGGATTTCCAATGGCGGCAGCGCGTCCGATGTGGCATATCGTCATTTTTCCCGCCGCTTCAAGACCATCACGTTTGTGTCAACAGGCATTCATCAGACGTTCCCGATACCCGGCAAGGTGCTCCTTGTCGGCGGCGGATTGGACCACTCGTCCGGCTCCATGCCTGGAGCATACAAAGTTCTGAAAAGCAACGGCACGAAAGCCGACATGTACTGGGGGCAGGATGACACGCACTTCATCTTCCTGGTCAAGCAGCAGGACGTCATCGGTTTCTTGAATAGGCAATATGCAGAATAAAAACTCAAACCACGGAGGCACAGAGCATATGGGGATGTACCCGCAGACGGCAGAGGCCACTCAGTGAAATGCGCTTGCGGCATTTCCCCGTGTTCTCTTTGGGGCGAAGAATAAGATAGATAAGGCGGTATCGCTCCGTGCCTTTGTTTTTTTTGAGGCGGACACTTTCTTTCCACAGGTTGATTTTGAAAATTGGGATGAGGTGTCGCGCACCGATTGCCTGGCCGACGAGCGCAATTCTTATGACTACTCGTTTGTGGTGTGCCGGTAGCGGTAGGCGGTAGGGAGTGTGCGCCGCAAATTCTTGTTTTTAATGGCGGACGTGTTGTAGAGGCAAGTCAGACCTCTCGTAGAGAGTTATTCCACATTGAATGTCACATGGGCGTGTTGCCCATGCATTGTCGATTATCAATTGTCAATTTAATACCCCTATAGTTCCCCAGCCGTTGCCTATATTCCATATTTTATAATCTTATAACTGTTTTATAATGGCTTCTCCTCTGCCGCACCTGCCTCCTGTGTCATTGGCACGCCTTTGTTTTGGCCGCGTTTCTCTCGACAGGCTTCCTTGCCTGCCTTTCCATTGTGTTAAATTAAGGTTAATTGTTGTTTTAATGGTTATCAAATGCCTTTTTTGCTTATCTTTGCACATTGGAAAATGAATATCAGGGAAAGTACGATAAGTTACAAGCTATGAGCCATAAGTGCCATGCGGACTGACTACTCGCTTCCCGTTACCAAGACTATTAACTACTAACTCAAAACAGACATGAAAAGAGCATTGATTTTCGCCGCGCTGCTGACCCTGGGTGGGCTGCAAGTGTCGCAAGTGTGCGCCCAGACTGCCAAGGATTTGGCCAAGGAGCGTAGAACCATCTCCCGCCTGTCGGAGCAGGAACTCAACTCACGTGCCACCAAGGCCGCCCGCCAGGAGGCCAAGCGGCTGAAAAAGGACGGATGGCTGGTGTCGCCCGGTGCCCTGCCCATGGACAAGCAACTGGACAAGGCATACAAGATGCAGTTTGAATACGACGACAACGCCTTCCCCAAATACCTGATGGGCGAAGCCATGTCCACCGGGCAGAATTACGATGCCGCCAAGGTGCAGGCTCTCGAACTGGCCAAACTCAACCTGGCCGGGCAGGTGCAGACCGAAATCACCGCGTTGGTGGAAAACACGGTGTCCAACAGCCAGCTGGATGCGGGCGAAGCCTCGTCCATCGTGGAGACCGTCAACGCCAGCAAGAATGTCATCTCGCAAAGCCTCGGGCGGGTGATACCGGTCATGGAGTGCTACCGCAAGACCCGCAACGGCAACACCGAGGTGCTGGTGCGCATCGCCTACAACTCGCAAATGGCCATCAACGCCGCCAAAAACGCCGTGAAGCAGAGCCTGGAAGAAAAAGGCAACAACCTGCACGAACAACTCGACAAAGCATTGGGACTTTAAGCAGAGGTAAGGAGCAAGAGGTAAGGAGTAAGAGGTAAGGAGCAAGAGGTAAGAGGCAGAGGTAAGAGGCAGAGGTAAGAGGTAAGAGGCAATAGGTAAGAGGTAAGGAGTAAGAGACAAGGAGACTTGTAGGGGCGAAAAATCTTTCGCCCTCCTTCCCTTCCAAGGCCAACGGCCTTGAGGCACTCAGCGTAGGGCAACGCCCTACGGGCTGGAGAGAGGCAAAAAATCTTCCGCCCTCCCCCCCCACCAAGGCCAACGGCCTTGAGGCACACAGCGTAGGGCAACGCCCTACGGGCTATAGGGGCGAAAAAATCTCCCTACAGGGGCGAAAATTTGCGTCCATTTGCGTCATTTGCGTCATTTGCGTTCCCATCCGTGTCATTCCGTAAATTCCGTGTATTCCGTGTGCCACAATACAAACGCATCCACAAAAGCCCCCTTTAGGGGGTTGGGGGTAATAGTTTTCTTCCTCTCCACCCTCCTCCTGTCGTTGCCCGCTGTCGCGCAACGCGCGGACAAGGTGCGGGTGGTCACGGGCGAATACACCTACCACGCCCCCGGCCATGTGTCGATGGACGAGGCGCGGGCCGAGGCCGTGCGCCGTGCCCGCCTGCAAGCCCTGGCCGATGCCTACGGCACTACCTTGCAGAGCACCACGACCACCACGGTGCACAACTCCGCCACCACCTCGCAGGTGGATGTATCTACTTTGGCACAGAGCGAGGTGCGCGGTGAGTGGATAGAGGACGTGGACGAACCGCAGGTGGACGTGACGTATGAGCAGGACATGCTGGTCGTGACCGCCCGGGTGCGGGGACGCACGTGCCCCGTCACCACCGCGCAGGTGCAGGTGGAGGTACGCCTGCTGCGCAACGGCACCGAGCCACGCTACGAGAGCGGCGAGTTCCGGGCGGGCGACGATCTTTACCTGTACTTCCGCACCCCGGCGGCAGGCTACGTGGCGGTGTATCTGCTGGACGGCGAGGCGGCCTACTGCCTGCTGCCCTACGCCCGCGACCCCGCAGGCACGATGCAGGTGGGCAACGACCGCCCCCACGTGTTCTTCTCCGCCGACCTGGCCGATGAGGACGTGAAACCCTATGTGGATGAGCTTTACCTCACCGCCACGCAGCCCGTGGAGCACAACACGGTGTGTGTCATCTTCTCGCCCAACCCCTTTGCCAAGGCCACGGACGAGCAGCGCGAGGACGACAGCGACCTGCTGCTGCCCCGCCAGACCACCCTCGAAGGCTTCAACACCTGGCTGGCCAAGTGCCGCGTGCGGGACAGGGAGATGGTGGTAGTGAGGAAGGATTTGACAATAAGATAAGTAGAGACGTCACTCCTGTGGCGTCTCTACGGACAGCACCCCAAGGAAAAGATAATGTTCAACAAACCAAACAATAACAACATGAAACAAATTACTTTATGCTTACTTTTGGCGGTGTGCGGCCTGCTGGTCCCTTCCGCCATACGGGCGCAAAGCCCCGCGAATGAAATCATCCGCCTGCACAACGGCACGGAGATAACCGGCACGGTGGAACGCCTGCCCAACGGCAGCGTACGCGTGACCGACCAGGCCGGCGACATGTTCGTGTTCTCCACGGACGAGGTCGCCTCCATCATGACCCCACAACAGAAACAAGAGCAGCAGAAGAAAGAAGATAGGGCAGAAAGAAGAACAGAACGCGGATATTTTGGTATAGTGGAAGTGGACGGGAGCATAGGGGGTGCTTTTGAGGGATATCTTCTTGCTTCTGTCGGCATGATAAATGGATATAAAATTTCACCGTTTCTGTATGTGGGTGTAGGGGTCGATTTTGGCACGACAGTGGTCTGGTATGGGGATTATTATACCGCTATTATACTCCCTATCTATGCTCATGTCCGCTATTCCATTTTAGGACGTAAGCGGGTGTCGCCTTTTATAGCGTTTAATGCTGGATATGATGTGCTGGGCAATGCAGGTCTGTTGATAGAACCCAGTGCCGGGGTAGAAGTGAAGTCGCGCAAGGGAGCCTGGTGGATATCCGCTGACTTTCCTCTCTATACAGGCGGAGGGATAGATCTTAGGTTGAAGGTTGGCTATTCGTTTTAATCACCCGTAGAGATGCCACGGGGGTAACATCTATGAATGCTTTCGAGAGACGCCACAGGGATGACGTCTCTACATGCATCGGCAAAAACTTATGTGAATGTTTGTGATCACACCTCATCCCTGCCCCCTCTCCCCGGGGGCTGTGTGAAAACCACGAAACAAACCCGCCGTCATTTCGACCGTAGGGAGACACGAAGTTGAGCGTAAGCTAAATCCCCCTCTACAACGCACCAAAAGCGGCTCTGAGATTTCTCGCTGCGCTCGAAATGACGAGGACGGCATGAAAATGGTACTTTTCACACAGCCTCCCAGGGAGAGGGGCGGAGGGGTGAGGTAATATTCATTAAACCCAAAATATATGAAACGGTTTTATCTCGCGGCCCTCTTGGGGCTGCTGGTGTCGGCCCGGGGGCTGGCACAGGACTATCAGGTGGTGGCCGACCCATCGGGCAAGTACGGCTACCAGGTGGACGGCATGTGGATGATTGCGCCGTCGTTTGATTACGCGAAGCCTTTCTCCGACGGGCTGGCACTCGTGCGCGTCGGGGGCAAGTACGGCTTCATCGGCCCGGACGGCCAGCTGGCCATCCCCGCCAAGTACGAGGATGCGGGGACGTTCGGCGAGGGGCTGGCTCCCGTGTGCCTCTATGGCAAGTACGGCTTTATCGGCAAGGATGGCAGCATGGTGTTTCCATTCAAATACGACTTCGCCGGGTCGTTCTCCGAGGGGCTGGCACTCGTGTCGCTCAACGGCAAGATGACCTACATGGCACCGGACGGCAGCCTGCTCACCCCCTACATGCTCGAATCGGGCAAACCGTTTGACAACGGCGTGGCCGAAGTGCGCATGGGCGGGCAGACGAAGTGGATGGACAAGGAGGGCAACCTCTTCGACGAGGAAAGCGAAGCGTTTTCCAGCTTCAGCGGCTTCGCCCGCCAGTTCGTGGAAGAACGGGTAAACGCCTGGCAGAAGAAAGGACGCTACGAAAAGACCGCCGACTGGATGGCGCGGGTGAACGAAAGCACGCGCGACCTGCTGGTGGACTCGCTGCTTGGCGTGGCGCAACACGAATACATCGACCGGATGAGCAAGGGACTGGACAACTACCAGACCATTGTGAACTACGATGCCGACGGCGAGATTTTCCTCGTGCAGGACTCCCGCTTCGGCTCGCTGCTGGTGCCGGTGCCCATCGACGAGGCCGCCGCCTTCGAATCGGCCTTTGCCAACGCGGCGAAAACGCCCGTGTACGCCATACAGGACGACGGGCTGGGGCTGCGCGAGATGACCTACACCCTGCCCGGCGGGCAGGAATACCGGTATGACAACAGCTCGGACCTCACCTTCGCCCTGGCCGACATCGACTACGACTTTGATGCCATCGACATCAATGCCGTGGCCGACGACCAGCTGGCCTCGACCGGCGGCCGCCAGCAAATCACGTCCCGCAAGGTGTCCGTGGGCAAGAGCGACGTGGACCTGAACATCCCGCAGGCCACTGCGACCAACGACAAGACCTTTGCCGTGGTCATTGCTAACGAAAACTATACCCGCCTGGCCGCCGTGCCCTTCGCCCGCAACGACGGGGAGACTTTCGGCGAATACTGCACGCAGACGCTCGGGCTGCCGGAATCCAACGTGCGCTTCTACCCCGATGCCACCTACGCCACCATGCTGGCGGCGGTGCGCGACATCCGCAACATCGCCTCGGCCTACCACGGCGACATCCGCGTGCTGTTCTACTACGCGGGGCACGGTGCGCCCGACGATGCCACCAAGCAGGCCTACCTGCTGCCCGTGGATGCCTACGGGGTGGACAGCGAGACGTGCTACTCCCTCGCCCGCCTGTACGACGAGCTGGGCAACCTGGGGGCGCAGTCTGTGGCGGTGTTCCTCGATGCCTGCTTCAGCGGGGCGGCGCGTGACGGTGAGGGTGCCATGCTGGCCTCGGCACGCGGCGTGGCCATCCGCCCCCGCACGGAGGCGGCCACGGGCAACCTCGTGGTGTTCAGCGCAGCCAGCGGCGACGAGACGGCCCTGCCCTATGCCGAGAAGGGGCACGGCCTGTTCACCTATTTCCTGTTGAAAAAGCTGCAACAGTCCGGCGGTAACGTCACCCTCGGCGAACTGGGCGATTACCTCGGCACGCAGGTGCGCCAGCAGTCCAGCGTGGTGAACCGCAAGAACCAAACGCCCACCGTTACCGCCGGAGCTGCCTTGGGCGACACCTGGAAGGACCTCACGCTGAAGTAAAGGCACATCTTATTGAAGCGCAAAGGGCGCAAAGGATTAACCACCCCCAACCCCCTAAAGGGGGCTTTGCATATCCCCATGTGTAGGGACGCAGTGTGCCGTCCATACGGGGAGGACATGTAGCCCCCTTTAGGGGGTTGGGGGTGGTTAATCCTTTGCGCCCTTTGCGGTTAAAAACAATAAACTTCGTATCTTTGCACTTCCATTTTCAAAATTAAACGACGACAAGCATATGAAACAATTCAAACGCACCACGGTTACCTCGGCACTGCCTTATGCCAACGGCCCGGTACACATAGGGCACTTGGCGGGCGTGTACGTGCCGGCCGACATTTACGTCCGCTACCTGCGGCTGAAGGGGGAAGAAGTCCTTTTCATCGGCGGGTCGGACGAGCACGGCGTGCCCATCACCATCAAGGCCCGGAAGGAAGGCGTAACGCCGCAAGACATTGTGGACCGTTACCATAATATTATAAAGCGTTCGTTCGAGGAGTTCGGCATTTCGTTCGACGTGTACGGGCGCACCACCTCGAAGGTGCACGCCGAGACGGCTTCGGAGTTCTTCAAGACCATCGAAGGCAAAGGCGGGTTCATCGAGCAGGAGTCCGAACAGTATTACGACGAAGAAGCGGGGCAGTTCCTGGCCGACCGCTACATCACGGGCAAGTGCCCGCACTGCGGCAGCGAGGGAGCTTACGGCGACCAGTGCGAGAAGTGCGGCACGTCGCTCAGCCCCACCGACCTCATCGACCCGCGCTCGGCCATCAGCGGCAGCAAGCCCGTGATGCGCCGCACGAAGCATTGGTACTTGCCGCTCGACCGGCACGAAGCCTGGCTGCGGCAGTGGATTTTGGAGGAACACAAGGAATGGAAACCCAATGTGTACGGCCAGTGCAAGAGCTGGCTCGACATGGGGCTGCAACCCCGCGCCGTGAGCCGCGACCTGGACTGGGGCATTCCCGTGCCCGTGCCGGGAGCGGAAGGCAAGGTGCTCTACGTGTGGTTCGATGCCCCCATCGGCTACATCTCGAACACGAAGGAGCTGCTGCCCGACTCGTGGGAGAAGTGGTGGAAAGACCCCGACACGCGCCTCGTGCACTTCATCGGCAAGGACAACATCGTGTTCCACTGCATCGTGTTCCCCGCCATGCTCAAGGCCGAAGGGTCGTACATCCTGCCCGACAACGTGCCCGCCAACGAGTTCCTCAACCTCGAAGGCGACAAGATTTCCACCTCGCGCAACTGGGCGGTGTGGCTGCATGAATACCTGGCGGACTTCCCCGGCAAGCAGGACGTGCTGCGCTACGTGCTCACCGCCAACGCTCCCGAAACGAAAGACAACGACTTCACTTGGCGCGACTTCCAGGCCCGCAACAACAACGAGCTGGTGGCCATCTACGGCAACTTCATCAACCGTGCGCTGGTGCTGACGCATAAATTCTTCGAAGGCAAGGTGCCCGCCTGCGGCACGCTGGACGACTACGACCGGCAGACGCTGGAGGAATTTGCCAACGTGAAGGCCGAAATGGAACGGCTGCTGGACAACTTCCGCTTCCGCGACGCGCAGAAGGAAGCCATGAACCTGGCCCGCATCGGCAACAAGTACCTGGCCGACACCGAGCCGTGGAAGCTGGCCAAGACCGACATGGAGCGCGTGGCCACCATCATGAACCTCGCCCTCCAGATTGCGGCCAACCTGGCCATCGCCTTCGAACCGTTCCTGCCGTTCTCGTCGCGGAAGCTGCGCGGCCTGCTGCACATGGACACCTTCCGTTGGGAAGACCTGGGCCGCACCGACCTGCTGCCTGCCGGGCTGCAACTGTCCAAGCCCGAACTGCTGTTCGAGAAGATTGAAGACGCCGCTATCGAAGCGCAGGTGCAGAAGCTGCTCGACACGAAGAAAGCCAACGAGCAGGCGGCGCGCAAGGCCGACCCGGTGAAAGCCCCCGTGGCCTTCGACGACTTCGAAAAAGTAGACATCCGCGTGGGCACGGTGCTGGAGTGCAAGCCGGTGCCCAAGTCGAAGAAGCTGCTGCAATTCCGCCTGGCCGACGGGCTGGGTGAACGCACCATCTGCTCGGGCATAGCGCCATACTATCCCAACCCCGAAGAACTTGTCGGCACGCAGGTATGCTTCATTGCCAACTTCGAACCGCGCAAGATGATGGGCATTGAAAGCCAGGGCATGATACTTTCCGCCGTGGATGCCGACGGCCGCCTGGTGCTCGTGCAGCCGCGGGCGAAAGTGGCCGACGGGGCAACGGTGGGGTAGGACCATCCGGCATCCATTCATAATACGCACAGAACGCCATGGCGCGAAGTCATCAACCTTCGCTGCCATGGCGTTCTTGTTTTTGCC
>CALUML010000071.1 GCA_944321745.1 uncultured Bacteroidales bacterium
CCCCCACGCTGCGGATAACCGCGCAGCCTAAGTTGAAATACGCCGCCACGCCTGTCCGCACCTTCGCGTCCGAACGTTACCCGGAGATGCAGGTTAGCGTGTCGCCCAACCGCAACCTGCTGGACTTCTACAACAGCTACCCCCTCACGAACAACTGGGACTATTATGCGCAGGCCTCGCTGAGCACCGAGGCCAAGGAGGCCATCTACCCGGTGCTCAGGGAATGCCTGCGGGGCAAGTCGCCTGCGGAGGCGGCGGAGCGGCTGCTCAACTTCGTGCAGACGGCCTTCGATTACCGGACGGACGCGCAGCAGTTCGGCTACGAACGTCCCCTGTTTGCCGACGAGACGTTCTACTACCCCTATGCCGACTGCGAGGACCGCTCCGTCCTGTTTGCCGTGCTGGTGCGCGACCTGCTGCAATTGGAGGTCGTGCTGCTGGGCTACCCGAACCACGTGGCCACGGCAGTGCACTTCCCGGACATGCCGGACGGCTATTACTACCAGTGGGAAGGGAAGAAGTACCTGGTGTGCGACCCGACCTACATCAACGCCCCCATCGGCGACTGTATGCCGGAGTACCGCCAGGCCAATGCCCGCATCGTGCGCATAAGCACCCCGTGAAGCGACAGGCGCCGATGGGCTGCCATTCCAGTCCGTATGCCGTTCCATCTGTTTCATCCGTGTTCATTCTTATGTTGACACACCTCCTTCTATGGGCTTGAGGGATGCCTGGCGTACCGATGCGTCTTGGCATCCCTCATGCGATTTCCCCATAAAGTTTTTGCCTGTACCGATAAAAAGACTAATCTTGTGAGACGTTTATCAAGGGTAAAGCTATGGGATTATTCGGCCTGTTTAATAAAGAAAAGAAGGAAACCCTCGACAAGGGGCTGACCAAGACGAAGGAAAGCGTGTTCGCCAAGTTGTCGCGGGCGGTGATGGGTAAGTCGAAGGTGGACGACGAGGTGCTTCTACGTAGCAGTCGAATGCGGGTTCTTCGGCGATGCCGTATTGGACGAAGAGTTGCTTGATATAGTGCTGGTCGGCGGGCGAGATGAGGATGGTGCCCCGGCGGGCGCGGGACAATTGGGAACGTCCGAAGTGTACCAGCAGGTGGGCCATGCCAGCCTGAGGCTTGCCATTTTGTCCGCACAGGCAAAAGACAAAAAAGCCCGCCGGAACATCCGGCGGGCTTCCCATCATTCATCTATCAAACAACAGATTATTTCTTGCGTTGAATTTTCTTGTAACCATACACGGCTTCGTCACCCAGTTCTTCTTCGATGCGGAGCAGCTGGTTGTACTTGGCCATGCGGTCGGAGCGGCTCAACGAACCGGTCTTGATTTGGCCGGAGTTGGTGGCCACTGCGATGTCGGCTATCGTGGCATCTTCCGTTTCGCCCGAGCGGTGCGACGTAACGGTGGTGTAACCGGCACGGTGGGCCATTTCGATGGCGTCGAGCGTTTCGGACAGCGAGCCGATTTGGTTTACCTTGATAAGGATAGAATTGGCGCAACCCAGCTCGATACCCTTCTGGAGGAATTCCACGTTGGTCACGAAGAGGTCGTCACCTACCAGCTGGCACTTGTCTCCCAGCTTGTCGGTCAGCAATTTCCAGCCGTCCCAGTCGTTTTCGCTCATACCGTCTTCGATGGAGTCGATGGGGTATTTGGCTACCAGGTCGGCCAGGTAGTCAGCCTGTTCGGCAGAGGTACGCTTGGCGCCCTTGTCGCCTTCGAACTTCGTGTAGTCGTAGATACCGTTTTCATAGAATTCGGACGAAGCGCAGTCCAAGCCGATCTTCACGTCCACACCGGGTTTGTAACCCGCCAGTTCAATGGCCTTGATGATGGATTCGAGGGCGTCTTCCGTGCCATTCAGGGTAGGAGCGAAACCGCCTTCGTCGCCCACCGCCGTGCTCAGGCCGCGGTCATGCAACACTTTCTTGAGTGCGTGGAACACTTCGGCACCGCAGCGCAGCCCTTCGCGGAACGAGGGAGCACCCACGGGGCGAATCATGAATTCCTGGAATGCGATGGGAGCATCGGAGTGCGAGCCGCCGTTGATGATGTTCATCATCGGGACAGGCAACGTATAGGTGTTCGTGCCGCCGATGTAGCGGTAGAGGGGCAACCCGAGGTATTCGGCAGCGGCTTTGGCCACGGCCAGCGACACGCCGAGGATGGCGTTGGCACCGAGGTTGGACTTCGTCTTCGTGCCGTCCATGGCCAACATTTTGTGGTCGATGGCACGCTGTTCCAAAGCGCACATGCCCACCAACGCCGGGCCGATGATCTTATTCACGTTCTCAACGGCCTTCAGCACCCCTTTGCCGGAGTAACGTTTCTTGTCGCCGTCGCGCAATTCGAGGGCTTCGTTTTCGCCCGTCGAGGCACCCGACGGAACGGCAGCACGACCCATAACTCCACATTCCAACGTAACGTCTACTTCCACAGTAGGGTTGCCTCTTGAGTCAAGCACTTCACGGGCAACGATTTTTTCAATTTTGCACATGTCTGTAAATTTATAATTGTTTGTAAACAAAAATGTTCCTTCCCTTGAAAAACGGCGCAAAGATACAAGTTTTTCCGCTCCCCGCCTAATAAAAAATGTAAATCCTTCCATCCTCCCCCAAAGGAGCGCACGTGGAAGCACCACAAGCACATTTCACCGCACCTGACACCCCGCACTGCCGGATGCCAACCATCTTCTTTTTTTCGCGAAAAAGAACTGATACGTGTTGATGTTTGCGATGTGTTTCTTCACAAATTAGAATTTGTTCATTTCAGTTTTCGCAACTTTATCTTTGAAATTGCCCCTTTATATCTCGCAAGGTCACTTTTGGGGAACGGCTTTCCGTGTGCTGGACATATCGTTTCCGCGTCCGCAGAGATCAACCGCTCCCACGATTTTTCTAAATCGGCAGTATTCTCAATCCATATAATGAGCCTTTTACTACTCGGCAGACCATTCATAGCGGCATCGCCGCAGAAAATAATATTGCCAAGTTTTAGAGATATAGAATCCGAGGTGTGCCCAGGGGTGAACAATATCTCGCCTTCAAGCAGAGTTTCAAGCTCGCTCTTGTTTTCCATCGTGACTTCGATAAATCTATCGTCATAGCGTTCTTCTATTGAGGGGAAGCGGTGTTCGGATTTTCCGACAAGCCCCATCAGTCTACAGAATATCCAAGCGAATGCCGTGCTGCAACCGCCTTTAAATGAGTTCTGACCGCACTTTAAGGTTTGCATCGCTTTGTCGCTCACAATAACCTTCAAACCGACATTCTTACCGAGCAATTCATTCAAAAATCCAGCGTGATCATCGTGAGCGTGAGTGAGAAAAACATAATTTATTTCAGAAAGTTTGATGCCTTGCTTATTTAGTTTTTTCTCAACACTTGAAAGGCTATGTTCATAGCCGGTATCAACCATTATGTATCCAACCGAAGTATGATACACGTATGTATTCATAATCCGATTGCCTGCATTATAAATCATTACCTTACTCCCTTATAATAGTCAAGACTTGTTCTGAGACTTGTTTTACTACCGGACAAAAAAAGTGTGCGATGTCTTCTGCGAAGGTACGCAACTATTTTCACTCACACAACCTGCTGAAGCCATAGCAACAGAAAACGCCGCCACAAGGCGGAAAGCGGGCAAGGATATTCACCGAATGGCCTAATGACCGATTTGGGATAAACTTTGGCCAGATTTTTTACAGCCGGACAATATTTTTCGCAAAGGCTTGTATAAGAAAAAGAAAAAGCATACCTTTGCAGTCCGTTTATTATCCAAATGTTATAATCCAAGTAGACGGTAATTAACACGCTGGAGTTGTTCCGATTAGCCTCTTTCAACCCAGCGGAGAAAGCTGCCGAAAAGATGATTTTTTAATGAATAAATCAACAAAACAGTGGATACGTTAAGTTATAAGACTATCTCCGCCAACAAAGCGACCGTTCAGAAAGAATGGGTCTTGGTGGATGCTACCGATTTGGTTTTGGGACGTTTGGGCTCGGAAGTTGCCAAGATTCTCCGTGGCAAGTACAAACCCAACTACACTCCCCATGTGGACTGCGGCGACAATGTTATCATCATCAATGCCGACAAAGTGAAACTGACCGGCTCGAAGTGGACCGACCGCGTTTACCTGCGCCACACGGGCTACCCCGGCGGCCAACGCGAAACAACGCCCGAACAACTGATGAAGAAAGGTCCGGACAGGCTGATCAAGAAAGTGGTGAAAGGCATGCTGCCCAAAAACCGCTTGGGAGCCAAACTGCTGGGCAACCTGTATGTGTTTGCCGGAGCGGAACATAACATGCAGGCTCAACAACCAAAACAAATCGAATTACACAAACTTAAATAAGCAATATGGACGTAATAAACGCTTTAGGAAGAAGGAAAACGGCTGTAGCCCGCATCTACATGAAAGAAGGGAACGGCACCATCACCATCAACAAACGTGAGTTGACCAACTATTTCCCCTCGCCCATCCTTCAATATATAGTAAAACAACCGTTGAACAAATTGGGAGTTGCCGAAAAGTACGACATTAAAGTCAACCTGGACGGCGGCGGCAACAAAGGGCAAGCCGAAGCGTTGCGCTTGGCCATCGCACGTGCTTTGGTCAAAATCAACCCCGAAGACAAACCCGCGCTGAAGGCAGAAGGCTTCATGACACGCGACCCGCGCGAAGTGGAACGCAAGAAACCGGGGCGTCCGAAAGCACGCAAAAGATTCCAATTCTCCAAACGTTAATGCGATTTACTGTTTTACGATTTACTATCTTTTCTGTTGCATATGTGTCACGGCAAGAAAACAGTAAGTCGTAAATAAACAGTAAATACCCAACCGTGTTTAGTATCTAAATCGCCAAGACTTCCGGAGACGAGAATTAAGCCACCGGGCTACTTGGGGATTGTATTCAAAGAATGTAAACAAACAAAAAAAACGACAAAATGCCTAGAACGAATTTCGAACAACTTTTGGAAGCAGGTGCCCACTTCGGACACTTGAAACGCAAATGGAACCCGGCCATGGCTCCTTACATCTTCATGGAGCGCAACGGCATCCACATCATCGACCTGCACAAGACGGTAGTAAAAGTGGACGAAGCCGCCGAAGCAATGAAGCAAATTGCCAAATCGGGACGTAAAATCCTGTTTGTCGCCACAAAAAAGCAGGCGCAGGAGGTGGTTGCCGAAAAAGCCAAAGCGGTAGGAATGCCTTACGTGACCGAACGCTGGGCGGGCGGTATGCTGACCAACTTCCCGACCATCCGCAAGGCCGTGAAGAAGATGACCACCATCGACAAGATGATGACCGACGGCACATTCGAGAACATCTCGAAGCGCGAAAAACTCCAGATTACCCGCCAACGCGAAAAACTGGAAAAGAACCTGGGCAGCATCGCCGACCTGACCCGTCTGCCCTCGGCCATTTTCGTAGTTGACGTGATGAAGGAACATATCGCCGTACGCGAAGCCCAACGCTTGGGCATCCCGGTATTTGCCATTGTCGATACGAACTCCAACCCCAACGGCATTGACTACGTAATCCCGGCCAACGATGACGCGACCAAGTCGATAGATGCCATCATGACCGCCGTGTGCGAAGCCATCCAAGAAGGTTTGGACGAACGCAAAGTGGAAAAAGCCGATGCCGAAGCGGCTGAAACCCCGGCTACCAAAGAACGGAAATCGAGAATATCGAAGAAAGCCAAGGCTCAGAAGGAAGACGGCGAAGAAGAAGCCACAGCCACCGAAACAGCCGAGGCTGCCGAACCCGCCGAAACGGCTACAGAAGCTACCGCGGAATAAAGAGACTCATATTACCAATAGGAATCAACGGGTTACGAGTTATTTAGGCTTTGTCTTGAAGTAGCTGGTAACCCGTTTTTTTAAACAGACATTATTTCATTCTAAAAATACAACATTATGGCAGTAACAATGGCAGACATCTCGAAATTGCGCTCCATGACCGGTGCCGGCATGATGGATTGCAAAAATGCACTGACGGAAGCCGAAGGCAATTTCGAAAAAGCAATTGAAATCATACGTAAAAAGGGACAAGCGGTAGCCGCCAAGCGCAGCGACCGCCAAGCAGCCGAAGGTTGCGTGCTGGCCGCCGCCAAGGACGGCTACGCCGCCGTGCTTGCCTTGAAGTGCGAAACCGACTTCGTGGCCAAGAACGCCGACTTCATTGCGCTGACCCAAGCCATCCTCGACAAGGCCATCGCCGAAAAACCGGCCGACCTGGATGCGCTGAAAGCCCTGACCATCGACGGACGCACCATTGCCGATCTTGTGACCGACCGCTCGGGGGTAACGGGTGAAAAAATGGAACTCGACTACTTCGCATCGGTAGCCGGTGCCTCGACCGTGGCCTACATCCACCCGGGCAACAAGCTGGCTACCATCGTGTCGTTCGCCGAAGCCAACGCCGACCTCCACGCCATGCGTGCCATCGCCATGCAGGTGGCTGCTATGAACCCCATCGCGCTGGACCGCAACTCGGTGCCCCAACACGTCATCGACACCGAACTGCAAGTGGCCATTGACAAAACGAAGGCCGAACAGGTGCACAAGGCCGTGGAAGCCGCTCTGAAGAAAGCCGGCATCAACCCCGCCCATGTGGATAGCGAAGACCACATGGAAAGCAACATGAAGAAAGGCTGGATCACGGCTGAAGACGTGGCCAAAGCCAAAGAAATCATTGCCAAGGTGTCGGCAGAAAAGGCAGCCAACCTGCCCGAACAAATGGTGCAGAACATCGCCCAAGGACGCTTGAACAAGTTCTTCCAGGAATCGACTTTGGTAGAACAAACCTTCGTGGGCGGCGAAAACGACTCGAAGATGAACGTGGCCGCCTACATGAAGGCCAACAACATCACCGCCACAGACTTCAAGCGCGTGACGCTGAACCAGGAATAAACCAAGGGGTAACGCCCTGTCACCCTGTCAAAAAGAGGGTGTGCATTTGTTCATAGAATGCACACCCTCATTTTTTTTCATAGCCTGCTCCGCTCACTGCCCCGACACAACCACCGACAATCTTCTTCACCACATCTTAACCACCCCACATTGGGCGAGAAACAAAAATATGCTACTTTTGCACCATACGAAGTGAAAACCACTTAACCCCAAATCGGTCATTAGACCATTCGGTGATAATGATCGATTTGGGTTAACAGACAACACCCAATGAGCAACACACTCACGAACGAACAAGACCTCGTGTACCGGTTGGTGCAAGGCGATGAACAGGCTTTCTGCACATTGTACGCCGCATACAAGAAGCGGCTGGTGTATTATGCCATGCAGTTCATCAAATCCCCCGAATTTGCCGAAGATATTTTCCAGGACGTGTTCACGGCCATCTGGCACGGCCGCAAATGCATCGACTGCACGCAGTCGTTCAAGTCATACCTGTATGCCATGATCAAAAACCGCATACTGAACCTCTTACGCAACCTCGACAACGAGCAGCAGCTTAAGGCGTACATCATGTCCCACGCCACGACCTCCAGCAACCAGACCGAAGAGGCCGTACACCGCAACGACCTGGAAAACCTGCTGGAAAAGGGTCGCGAACTGCTGACACCCCGGCAACGCGAGGTGCTGGAAATGAGCCGCGACCGCAACATGACCAGCGAGGAAATATCAGAACGGTTGGGCATATCGGTCAAGACGGTGAACAACAGCATCTCCGAGTCGTTGAAAACGCTGCGCGCCTACTTGGAGCAAACGCTCCGCCACAGCCAGGGCATCGACTTGCTGCTCATCTTATTCTTGCTAAACTGTTAATCAAAGTTAACCAACCGGGACTTGCTCCCGCCTTCCGGGTATTAGATATAAACGCGGACAGTCCTGCGTTTATACACCATGACCCAAGAAGAAAAAATAAAACGATACATCGACGGTCCATACACCCGCAACGAAGCCAATGAGGCTCTGCAGGCATTGGCCAGACCGGACGGTGAAACGCTTTTCAACCGCCTGGCCGACACCGTTGCCGAACGGGCAGAAGCCTGCCCGCCGTGGACGGACGAAGCAGAACGGCAACGGCTGGATGCGGAGGCCGCCGCCCTGCTCCGGCAACTCACCTCCCCACACAAAAAGAACATCCCCCTCCGCCGCAAATGGCTGTCAGTGGCAGCGGGCATCGCCGCCCTGGTGAGCCTCTCCGTATGCGGCGTGTTGTACCTGAACCGCCTGTCTCCCAAAGTATCCGTGGATTACCGCGAAGTGGCCGCCTCGTATGGCGAAGTGAAAACGGTGCTCCTGCCCGACGGCACCCAGGTGTCCCTCAATGCCTGCTCACGACTGGTCTATCCCGAAGATTTTGCCAACGCCCCCCAACGGACGGTAACGCTGCACGGGCAGGGATTCTTCAAAGTGGCCCGCAACGAACGGCAACCGTTCGTCGTGAAGACCGCCAACCTGGACGTGAAGGTGCTGGGCACGGAGTTCGACATCAAATCATACGCCGGCGACGAAGTGGTGTCGGTCAACGTGAAAAGCGGCAAAGTGCAGGTGGACATGCCGGACGTATCCATGAAATTGTACGCCGATGAGCAATTTCACTACAATATCCTGAGCAACAACCTGAACAAACAAGCGGAAGAACTGGAAGTGGCCGCATGGCAACACGGCGAATTGCAATTCAACAACACTCCGATACAAGACGTGGCACGGGAACTGGAACGGGTGTTCCACTGCACCGTCACGTTCGCCCCGGGACAATGCTTCGACAACAAAATAACCGGCAGCCACACGAATGAAAGCGTGGAAAGCGTGCTGGAATCATTGGCATACATCAGCGGCATTCGCTACAAGAAAGCAGACGGCCAATACATATTATATAAATAAGGTACACGCGTCCTGTGAATAACGCAATAACACCATGTATCATGAGAAAAATAAGAGACAGCTAACCTCGAAAAACAGAAAGAGCATCCCGGCAGCCGGAATGCTCCCCTCCTTGCGGAGACGGCCTGTAGTTCCGTTTTTCAGCCCGGGAACGACAGACCACCTTGTTTCAAATCAGTCGATCAACTAATTAAAAACGCACAAATTTATGAAAATCATTTCTATTCCGAAAGAGAAAAGGCGAATATGCCGCCACATCCTGCTATTTTTGCTATTGGGAATGCTTTTCCTGCCCACTGCGGCACAACCACGAGGAAGCGGGATATCCATCTCGGCACACAACGTAACCGTGAAAGAGGCATTCGACCAAATCACAGCAGCCACCGGCTACAAATTCATGTACGATGAGCAAAGTCTGCGCCACGCGCCCCGCGTAACCCTGCGGCACGAGCAGGCCGACCTGCCAACCATACTCGATGACCTGAGCCGCCAGACCAAGCTCACCTACACGCAGAAAGAGTCCACCATCCTGGTGGGCAAGCCGTCGCAGGAAGCGGAAGCGCAAAAGCCCGCCTCCTTCACCGTGTCCGGAAACGTGGCCGATGAAAACGGCGAAGCGGTCATCGGAGCTACCGTGCTGCTCAAGGGCACTTCGCACGGCACCATCACCGACATCGACGGACACTATTCGCTCGACCAGGTAAAGCGTGGCGACATCATCACCATCACCTACGTCGGGTACGAATCGCAGCACATCAACATCAAGGACAACAAGCCTTACAACGTCACGCTCTACCCGTCCGAGCACAACCTGGACGAAGTGGTGGTAGTTGGCTACGGCGTGCAGCGCAAGCGCGACCTGACCACCGCCATTTCATCCCTGAAAGCATCGGAGCTGGACGTACCCGTGAGCAGCATCGACCAGGCATTGACCGGCAAGATGGCCGGGGTGCAGGTAACGCAGCCCAGTGGCATCCCGGGCGGCGGCATGTCCATCAAGGTGCGCGGCACGGGTACCATCTCGGCAGGCACCGAGCCGCTGTACGTGGTGGACGGCTTTCCCATGTCCGACGGGGCATCGGCCGGCACAGGCATGACGGTCAACCCGCTCAGTTCCATCAACATGAACGACATCGAATCCATCGAGGTGCTGAAGGACGCTTCGGCGGCGGCCATCTACGGCTCACGCGGGGCGAACGGAGTGGTCATCATCACCACGAAGCGCGGACGCGAAGGCAAGCCGGTGGTGCAATACGACGGCTACTACGGTGTGCAGCAGGCCACCAAGAAAATCAAGATGATGAACGCCTACCAACAGGCGGAAATAAACGCCGAGGCACGCAACAACACCTACCTGCAACTGCTGGCCGATGCCGGGGTGGAAGGAAGCATCTACGACACGAACGACGAGCGGCGTGCCAAGCTGGGGGCGGCAGCCAACGACACCCGCCTCAACTACATCATCCCCGACCACCTGCGCCCCTACCTGGAGGGAGTGCCCGGACTGACGGACACGGACTGGCAAGACGAGGTGCTGCGCAATGCCAACGTGCACAGTCACAACGTGTCGGTTACCGGCGGCACGAAAGAGGCCCAATACTTCCTCTCGGCCAACTACCGCAACGAGGAAGGCATCGTCATCGGCAGCGGTTTCGAGCAGATGGGCGGACGTGCCAAAGTGGACGTGAAGCACAACAAGCTGGGTTTCGGTGCCAACGTCAGCTTCAACCATTCCAACTACGACCTGGTACCCACCGAGGACCGTTACACGGAAGAAACCATCCTCTCCACGGCCCTGGGGATGCTTCCCTCGTTCCCCGTGTACAATGCCGACGGGGGATACGACTACAGCCAGGTAACCCTCAACCACGGCATCCCCAACCTGATAAATCCCGTGGCCCTGGCCAACCTGCGCAAGGACAACATGAAGCGCAACCGCATCCTGGGCAACCTGTACGCGGAATATGAAATCATCC
>CALUML010000072.1 GCA_944321745.1 uncultured Bacteroidales bacterium
CAATACGTCAACTATATTAATAACAAGCCTATTGGCAGAATTAAATACGCACTAAATTAATTCCGCCAACGGGTATGAATTGAAAGTTGAAAATGGAAAATTGAAAACGTATGGGCGAGGAGAATTGAAAGTTGAAAATGGAAAATTGAAAACGCTTGGGCAGCATTTCCTGTACCTGCCGTTTTCAATTTCCCATTTTCAACTCTCAATTCTCAAGGGTATTGCATCGTCACGCAATGCAGCGAGCCGTGCTGGCGGATGAGGGGGCGGCAGTCGATGCCCACTACCTCGCGGCCGGGAAAGGCCGTTTGCAGTTGCGCCCGGGCGGTTTCATCCCGGGGCGAGCCGTAGGTGGGCATGAGCACCGCGCCGTTGATGATGAGGAAGTTGGCATACGTGGCGGGCAGGCGCATGCCGTCCTCGTACACCGCGTCGGCCATCGGCAGGGGTACGAGGCGGTAGGGTTTCCCGGCGGGGGTGCGGAAGGAGCGGAGTTCCTCCTCCATCAGCCTTAATTCCGCGTAATGCTCGTCCTGCGGGTCGGTGCATTGCACGTAGGCAATCGTGTCTGCCGGGCAGAAACGCGCCAGGGTGTCCACGTGGCTGTCCGTGTCGTCGCCCGCCAGGTAGCCGTGGTGCAGCCACAGCACCTGTTGCAGGCCGAAGTCCGTGCGCAGCACCGCCTCCACTTCCTCTTTGGTGCGGTCGTTGCGGTTGTCGCTCAGCAGGCAGCGGGCGGTGGTGAGCAGCGTGCCCGCCCCGTCGCTCTCGATGCTGCCCCCTTCGAGCACGAAGCCGGGACGGGGGATGCGCCGCGTGTCGGGCGGGAAGATGCCTCGCTCGAACAGCCGCCGGGTGATGAGGTTGTCCTTGTCGGCGGCGAACTTCATGCCCCAGCCGTTGAACGTGAAGTCGAGCACTTCGCGCCGCCCGTCGCGCAGCACGGTGATGCCGCCGTGGTCGCGAGCCCAGGTGTCGTTGCTGGGCAGTTCCACGAAGCGGATGCGCGAGGTGTCCGTGCCTGCCAGTTGCCTGCGCACCTCGTCCTCCGAGGCGCACACGACCAGCACGTCTTCATGCCGGGCGATTTCGCGGGCGATGTTCGCGAAACATGCGCACACGTCGTTGAGCATGTACGCCCAATCGGTGCCCGCGTGCGGCCACGTGAGCTGCACGAAGCGTTGCGGTGCCCATTCGGGCGGGAGGATGGGGGTGGATGAAACCATGTGGACTGCTTTTGCGGGTGCAAACTTACGAATATTTTCACAGAAGGTAAAATTCCTGTATTGCGCGGGCGTGCTTCCCGTTTGTGCCTCGAAATGGCTCTGGAGAGGCCTTCGGAAAGGGCTTTTGGAGGCCTTTTAGGGGGAGGGTGTTTACTCCCCCGGGAGTAACCCCGTTACTCCTATAGGGAGTAGGGTGGTTACTCCTATAGGGAGTAGGGTGCTTGCTCCCATGGGAGTAAGGAGGCTGCTCCTATGGGGGTAAACCCACCGACCCCCGTAGGTCAGGCTCATTGACCTACGGGGGTCGGACTCCCTGCTCCCCCGGGAGTAAGCCCCCTACTCCTTATAGGAGCAGACACCCACCTCCCTATAGGAGCAGACACCCACCTCTCCTGGGAGTAACCAACCTGCCCGCGGGGGCGCGTCTTTCCGCAGCGGGCGGTGCATCGGAACTCACACCTGCAACGCCCCCACCAGTTCCTTGGCCGAGGTGAAGCCGTTCTGTTCCAAATAGGTTTCAATGCCTTCGACCACCTTGACGGTCACGGTGGGGTCGATGAAGTTGGCCGTGCCTATCTGCACGGCGGTGGCTCCGGCCAGGAGGAACTCGATGGCATCGGTGGCGGTCATGATGCCTCCCAGCCCGATGACGGGTATGCCCACGGCCTGTGCCACCTGCCACACCATGCGCAGGGCTACGGGCTTCACCGCAGGGCCGGAGAGTCCTCCCGTGACGGTGGAGAGCACCGGGCGGCGCGTCCGCGCGTCGATGGCCATGCCGAGCAGCGTGTTGATGAGCGACACGGCGTCGGCTCCCGCCCCCTCGGCGGCGCGTGCTATCTCGGCGATGTCCGTCACGTTGGGCGACAGCTTGACGATGAGCGTCTTGCGGTAGGCCTTGCGCACGGCTTCCACCACCTGGGCGGCGGAGGCGCAGCTCGTGCCGAATGCCATGCCGCCCTGCTTCACGTTGGGGCAGGAGATGTTCAGTTCGATGGCGGGGATGCGCTCCAAGTCGTTCAGCCGTTCGGCAGTCGCCACGTAGTCGGCCACCTGCGAGCCGGACACATTGACGATGATATTCGTATCAATATCCTTGATTGTGGGATAGATGTGTCCGATAAAATAATCGACTCCCTTGTTTTGCAGCCCCACGGCGTTCAACATGCCCGAAGGCGTTTCCGCCAGGCGGGGGTAGGGGTTGCCCTGGCGGGGGTGCAGGGTGGTGCCTTTCACGATGATGCCGCCGATGCGCGACAGGTCGACGAAATCGGCATACTCCGTGCCGTAGCCGAACGTGCCCGATGCCGTCATGACCGGGTTCTTCATCTGCAACCCGGCTATGTTTACGCTTAAATCTGCCATTTCAATTTATCTATGTTAAATACCGGTCCTTCGGTGCACACGCACACATGTCCCTCCACGGTGTCGGTCACGCAGCACAGGCAAGCCCCGAGGCCGCATGCCATGGTGTTCTCCAGCGACACTTCGCAGGCGATGCCGGCCTCGCGCGCCAGGCGTGCCACCGCTTTCATCATGGGGGTGGGGCCGCAGGCGTAAATCAGGTCTATCCCCGGTTCGTGCATCACGGGGTGCTGCGTCACGAAGCCCTGCACGCCGTGCGAGCCGTCTTCCGTGGTGGTGTACACTTGCCCGTAGCGGCTGTATTCGTCCAGTTGCAGCAAGTCCTCTTTCCTTTTCGCCCCCAGCAGGAAACTGCACCGTCCGTAGCCGTGTTGGCGCAGGTACGCCCCCAGGTAGAGCAGCGGTGCCACGCCGCAACCGCCTCCCACGAGAAGCAGGCGGGCGTCCTTGTCCGGGGGTAGGGAGAACCCGTTGCCCAGGGGCAGGATGACGTTCAGCATGTCGCCCGCTTCCAGCCCGGCCAGGTGGCGCGAGCCATCGCCCACGACCTGCACCAGCAACCACAGTTCGTTTTTTGCGTAATCCACTTGGTGCACGGAGATGGGCCGCCGCAGGAACGTGGCGGGCGACCCGTCTACCCGCACTTCGACGAACTGCCCCGGCAGGATGGGCGGCAGCTTGTCCGGCGAAGTCAGCACGAGTAGGACGTAGGCGGAGTTCAACCATGTCTTGGACTTGACTTCCAAGTCTAACAGGAATTTCTTCATTGTCGTTTTTTTATTGTCTACAGTCTACGGTCGACAGTCGGCGGTCGACAGACGACCGATACGTGACACCGTAGACTGTTGACCGTTGACTGTCGACTTATTCATTTCACTCCGTTCCGTTCCAGGAGGGCATCGATGGTGGGTTCCTGGCCGCGGAAGCGTTTGTACAGCACCATGGGAGGTTCGGTGCCGCCGCGCATCAGGATGTTTTCGCGGAAGGAGCGGGCGGTCTTCTTGTCGAAAATGCCGTTTTGCAGGAACAGGGAGAATGCGTCGGCATCCAGCACTTCCGCCCACTTGTAGCCGTAGTATCCGGCGGCATACCCTCCGGCGAAGATGTGGCTGAAGTTGGTGCACATGGCCGTGCCGGGCACGACGGGCAACACCTGCGCCCTGTCCATGGCTGCGTGCTCGAAGTCGATGACGTCGCCTTCATACGGTTGTGCCAGGGTGTGCCAGGCCATGTCCAGGTAGCCGTAGCACAGCTGGCGCAGGCACAGGTAGCCGGTGTTGAAGTTTTCCGCGTCGCGTATCTTCTTCACCAGCTCGGCGGGTATCTTTTCGCCCGTTTCGTAGTGCACGGCAAATCCGTCGAGGAACTCCTGCTGCGGAGCCCAGTTTTCCATGATTTGGGAAGGCAGTTCCACGAAATCGCGGTACACGTTGGTGCCGGAGAGCGATTCGTAGGTGCAGTCCGTCAGCATGCCGTGCAGCGAATGGCCGAATTCGTGCAGGAAGGTGGTGACCTCGTCGTAGGTGAGCAGGGCGGGCTTCGTGTCCGTGGGGCGGGTGAAGTTCATCACGATGGTCACGTGCGGGCGGCTGTCCTTGCGTTCTTCTTTCCATTGTCCCTTGTATTCGCTCATCCAGGCACCGGCGCGTTTGCCTTCGCGCGGGTGGAAGTCGGTGTAGAGCACGGCCAGGTATTTCCCTTTCTCGTCCAGCACGTCGAATGCTTCCACTTCGGGGTGGTACACCTGGATGTCCTCGTTCTTTTTGAAGGTGATGCCATACAGGCGGGTGGCCAGGCCGAACACGGCCTTTTTCACATGTTCCAATTCGAAGTAGGGCTTCAGCATTTCGTCGTTCAGGTCAAACTTTTCGGCTTTCAGCTTTTCGGAATAGTACGACCAGTCCCACGGCTGCAACTTGAAGTATGCCCCGTGCGCGTCGGCGTAGGCTTGCACCTCGGCCGCTTCGTTCAAGGCCGCGGGGCGGTAGGCTTCCAGCAGCTGGTCGAGCAGGTTGTACACGTTTTGGGGATTCCCGGCCATGCGGTTCACCAGCACATAGTCGGCATACGTCTTGTAGCCGAGCAGGTTGGCCATTTGCAGGCGTTTGGCGGCCAGTTGCTTCACGATGTCGCGGTTGTCGTATTCCCCGCCCAGGCACAGGGTGTTGTAGGCCGTGTACAGTTCGCGGCGCAGGTCGCGGTTGTCGGCATACTTCATTACCGGGCCGTAGCTGGTGGCCTTCAGCGTGATGACGTAGCCGTCCTCCTTGCCGGCCTTCCTGGCGTTGTCGGCCAGGCTTTCCAGCACGAAGTCGGGCAGGCCGGAGAGCAGTGCCTTGTCCGTGATGTGCAGGCTGTAGCTGTTGGTGGCCTTCAAGGCGTTTTGCGAGAACTGCAACGACAGCAGGCTCAGTTCCTTCGACAGTTCGCGGTACGTGGCCTTGTCTGCTTCGGACAGGTTGGCGCCGCTGCGCACGAAGCCGTCATACGTCTTCTGGAGCAGCATCTGCTGTTCCTGATCCAGTTTCAGTTTGTCTTTTTGGTCGTACACGGCTTTTACGCGTTGGAAGAGGCCTTCGTTCAGGTTGATGGAGTTGGAGTATTCCGTCATTTTGGGCGAAAGTTCCTGCGCCAGGGCTTGCAGCTCGTCGTTGGTTTCCGCGCTGAGGAGGTTGTAGAACGCGCCGCCCACTTTCGACAGCAAGCGGCCCGAGCGGTCCAGGGCCACGATGGTGTTCTCGAAAGTCGGTGCTTCCGGGTTGTTCACTATCGCGTCGATTTCCTTGCGGCCTTCCTCCATTCCCTTTTCGAAGGCAGGCATGTAATGCTCTATCTTGATTTCGTTGAACGGGATGGTGCCGTGCGGCGTGTTGTACTCACTGAAGAACGGGTTGGCCGCCATGGCCGCCGTCAGGGTCATTGCACTCATAAATGCTGTCAAGTTACGTTTAATCATAATATGGTTGTTTGTTTAGATGTTTCCCGTGTTTCCCGTGTTTCCCGTGTTTCCCGCAGATGGCGCAGATGTACGCAGATGCGCCGCGTTGTTTTGCCGTCCCCGCAGCCGTAGGGCGTTGCCCTGCGCTGAGGGCTTCAAGGCCGTTGGCCTTGGTTTGTAGCCCGTAGCTATCCTCACTCCTTGATTAGTTTCTGCTGTTGGTAGCCCGCCGTGGTCTGCACCCGGAGGATGTACACGCCGCGTTCCAGCCCGGTGAGGTCGATGACCCCGGTGGGGTAGTGCGGCGTGTGCGAGTTGACCAGCTGCCCTTTCAGGTCGTACACCTGCCAGGAAAGGATGTCGTGCCATTCCGTGCTCAGGTAGAACACGCCGTCCGACGGGTTGGGGTACACGCGCACCGGCTGCTCGTCGGCTGTCCAGCCTTCCACCGTGGATATGTGGTCGTATTCCAGCCGGATGCTTTCCGCTTCGCGTATCACCAGTTCGCCGTTGAACAGGAACGGGATGTGCGAACGTGCGGGCGTTCCCGCGTCGCCTCCCCAGAACTCGTATTCGGATGTGATGGTGCAGGCCTGCCCGTCGGCGAAGTCGGTGTAGTGCACCGATGCCAGGTCGCGCCATTCGCGGTACAGCTGCGTCTGCAAGGCCTGCCGGGTGCGCAGGCCGCCGTCGTAGGTGTATGCGTACCGGCACACGTTCTCCCAGGCCATGCCTCCCCAGTGCATGTGCGTTTCGGACTGCACCGCCCCGTCCGCCGTGTATTCGTAATCGGTCAGTTGCGCGTTTTCCCAGTCGGTCTCCCGGTCGTTCCACGTTTGGAGGCGTTGGGAGACGACCCGCCCGGCCTCGTCGTAGAACCACCGCACGGAGTCCTGCGGCACCGAGGCGCTGTCCACCCGGCAGCCTGCCAGCCTGCCGGAGCCGTCGTACGCGTAGGTGGTGCGGAAGGTGGCCGACAGCCGGCCTGCCTCGTCGTACACTTCGGTTGACCGGGACGATACGCGGTCGCCGTCATACGCCGCCACTTGCCGCAGCCGGAGCCGTTCCGCCCCGCCGCTGTAGTCGTATTCTTCGCGGTGCAGTCCGCCGTCGGGATAGCTCAGCTTCACGTGCTTCGCCGCCGCGCGTGCCCCGTTGGCGTCGTATTGGTACGTGTACTCGTCCGTCAGGTCGTCCACCCGGTTGTACACCGACTCCACCTCGTCCACGTTGCGCCACGCGCCTTGGTCGAACACCCGGCGCATCTGCCCCACGCACAGGCCGCCGTCGTAGAACCATTCGGTCTGCGCCTCGCGCTGCCAGGTGCCGTCGGCGGCCTGCACGTAGCGCGTTTCGAGCTGCACGTTGCCCTGGCTGTTGTATAGGAAGGTGTGGCGGTATTCCTGCCCTTGGTTGGACAGCCACAGCTGCGTCACCCGCATGTCCGAGGCCGGCGCGACGCTTCCCGCGAGGCAGGCCAGCGCGCTTACCAGCAGGGCGGATAGTCTCTTCATCGTTTGCATTTTCTCAGGACGGCCTTGGTGGCCGATCGGGGTACAAAGATAGTGAATCTGTCGGAATTGCGAAGCAGGCGGCGGCCCGCTGTTGCCGGGGCAGAGTTAACGAGCAAGTGCAACACGCGCCAAAATTATAACAAAAGCCTAAAGAATTCGTCCTTCGGGGTGGAAAAGTTCAACTTTTCCCTCGGCCTTCGGTTGATTTTCAACTGGACCGAATGGATGAATTCGTCCGTAAGTTTGTAGATTCAAGACCGAATTGCAACATCCAGTGGCCCGGGCCACTGGATGTTGCAATTCGGTCTTGAATCTACATGCCGAAAAAGTTCCGTATCCAACCCGCACTGCCATGTCAAATACAAAAGGACATACCTGCCAGTCTGTCATCTTGTGTGGCATGGGTATGTCCTCTTTTTCTGTTCGTCCTTTGCAGGAAGCAGTTTGCATCTTATTTATTGCTGTGCAGAAGCATTTTTCTTCTCACGTGTCAGCACCATGTCAATCATGCCGTATTCCAACGCTTCCTGTGAAGTCATCCAATAGTCGCGGTCGGAATCCTTGGCCACCTGTTCGAGCGGTTTGCCCGAGTGGTCGGAGATGATGGTGTAAAGTTCGTTCTTCAATTTGAGTATTTCGCGGGCCGTAATCTCGATGTCCGAGGCCTGTCCCTGCACACCGCCCATGGGCTGGTGAATCATGATGCGCGAATGCTTCAAGGCCGAGCGTTTGCCTTTCGTGCCTGCCACCAGGAGGACTGCCGCCATCGAGGCCGCCATGCCCGTGCAGGTGGTGACTACGTCGGAGGTGATGAACTGCATGGTGTCGTAAATGCCCAAACCGTCGTACACCGAACCACCGGGCGAGTTGATGTAAATGGTCACGTCCTTGCCCGGGTCGCTGGAGTCGAGGAACAGCAGTTGTGCCTGTATGATGTTGGCCACGTCGCTGTTGACCTGTGTGCCGAGGAAGATGATGCGATCCATCATCAGGCGCGAGAACACGTCCATCTGCGTTACGTTCAGCTGGCGTTCCTCCATGATGTTCGGGGTGATGTAGTCATTGGTAAACCTGGTGTAGCGGTCGAGCGTAAGTCCGTTCATGCCCAAGTGCTTCACCGCATATTTGCGAAATTCGTTACTTTCCATATGTTTGTCCGATTAAATTGTTTTACCTTTTTCTCTTTTTACAAAAGCCATACCAAATAAGCACGCAAAGATAAGGGTTTTGTGCGAGGATGCAAGGAATGGCGGGGAGCAAATGAGGCAAATGCGAAAAAAGGCGCGGAGGAAATCCCCATCCGCGCCTTTTCTCTTTGTTGGTTATCTGTTATTTATTTCGTTCCGAACAACTTGGTGAATTCGTCCAGCGGCACTTCCTTTTCCGTCACTTTCACGGCCGCCTTCACGGCTTCCACCACTTTGTTTTCTGCCACTTTGTCCACGATATTCTTTACCGTGTCTTCCTTCTTCAACATGTCTTTGGCGTAGTGGTCCAGCAGGTCATCTTCCACGTTCATCATACCGTACTGGGCGAACTGTGCGCGAGCCATTTCCTTGGCGTAGGCTTCCACATCGGGCGATTCCACCTTCACGTCATACGCTTTCGCCAATTTGTCCTTGGCCAGGTGCCACTTCAAGTCGTCAAGAATCTTCGGATAATCTTCTTCCAACTTTGTTTCGGTCAAGTCCTTGTTGGCCGACAGCAGCCAGCGTTTCAGGAAAGCGTCGGGGAAAGTCACATCAGGCATTTTCTTCAATAGCATGTCGCGTACGTCGAGAGTGAATTTATACTCGCTGTCAGCCTTCCACGATTTCTGGAGGCTTTCTTTGGCTTTGTTGCGGAATTCATCCTCGCTCTTGACAACGCCTTCGCCATACACTTTGTCGAACAGTTCCTGGTTGACTTCCGCCGCCTGGTAGCGGGTGATACCTTCTATCTTGATTTGGCAGTCGGCTTCGAACTTTTCCGCCTCATCCTTTGATATTTTCAGCAGGGAGGCCACTTCGGCCACGTTTTCAAACGCCTTCTTGGGGTTGAACGTCACCACGTCGCCCACCTTGGCACCGAGGAAGAGCTTCTTGCTGTCTTCATCTTTCATGTAGCTGGGTGTCAGGATGGCACCTTCCACGTGTACGCCGCCGTCTTTCACTGCGCCGTTTTCCAGTTCGTGCAGTTCGCCTTTCACCATATCGTTTTCTTCCACGGTGTCACCATCTGCATACTTGCCGTAGCGGTTGGCATACGATTTGATTTGCCCGTCCACCATCTCGTCGGTCACGGCGATGCTGTAGTAGTCAATTTTGTCTTTTTTGGACAGGCTGATTTCAAATTCGGGCGCGATGGCGATGTCGAACACGAAATCGAAGTCTTCCTGCGTGTCGAAGTCGATTTCCGGTTGTTCCGTTTCATTCGGAAGGGGTTCGCCCAGCACGTTCATGTTGTTTTTCTTGATGTAGTCAAACAAATTTTCGGACACCAGTTTGTTTATCTCATCAGCCAATATGGCCTTGCCATACAGCTTCTTCACCAAGTTCAGGGGCACCATGCCCGGACGGAATCCCGGCATGTTCGCCTTCTTGCGATAGTCGCGCAACGTTTTATCTACTTTCTCAGCGTAGTCCGCTTTTTCCACGTGAATCGTCACAACCGCACTGGTCTGATCGAGTTCTTTTTTTGCAATGTTCATAATGATAATGTATAATTCAATATATCAACCTACTGCATTTGAGCCCGCAAAGATAAGAAATATTTTTAGGAGCTACAAGCAGCCCGCGGCTGTCAGCTGTTCCTTGCTGCCCGGCGGCGTTCGTTCTCGTCCAAGATGATTTTGCGCAGGCGGAGCTTGGTGGGGGTCACTTCCACGTATTCGTCTTCCTTGATGTATTCCAGTGCTTCTTCCAGCGAGAACACGATGGGCGGGATGATGTGCGCCTTTTCGTCCGACCCGGAGGCGCGCACGTTGGTCAGTTTCTTCGACTTGGTGACGTTCACCACGATGTCGCCTTCCTTGGCGTTTTCGCCCACCACCTGGCCGGCATACACCTCGTCTTGCGGGAAGATGAAGAAACGCCCGCGGTCCTGCAGCTTGTCGATGGCGTAGGCATAGGCCGTGCCGCTCTCCATGGCGATGAGCGAGCCGTTGGTGCGCTTTTCGATATCGCCCTTGTAGGGTTGGTATTCCAGGAAGCGGTGTGACATGATGGCCTCGCCCGACGACATGGTGAGCACGTTATTGCGCAGCCCGATGATGCCGCGCGAGGGAATGGTAAATTCCAGTTGGATGCGGTCGTTCTTGGCCTCCATGCTAACCATTTCGCCCCGGCGGGCGGCCACCAGCTCGATAACTTTGCCCGAGCATTCCTCGGGCAGGTTGATGGAGAGCTGCTCCACCGGCTCGCACTTCACGCCGTCTATTTCCTTGAAGATGACTTGCGGCTGCCCCACCTGCAATTCGTAGCCTTCGCGGCGCATGGTCTCGATGAGCACCGACAAGTGCAGCACCCCGCGTCCGTACACGTGCCAGATGTCGCTTTCGGGGCTGCGTTCCACCCGCAGGGCCAGGTTCTTGTCCAATTCGCGGATGAGCCGCTCGTGGATGTGGCGCGAGGTGACGTACTTGCCCTCGCGGCCGAAGAATGGCGAGTCGTTGATGGTGAACAACATGCTCATCGTAGGCTCATCGATGGCGATGGGCTTCATCGGCTCGGGGTTTTGCGCGTCGGCGATGGTGTCGCCTATCTCGAAGCCGT
>CALUML010000073.1 GCA_944321745.1 uncultured Bacteroidales bacterium
GAATTCATCCATTCGGTCCAGTTGAAAATCAACCGAAGGCCGAGGGAAAAATTGAACTTTTCCACCCCGAAGGACGAGTTCTTTAGACTTTTGTTATAATTTTGGCGCGTGTTGCACTTGCTCGTTGACTCTGCCTTTTGAAATAAATGCCGGGAACGCTTGCAAGGTATAAAAAAAAAGAATACCTTTGCACACCCGTTTTGAAAGAAATAATAATACATTAAAAAGATACTGAGATGTCAAAGATTTGTCAGATTACCGGAAAGAAAGCGATGGTGGGGAACAACGTCTCGCACTCGAAACGGCGCACGAAACGCACTTTCGAAGTGAATTTGTTCCGCAAGAAATTCTATTGGGTAGAGCAAGACATGTGGATTAGCTTGAATGTTTCCGCTGCCGGCTTGCGCACCATTAACAAGATAGGATTGGATGCCGCGTTGAAGCAAGCCGCGGCCAAAGGGTATTTGTACGCATAAACATAGTAGGAGGTTCATATCATGGCGAAGAAATCAAAAGACGCAAGAGTACAGGTGATACTCGAATGCACCGAACATAAGGCCAGCGGCATGCCCGGCACTTCCCGTTACGTGACGACGAAGAACCGCAAGAACACGCCCGAACGCCTCGAACTGAAGAAATACAACCCCATCCTCCGCAGGATGACGATACATAAGGAAATTAAATAAGAGAAAGGGATTGACTCATGGCAAAGAAAGCGGTCGCAACACTTCAAAGCGGGGAAGGACGTTCTTTCTCCAAGGTGATTAAGATGGTGAAGTCGCCTAAGACTGGGGCTTACACGTTCCAGGAAGAAATGGTGCACAACGACAAAGTGAAAGAATACTTGGCAAAATAACATTTGCATCCATAACCAAAGGCAACGGGGGGAAGGAAGCCACAGGCATCCTTCCCCCCGTTGCCGTCTTGCCGCCTCACCCCTCCGCCCAGCTTTCTGAAAAAAAAATTTTGCACGTTCCAAAACTATCCCGTATCTTTGGCACGTTGTTAACAGAAAATGGCATGTACTCTCAAGCGGCTCATAACACGGTTTTAGGCTTAATTAACGCTTCCGCGTTGGTTAATCCGGCCTTTTTGTTAGAGAGAGAGAGAGAGAGAGAGAGAGAGAGAGAGAGAGCACTAACCGCCAATCCGCCTCACGCGCGTATAATAAAAATCAAGTAATTAAGCAAGGGTTCGGAGTAACCGAATCTTGCTTTACGGGGTATTTTAACATCGGTTCTCCCCGGGCGATTCCTGTAAGGACAAGCCCGAGGGAGGACCGATTTTTTTTGTGCCCATCGTACCCGCCGCCCCCAAAACTCCACCCCCGCCTCCCCCGAAGGGGGCTTGCAATACCTCCCCTCGGATAAGGTCGGGAGGGGGCTTCGGGAGACTTCATAGAGTCCCCTTGTCCCTCACTATGAAGTCTCCTGGCGGGTCACTATAGTGAGAGGCGAGAACTCACTATAGTGAGAGGCAGGGGGTCACTATAGTGAGGCACGAGGACTCACTATAGTGAGATGCAGGGACTCATTATAGTGAGATGCGGGGACTCACTATAGTGAGGCGTAAAGGGACTTCATGGAGGGCGCAAAGCCGTCGCACATAACCCCTTCGACCCGCCAAACGCCTGCGGCGGGCCGAGGGGGACAGATAGCAAGGCAGGCATTTTCTTAAATCTTAAACAAAGGAGGTCAATATGGCATTCCGTTACAAACTGGTGCAGCGGCGCAACCCGCAAGACCCAGAAGGACCCAAGAAGTGGTACGCAACCCCCAACAGCTCGACCCCGCTGAACGAGCGCGACATGGTGAAGGAAGCTACCAAAAACACCACCATGGCACCCAGCGAGTTCCGCGCCGCCATGGAGTTGCTCACCGACTTCATCCCCACTGAGCTGAAGCAGAGCCACACGTCCAAAGTGCCGGGGCTGGGCACGTTCCGCCTCACGTTCAAGAGCGAAGGGGCGGACACGGTGGAAGACTTCGATGCCAGCACCATGATCAGTTCCCCGCGCGTCGTCTTCACGCTCGATGCCGAGTTCCGTGAAAAGGTGCTCCAAAACCTCACGTTCGAGGACGGCGGCGTGCTGGAGGACGGCATCAGCTACGCCTCGCGTGACGACTACTACGAAAAGAAGCGCAAGGAGGCGGAAAGCGCGGGCGGGCAATGACGCCCAGGCAGAAAGGCCGGGCAGGCGGGAGGGACAACGCCGTTCCCGCCTGCCCCGCTCCTTAGGGGGAGAGGGGACAGGGGTGAGGTAACTACAGGCGAATGGCAACACGGCACATGATTTATCTGGCTATCGGGGCAAGCATCCTGCTCGCAGGGTGCGGGGGCAACCGCCATGCCGTCACGGCAATCCCGGGGTGGGCTTGCTTGGAATGTAGCTTCGATGATGAGGACTACCTCCGAGGATGGGGCTTGGGGGAGGCTACCGACCTGCGATTTGCCAGGCGGCTTGCACTCAGCTCGGCCGAAATGGAGTTGCGCCGTAAGTTCTTCGCCTCGGACAGCAACGCGTCGTTGCGCGAAACCGTCATGCTGGACCGCCTGCTGCTCGATGCGGAAGTCGTGTGTGAGGAATACGCGCTACGCGAGCCTTTGGGTCCCCCGCAGTATTGGTGCGAAATCGTTATCCAAATACCCCGGGAGGCGTTCCGGCAGACACCCGACTCCCTCCAGACGGAGGCTCAGGAGTGGAGCGAGGCGAACCGCCAAAAGCAGGAAGAGTACTTTAAAGAATCCGAACTTGATACTATACAAATAGGAACTATTAAATTATTAACCCGCCCGCCCCACCAAGGCGGGCATAAAACAACAAAACAATGAGAACATCCAATCTTATCGGAGTAGCGGCCTTGTCCAGTGCCCTGCTCATCGGGTGCGGGGGCAACCGCCATGCCGTCACGGCAATCCCGGGGTGGGCTTGCTTGGAATGTAGCTTCGATGATGAGGACTACCTCCGAGGATGGGGCTTGGGGGAGGCTACCGACCTGCGATTTGCCAGGCGGCTTGCACTCAGCTCGGCCGAAATGGAGTTGCGCCGTAAGTTCTTCGCCTCGGACAGCAACGCGTCGTTGCGCGAAACCGTCATGCTGGACCGCCTGCTGCTCGATGCGGAAGTCGTGTGTGAGGAATACGCGCTACGCGAGCCTTTGGGTCCCCCGCAGTATTGGTGCGAAATCGTTATCCAAATACCCCGGGAGGCGTTCCGGCAGACACCCGACTCCCTCCAGACGGAGGCTCAGGAGTGGAGCGAGGCGAACCGCCAAAAGCAGGAAGAGTACTTTAAAGAATCCGAACTTGATACTATACAAATAGGAACTATTAAATTATTAACCCGCCCGCCCCACCAAGGCGGGCATAAAACAACAAAACAATGAGAAAAAACATTTTGAATGCGACTATCGCCGCAGCGGCGATATTGGCAAGTGTGGTAATGAGTGGCTGTGGCAGCAGCAGACAAGTAGCAACCCAAATGCCATCACAACAGAGGCAAAACACTTTTGGAGCACAAACAAGCATTCCTTGCTTGGAATTTGACACGGACGAGTATTATACAGGCTATGGCTCTTCCTATGGTTCATACAAGCAAGTGGGTCGTCGTACTAATGATGCCTTGAGACTGGCACAGCAACAACTTATTGAGAAATTAGCTCAAAAGTTTAATGGTTTTGTGGAACAATCTTCTCATAGCGAGGCAAATAATCAGGGGGATGACGTAGGTGGTGCCATCAAGTCAGCCGGCTTGAAAGTAATCCAGGCGGAAGTAGGACGCTTGAGGACAAATTGTGCCAGCGCAGACGAAACGGTAGATGCCAACGGCAATGTAGCGGTGCATGTCGGCATACGCATGTATTTGAAAGATTTGACTCAAGCCTTGATGGAGCCAAGCGTCAAGGACAACTTGACCCAGGAAGAAAGGGCGTTTGAAGAATGGAAGCACGAGCAAAGTCAGGAAAAACTGCAAAAATACTTACAGGATAATAAACCAAGCCAGGGATACTAATAAACACGTGTACCCAATACCAAGATGGAGGAAACAGCTCCATCTTGGTATTACTTAATGCAAATCAAGTATGAGAACTTTGTGTGCGGCTTTCATCCTGTTCTTTTTTGCGCATGTATGCTTCAGCCAATGCCCTTTCAACAAGCCCGAGTGGGCAGACAACGGTACTATCAGTTTGTCCAACTCGATAGTCAGGCCATTCTATGCAAAAGGACGTAGCTTGAAAGAAGCACAAGACGACGTGGAAAGACAAAAGCGGGAGGAGCGTGCAAGGCTGGTGGCGCAGCGGGTAAACATCAGCAGCAGTGCCGCCAACTATTCTTCCAATTTCGATTACAGTGCCGTCAACTTGGCGGAATATTCAGAGAAGTGTGGCGAGGAATACTTTTATTGGCAGTTGGCTCAGATAGTAATCAATTCGGGCATTAGTGCCATCCCCGAAAAGGTGAGCTTTACCGACAAATACGCTGTGTCCGAGGTAGGAGGACGTATCTTCGTGCCCGGCATGGCGCAATTCTACAAGGGCAGCACGGGCAAGGGCGTGGCCTTCATCGTGGGCGAGGTGGCGTTCGTGGGCGGCATCGTGGGGGCGGAGTGCGTGCGCCAGGCCGCCATCAGCCGCATCAACGCCACGCACGATGCCACGCTGCGCACCACCTACACCCGCCGTGCCAACAACGCCGCCCTGGTGCGCAACGTCTCCATCGCGGGAGCGGTGGCGGTTTACGCCTGGAACGTCATCGACGGCATCGTGGCACGGGGCAAGAGGCATGTGTTCGTGAGTGACAACTGGCAAATGGACTTCGCCCCCTATGCCGACGGGCAATCGGGCGGGCTGGCGGTTCACATCGCGTTCTGACCACCCCGTAGAGCCGTCACTCCCGTGGCGGCTCATCCCCACACCTCTGTGGCGTCTCTGACAGGTCACCTCACCCCTCCGCCCCTCTCTCCCGGAGAGAGAGGAACAACGTTACTTTTGTACGCCTCCCCCTGGCGCGTACATCCCCCTTTAGGGGGCTTGGGGGTTATAATATAATAGGAATTATGAAACATTACACATGCTTTTGGCTTGTGCTCGTGCTGCTGGGCATGGCATCCTGCTCGCAGGTGGAGTACGACATCTTCGGCACGCTCACCGGCACGGTGGTCGATGAGGCCACCGGCCAGCCCGTGGAGGGCGCGTCCGTGCTGCTCACCCCCGGCGGGGCAAACGTGATGACCGATGCCCACGGGGCGTTCACCTTCGCCGAACTCGACGCGAAGCAATACACCCTCATGGTGCAGAAGCACGGCTACGTCACCAACCGCAAGACCGTAACCGCCCTGCCCGGCGAAACAAGCCAAGTGGCCATTACATTGAGGAAAGCGGAATGACGCATCGGCTGGCTCTCGATAGCCATTCCGGGGCGTTTCATCGGAACAGATCAACCCAACATATAAAGAACAGATGAAAACCAACTGCCGACTACTTCTCGTGGCTCTCGCCTGCCTCGCAGCGTTTGCCTGCGACAGGGAAGAGGAAGAATTGCCCGGCACCCTCTACGGGGTGGTGACCGACAAGGCCACGGGCGAACCCATCCGCTCCGCCGGGGTGGAGCTTAGCCCCGTGGGCAGCAAGACCATCACCGGCACGGAGGGACAGTTTGAGTTTACCGAGCTGACCCCCGGTCAATACACCTTGCTCGTTACCAAGACGGGCTACCTGGACTATGCCAGCAGCACCATCGAGGTGAAGCCTGCACAGACCGCGCAGAGCGATGTGCAGATGGAGCTGCTCCCGCCTGCCTTGAAGGTGGTGGACGACAACCGCCAGGAAATATCCGCCCTCGACTTCGGGGCGGCGGAAGACGACGTGGCCCGCTCGTTCAACATCTTCAACGACGGGGTGGAAACCCTGGAGTGGCAACTGACCAAGACCGCCGAGTGGATAGCGCAAGTCAGCAAGACGGAAGGCGAGCTGAAGGCCGGGGCTACCCAGGCATTGATTGTGACCATCGACCGCAGCAAGCTGGCCGAGGGTGCCAACACCACCACCATGCACATCACGTCCAACAGCGGCAGCAAGCAGCTGACCGTGAACGCCACCAACGGGACGGTGCTTGCCACCCTGAATACGCTCGACGTGAGCGATGTGAAGCGGACATCCGCCATGCTGCATGGCGAGATACTGACCGATGGCGACCCGAAATATTCGGAACGCGGCTTCGTGTACGGCACCTCTTCCATGCCGACCGTGGACAACGCCATGCAGAAACTGACCGTGACGTTGACCGACAAAAAGACGTTTTCCGCCACTGCCACCGGCTTGACTTCCGGCCAGACTTACTACGTGCGGGCGTATGCCGTCAATGCGGGGAAGACGGCCTATAGCACCAACGAGGTATCGTTTACGCCCGACATGGCCTTGCCCATCGTCGCCACCCGGGCCGTTTCCGACAAAAGCGTCAGCATGGGCATGGCCTCCCTGAATGGGACAATCACCGATGCGGGCGACCCCGCCTACACGGAGCGCGGCTTCGTGTACGGCACCATGCACAACCCCACGGTGGACAGCGACACCAAGGCCGTGGTATCGGGCGGCGGCACGGGCGACTACAACATCAACCTGTCGGGGCTGGTCATGGGCACGGTGTACTACGTGCGGGCCTATGCCACCAATGAGCGGGGGACGGCTTATGGCGAGGAGGTCACCCTGGACATGAATGCCGTGATGCCGGACGTGGTTACCGGCAAGGTGGACATCAAGGAGACATCGGCCGTGTTCAACGGCACGATTACCGAGGTGGGCGACCCGGCCTATACGGAGCGGGGCTTCGTGTACGGCACCATGCTTATCCCCATGCTGGACAACGGTGCGACCAAGGCGGTGGCGGACGGCACCATACCCGGGGCGTTCAATGCCGAAGTGACGGATGTGATTGAAATGGAAACCTACCGGGTGCGGGCCTATGCCATCAGCCCGGCAGGGGTGGAATACGGCGAGATAGAACAATTCATATTTGTCGTCCCAGAGTCTGTAATCTATTTGGGTTTTCCTACTTTCGAGCACGGCGGGCAGACTTACCGCGTATATCCCGACTTGGGAGGCAGTTTTACATGGAGCCAGGCGAATACTTTATGTGAAAACCTGACCTATGCTGGATACGATGACTGGATGCTCCCAACCAGTGATGTGCTGATGACCATGTATCTCAATAAAGATGATATAGGGGGATTCGTGGAAGAAACATATTGGAGTTCTACTTATGGTAGGAATTACTATGGTACGCTGTATTACTATGTGAATTTTTCAACTGGAGTATTAGACAGGGTTTATGGAAGTGACGGTAGTTATAGAGTTCGCCCCGTCAGATTGGAAAGATAACAATAATCAAAATAAAAACTGTCCTATGAAGAAATGGATATTCCTGTGCCTGGCAAGCTTTTGCCTGCTGACGGCATGTGAAGAAGAAACCACAACCGGCGATATCTACGGCGTGGTAACCATAAAGGAGACCGCCGAACCCATGCGGGCTACCGGGGTAGAGCTGTATCTGCACAACTCGCTGCTGCTAAAGACGGTGACTTACGATGACGGGCACTACGAGTTCGACAACCTGCAAGCGGGCGAGTATGTGTTGCAGGTCACGGCAAGCGGTTACGAGGATGTGTCCTACAACGTGGTGGTAGAGGCAGGGCGCACCGCCCGCGCCGACATGCAACTGGTGAAGGCCAATACCCACATGACAGTCCACACGCTGGAAATGATAGACGGGCAGACCTTCCACGGCAAATACGAAAGCGAGGCTGTCGGCAACACCGGCATCAATACCTCGGCCAGTGAAGTGGGTTTCTTGCTTGCCACCTCGGAGGACGGCCTGCAACAAGGCGAGCGGTTGGTCGCCTCCTTCATCTCCCATACCGCGACATCCTCGAATGGCGCGGGCGACTTCTCGGCCAAGAAAATATTGCCGCCCGGGGTGTGGTACTACCGGGCCTATGCTACAAACGTTCTCGGCACGGCTTATGGCGAGGTGTGCTCCATAGAGATGAAGGGGTTGCCTGTCGTCACCACCTTGGAACTCACCAACCTGGCAGACAACACCGCCACGCTGAACGGGACGATAGACTACGTGGGCGATCCGCCTTACTATGAAAAAGGTTTTGTTTACTCCGCCGCTTTCCCCACTCCCACCGTGAACGACCCCTCGGATGCCACCACGAAAGTAGTCGTGCCGGGGACGGACCAGCGGTTCAGTGCCAACATATCCGGGCTGGCTGCGGATAAGACATACTACATCCGGGCCTATGCCACCAATACCACCGGGACGGCTTATGGAGACATCAAACTAATCGATTCGGAATGGAGAGAGTATTTGGCATTGCCCACCTTCAAGCACGGCGGGCAGACTTACCGCATATATCCCGATTTGGGAGACTATTTTACCTGGAGTCAGGCGAATACTCTATGTGAAAATCTGACTTACACCGGATACGATGACTGGATGCTCCCATCCAAGGATGTGCTGATGACCATGTATCTCTATAAATATGATATAGGGGGATTTTGGGAAGAACGGTATTGGAGTTCTAGTAATTATAATATTTCTTCTTATCGTTTTTATTATTATGTGGATTTTGAGGATGGAAGTTTATCAACAGTTACTTCCGGGGCTTATAGAGTCCGTCCTGTCAGATTAGAAGAATAGCCCATGCTGGTGGCGGTATTCCGGCAAAGGCGGGATGAAGCAGTATCGCATAAACGCAATAAACCGGGGGAATACGCCCCCCTTTATATCAATTTCATATCAACAATTTAAAACCGATGTGCCGATGGGATATAACCGGCGTAAAGCAAGATGAAGAAAATAGTTTTAATGCTGGCGGCAGCGTTTTGCCTGGGCATGACCGGGACGTATGCCCAACGCCCGAGCAAGGCTAACCCTCAGAACACCGAAAAGAGGACAGTGGACAACTCGGCCCGCCGCAGCAGCGGGTACAAGACCAACGGTCGCCCCTCGCTGACCAAGCAGATGCAGTCCGAACCGGACAAGACCGTCAAGAGCAAGCGTCCCAGCAACACGCCGGAAAGGCAGGTGAACAAGCAGATGCAACCGCGCCCCGACCGCTTCAACGGGAATACCGCAAGGAAGTAAACCTTTTCGCAAGAAGTGTTTGGTAAGTGAATGATGTGTGTAAGGTGGAGACCTCACCCCGGTATCCCTCCCTTGGGAAAGGGTGCGGGGTGAGGTTTCCTTGGTACTTGAAGGAAAGTTCCTGTCTGCCTGTCACCTCACCCCTCCGCCCCTCTCCCCGGGGAGAGGGGGACAGAGCATGTTTTGTGTGAGTTCGGCATCAGGCCATGCAGCAGAAGAGTTGTGAGATAGTAGAGACGTCACTCTGTGGCGTCTCTAACAAGGCACCTCCCCAGGGAAGTTTTTCTCCCAGGCCTACAGCCTGGTTTATTGGATGTGCTTTCTTCCTGGGGCGTTGCCCCAGGCTGTTATCTTGCAGCCCTTTGGGCTGCCAATCAGCATTTGCTTATCCCGAACTCGCGTTGGGAGAGGGGAACGAAGTATGTTTTGAAGCCGAGGCTTTCGCATACAAGGCTAACCATTCCCCTCTCCCCAGGGAGGCTGTGTGAAAAGTACCATTTTCATGCTGTCCTCGTCATTTCGAGCGCAGCGAGAAATCTCACAGTGGCTTTGGAGGCGTTGTAGAAGGGGATTTCTCCCTACGGTCGAAATGACGGCGGGTTTGTTTCGTGGTTTTCACACAGCCTCCCAGGGAGAGGGGGGCAGGGGTGAGGTCACCTTTCCCCTTTATACTTTCCCCTTTATACTTTGTACTTTATCCTTTCACCCTTTTCCTTTTCACCCTTTAATCCCCTCATCCTATGTCATACAGAAAACCTACACTCATAAGCATCCTGTTGGCCGGTGTGGCCGGTGTGTATGCGCAAGCCCCGTCCCAGGAGGGAATGGAGGCATTCAAGAACACGGCACGGGAACAGTTCGAGCAGTTCAAGGCCGCCACGCAACGGGAGTTCGAGGACTTCCGCCGGAAGGCGAACGAGGACTACGCCCGCTTCATGCACGAGGCATGGAAGCCGCGCGACGTGTCAGCCCCCGAGCCTGCCCCGGTGCTCCCCGAGCCGCCCGCCCCGGTGGTGAAGGACGACACCATCCCCCCGCCGCCCACCTTGTTGGGCACACAGCCCGAAGCCGAACCGGCCCCGCCCGCGCCGCCGCAACCGCCCGCTCCCGTGGAGCAGCCGGAAGCCCCCCGGCCACAACCGGAAGAGCCGCAGGAAGAGGCGGCACCCGCCTTCCACTTCACTTTCTACCAGACCGACTACGCGGTGCGGCAGGTGGAACCGTTTGCCCTGCCCGCCGCCTCCGAGGCGGAAGTGCAGCGGGTGTGGCAGTTCATGAGCGGGCACGGCTACGTGCCGCTGGCGGACGAATGCCTGCTGCTGAAAGAGCGGTTGTCGCTCAACGATTGGGGGTACATCGAGCTGCTGCGCACCCTGTGCGAGGCCTGCATGGGGGCATCCACCAACGAAGCGGCGGTGATGCGGATGTTCCTGCTGGTGCAGTCGGGCTACAAGGCCCGCATGGCCCTGGCCGACGGCAGGCTGGCGTTGCTGGTGCCCTTTGCCGAGGATATATACGGCTACAGCTTCCTGAAGCTGGACGGGGAGAAATACTACGTGCTCGACCAGAGCCTGAAGAAGGCCTCTTTCGCCGTGTACGAGCAGGCTTTCCCCAACG
>CALUML010000074.1 GCA_944321745.1 uncultured Bacteroidales bacterium
GTTCCAGTCCTGCCCGATGTACTGGGCATCCGTCGTGCCCGAGTTGAAGGTGTATTCGTTGAAGAAGCTCGTGCGCCGCTTGTTGCGGAACATGCCGCCCGCCGAGAAGTCGATGACCGAGCGGCCGTCGATGTCCCACTTATAAGCCAGGTCCACATAGCCGGCCTGGTCGGTATCCGAGTTGTGTTCCCAGCGGCGGGTGGCCGCGTCGCTCTGTGGCACGTGCGTACCGTTGAGCAACAGGTTGGCGTTGTCGGGAGTCTCGCTGTAGGCCGTGGATACCACGGTGGACCACTCCATGCGCAAGGCTTCGTTGTCGAGGAACACGTGCTCGCCCCGCAGGGTGGAATTGAAGATGTACTGGTGGTTCCACTTCATGCGCACGGAGCGTTCGGCCTCGTCCTGCCCGTCGCGCACCTCGGCCTCGGTCATGTCCATGTAGCCGTTGTACCAGGTCAGCTTGTGGTGCGTGTCGAAGTGGTAGTCCAGCTTGAGGTGCGCACCGGTGCGTGCCTGCCGCGCCGAGTAGTTGCGCCGCTCCGTGCCGTTGTGCGTGGTGCCCGGCTGGTAGTAGAGCAGGCTTTCCTTGCCCCGCGCCGTATTCAGGTAGCTGGCGGCCAGCATGACACCAAGCCTGTCGTGGAAGAAGCGGTCGCCGTAGGAAAGCCCCGCCGTGAGGTCGGGCAGGGGGCGTGCCCATTTCATGTGCAGGTTCGAGCGGGTGAATTGGTCCATCGTCACGGCGTAGTCCTCGGGCAGACCCGCCGCCTCGTAGGGCGACTGGCGGGCGATGTCGCGGTGGCGGAACGACTGGAAGTCGCGCCCGAAGTACATGGCGTTGTAGCCCGTGGAGAGGTTGGCGGTGAATTGCCGTTCGGCGGGCGCGTCCTTCATCACCAGGTCCACCGCCCCGCCGATGCCGTCGCCCTCCATGTCGGCGGTGAGCGACTTGCTCACTTCGAGCCGGTCGAGCATCTCCGAAGGGAACATGTCCAGTGGCACGAAGCGGTTCTTATTGTCCGGGCTAGGAATTTTCACGCCGTTGACCAGCGTGTAGTTGTACCGCTTGTCCATGCCGCGCAGGATGGCGTACTGCCCCTCGCCGCTGCTGTTGCGCTCCACCGTCACGCCGGACATGCGCTGGATGACGTTGGCCACCGTGATGTCGGGCGACAGTTCGATGGCCTTCGCGCTCATCACGTTCACCACGTTCATCGACTGCCGCTCGATGGCCCGCGCCCCGGCTTCGGACCGCCCCGGGTTGTGGGCGATGACCGTGACCCCTTCGAGCAGCACTTCCTCCTCGGCCAGGCGGATGGACACCTCGCCCGTGCCGCGGCCCACCGCTACTTCCACCATCTTATACCCCACGTAGGAGCACTGCAACGTGCAGGCCTCGTGCCCCGTCTCGAGGCTGAACGAGCCGTCCAAGCCCGTGACGGTGCCCCGCGCGGGGTCTTCCTTCACCAGGATGGCCGCCCCGATGATTTCCTCGCGTGTCCGCGCGTCCGTCACCTTCCCTTTCACCACCACTGCGTCCGCCGCCAAGCTTCCGCCCAAGGCCAACCAGGCTGGCAACACATATCTGGCTATCGACATTAAAGACATGTTCACCCGTTTCTGAAAACGGCGCAAAAGTAGCGGTGATTTGTTAAGAATTTGTTATGAAACATAAAAGATGTGGTTGCGGGAACGTGCGGGCGGTTTCGGGCACGGGCGGGCAGATGTTTCCCCTGGTGTAGGCAGGACTTTTCCAACTTATGCTCATGAATTCTACTGCCCACAGTTGTGGGTTGTATAACCCATAACTGTGGGCTGTACGACCCATAACTGTGGGCTGTACGACCCATAACTGTGGGCAGTAGAAGTTGTGAGCACGTTCGGAAAACATCCCCTCAGAAAAAGGAAAACATCTGCGCACAATCGGGAAAACATCTGCGCGCAAGCGGGCGGGAAGGGTTGGGTTTTCAGGCCAATTCCATTATCTTTGCCGTTGGATAAGCGCGAGGGAAGGCCTGTTTGGGCACGCCCCCGCGGGAAAGCGAATGCGACATGAGTGTAGTAGACAGAATACGCAACGCGCGGACGACGGCGTTCTCGTTCGAACTGTTGCCGCCGCTGAAGGGCAACGGCATCGAGACGGTGTACCGCACCATCGACACCTTGCGTGAGTTCGACCCGCAATACATCAACATCACCACGCACCGCAGCGAGGTGGTGTTCCGCGAGACGGAGGGCGGGCTGTACGAGCGCGTGTCCGAGCGCCACCGGCCCGGCACGGTGGCCGTGGCTGCCGCCATACAGAACAAATACCGCATCCCGGTGGTGCCGCACGTGATTTGCAGCGGCTTCACCAAGAGCGAGACGGAGTACGAACTGATTGACCTGCAATTCCTCGGCATCACCGACTTGCTGCTGCTTCGGGGCGACAAGGGGAAGCACGAGAAGGAGTTCGTGCCGCTGGGGCACACGCATGCCACCGAGTTGCAGCAGCAGGTGAACCGCTTCAACGAGGGCTTCTTTCTGGACGGCACGCCGATGCGCTCGCCCGTGAAGCCGTTCTCCTACGGCATGGCGTGCTACCCGGAGAAGCACGAGGAGGCACCCAACCTGGAGTCGGACTTGCACTACGCCAAGCAGAAAGTGGACAACGGGGCGGAGTACCTGGTGACGCAGATGTTTTTCGACAACGCGAAGTATTACGCCTTTGTGGACAGGTGCCGCGCGGCGGGCATCACGGTGCCCGTCATCCCGGGACTGAAGCCGGTGACGCTGCGCAACCAGCTGACGGTGCTGCCCAAAGTGTTCCACACGGACATCCCGGAGGCCTTCGCCGCCGAGTTGCGCAAGTGCCGCACCGATGCCGAAGCCGCCGAGGTGGGCGTGGAATGGTGCACGATGCAGGCCAAGGACTTGGTGGCGCACGGCGTGCCAAGCATCCATTTCTACAGTCTGATGGCCACCCAGAGCGTGAAACGCGTGGCGCAGGCGGTGTACTGAATGGAAAGTTGAAAGTTGAAAATTGAAAGTTGAGAGTGTTGACAATGAACAGTTGACAATGAACAATGAACAATGAACAGTGCATGGGCGGGCATAGACCGGCTTGGCTACTAATCACTAACCGTTAATCACTAATCGTTAATCGTTAATCACGTGCATCTGTTGCTTACTTTTCTGTTTTTCCTGTTCCTGCTGGTGGTGGGGGGATTGCTGGTGGCCATGCGCCTGCTGGGCGGCGTGGCCGGCCGGATGCGGCGGCGCGACCCCTCCGACTCCGGCAAGGGGGCACAACGGCATTCGGTGTTCTCGCACCCGAAGGCGAAGAAAAAGGTGTTCGGCAAAGACGAAGGGGAATATGTGGACTTCGAGGAGATACCACCCCCAACCCAACCCCCAACCCCCTAAAAGGGGCTATCGGGCGGCCTGTACGTAGGGCGTTGACCGTAACCTGTACGCAGGGCGTTGCCCTACGCTGAGGACTGCAAGGCCGTTGGCCTTGGGCAAGGTGGAATGGAACTTGTAGCTCGTTGACCGTAAACTATACGTAGGGCGTTGCCCTACGCTAAGAGCTGCAAGGCCGTTGGCCTTGGGCAAGGTGGAATAGGGCTTGTGGCTCGTTGACCGTAACCTGTACGTAGGGCGTTGCCCTACGCTGAGGGCTGCAAGGCCGTTGGCCTTGGGCAAAGTGGAATAGGGCTTTAACTTGTAGCTCGTAGCTTGTAGCTTGTAACTCGTAGCTTGTAACTCGTAGCTTGTAGCTCATAGCTTGTAACTCGTCACTGAACAATGGGTATCGTCATTCGGCAAAGCATAAAGGGTACGTTGGTGAACTACGTGGGGGCGTTCATCGGCTGCGTCACGACCTTGTTCGTCGTCACCAAGTTCCTGCCACCGGAAGATGTGGGGTTGCGCAGCGTGATATACGAGGCCGCGCTGCTGGTGGCCACGCTGGCGCAGCTGGGCACCACCTCGTCCATCATGCGCTATTTCCCCTATTTCAAGGACAAGGCCAAGGGTCACAATGGTTTCTTTTTCTATATTATCATGTTGCCGCTTGTGGGGTGCGCGGTGTTCATCCCGCTCTACCTGCTGCTGAGACAACCCATCGTGGCGTTCTTTTCGGAAAGTTCCCCGCTTTTTACCGGCTATTTCTACTGGCTCATTCCGCTCATCGTGTTCCTGGCGTATTGGGGCGTGTTCGAGACGTACTCCAACGCCAACATGCGCATTGCCGTGCCCAAGTTTATCCGCGAGGTGGTGGTGCGCCTGCTGCTCATCGCGGTGTACGTGGTGTATGGGCTGCACCTGGTGGGGCGCGACGGGTTCGTGGCCTCGTACATAGCGGTGTATGGCGCGGCCATGCTGCTCACGCTGCTGTACGTGTCGCGCATCGCCCCGGTGACGTTGCGTCACGACCCGTCGTTCATCGGCCGGCCGCTGCGCAAGGACATGGCGAATTACACGCTCGTGTGGGTGGTGGGTGCGCTGGGCAGCACCATCCTGGGCAAGCTGGACCTGTTTATGGTCAGCTCCGACCTGGGGTTCGGCGCGGCGGGAGTGTACACCATCGCCTTTTACATCGGCACGGTCATCGAGATACCCGCGCGGTCCATCACCCCCATGTCGGCGGCCATAGTGGCGGAAGCCATGCGCCGAGGCGACCTGGCCGAAGCGAAGCGGCTGCACCGGAAGGTGTCGCTCACCGAGTTTGTGATAAGCAGCTTCCTGTTCGTCCTGATGTGGGTCAATATAGACAACATATTCTCCATCATGCCCAACGGCGAGGTGTACCGGGCGGGCAAGTGGGTGGTGTTCTTCATCGGGCTGTCCAAGGTGGTGATTGCCCTGTTGCAGTTTGGCTCGACCCTGATAGGCTTCTCGCGTTATTACCACTGGACACTCTACTTCGTGTTTATCCTCACCGGGTTGGGCATTGTGAGCAACTGGCTCTTCATCCCCCTGTGGGGCATCAGCGGGGCGGCCATTGCCACGCTGGTCACTTGCTGCGTGTCGCTTGCGTTCCAGCAATGGATTGTCATGCGGAAAATACGGAGCAACCCGTTCTCGGCGGGCACGTTGAAGATGGCCGTGGTCATCGGGCTGCTGTTTGGATTGGACGCCTTGTTGCCCGTGCTGGATAACTGCTGGCTGGATTGCGCGTACCGCACGGCCGTTGTCGGCTTGGCGGGCTGCGCGCTTATTTATTTCGGCAAAGTGTCCGAGGACGTGAACGGCCTGCTGGACGCGATGGTGGAGAAAGTGAGAGGCAAGAAGTAAGGAGCAAGAGGTAAGGAGCAAGAGGTAAGGAGTGAGAGGCAAGGAGTAAGAGGCAAGGAGCAAGGGGCAAGGAGCAAGAATATAATGGATGCAGAAGCGGGTAGCGAGAATAGGCCAACAGCCTTTCCGCTACCCGCTTCTTTTATTCCGATTTCTGTATTCTGACTTCTGTCTCCTTACCTCTCACTCCTTGCCTCTGCTACTCCCTCCGTCCCAGGAATATCATCACGTAATATACCAGGGTGGCCAGCGAGCCCAAGGCGGCCACCACGTAAGTATAGGCGGCGGCTTTCAGGGCATCCCGGGCCTGGTCGCGGGTGGTGTAGTCGGTGATGCCGGCCTCGTCCAACCAAGCCAGCGCGCGGCGGCTGGCATCAATTTCGACCGGCAGGGTGATGAACGAGAACAGGGTGGTGAGGGCGAAGAGGATGATGCCCGCCAACATCAGTTGCGGGAACACGTTGATGGTGAGAATGCCCGCCAGCAACACCCAGCTCATCCACTGCGAGGCGAAGCTGACTACCGGCACCAAGGCCGAGCGCATCTTCAGCGGGGCGTACGCCCGGGCATGCTGCACGGCATGGCCGCATTCGTGCGCGGCCACGGCTGCGGCGGCGATGCTGTTGGAGGCATACACGCTTTCGCTCAGGTTCACCGTCATGTTCTGCGGATTGAAGTGGTCGGTGAGATGTCCCCGTGTGGAGATGACGCTCACACCGTCCACACCGTTTTCGCGCAACATCTTCTCTGCCACGTCGCGCCCGGTCATTCCATTGCGCAAAGGCACTTGGGAATATTTCTTGAACTTGGATTGCAGCCGAGCCTGCACAATCCAGCTGATAATCGCAATGGCGATGAAAATAATGTAAATCATTTTAGTTACAAGTTACGTTACAAGTTACGAGAGGGAGCGGGCAACATCCGGCTGCATGAACCGTCTCCCATTCCCCTTCTTTTCATTATTGCCGCACCGGCACATTCACCGCAAGATGGTCTGTGCGCGGTCGGGGCCTACGGACACGATTTTGACGGGCACTTGCAGTTCCTGTTCGAGAAAGCGGATGTAGGCCGCGAACTCGGCGGGGAATTCCGCTTCGCTCCGCATGTGCGTCATGTCCGTTTTCCAGCCGGGCAACTCCGTGTACACGGGTTCGATGCCCTCGGAGATGTCGAAGGGGAAGTCGCGCGTCTCCACGCCGTTTACCCGGTAGGCCGTGCAGGCCTTGATGGTGTCGAAAGTGTCGAGCACGTCGCTTTTCATCATGATAAGGCGGGTCACGCCGTTAATCATCACGGCGTAGCGCAGGGCCACCAGGTCCACCCAGCCGCATCGGCGGGGGCGGCCCGTCACCGCGCCGAATTCGTGCCCGATGGAGCGCAGCTTGTCGCCGGTGGCATCGTTCAGCTCCGTGGGGAAGGGGCCGCTGCCCACCCGCGTGCAGTAGGCTTTGAAGATGCCGTACACTTCGCCGATGTTCCTCGGGGCAACACCCAGCCCTGTGCAAGCCCCGGCGCACACGGTGTGGGACGAGGTGACGAACGGGTACGAGCCGAAGTCGATATCGAGCATGGTGCCCTGCGCCCCCTCGGCCAGCACGCGCTTGCCCGCTTGCAGGGCGTGGTTGATGGCGTGCTCGCTGTCTATCCACTCGAACTGCCGGAGGCATTCCACCCCGGCAAACCATTCTTCCTCGATGGTTTCCAGCCCGTCCAGGCTGTGGTGGTACTCGCGCAGGATTTCCTTGTGGCGGTCGGTGGCTGCCTTGTATTTGGCTTCGAAGTCGTGCAGCAGGTCGCCCACGCGCAGTCCGTTGCGGCTCACCTTGTCGGTATACGCCGGGCCGATGCCCTTGCCCGTGGTGCCAATCTTGCCCGCCCCCTTGGCCGATTCGTAGGCCGCGTCGAGCAGACGGTGTGTGGGCAGGATGAGGTGCGCCTTCTTCGATATCTTCAGCCGTTCGGTGAGCGGGTGTCCCGACTTGGCCAAGGCATCCACTTCGGCCTTGAACAGGGCGGGGTCGAGTACCACGCCGTTGCCTATCACGTTAATCTTGCCTCCCTGGAATATGCCCGAGGGGATGGAGCGCAACACGAATTTCTGTCCTTCGAACTCCAGCGTGTGTCCGGCGTTCGGTCCGCCCTGGAAACGCGTCACCACGTCGTAGTCGGGCGTGAGCACGTCCACAATCTTTCCTTTTCCTTCGTCGCCCCATTGGAGGCCCAGCAAAACATCTACTTTCATTGTCTTATGGTTGTAGCGGGAGGCGGGCAGCGGCGGGCGGGTTGTCCCGTCAGCCCCGGTTGCGCCTTCCCGTTGTTTTTAACACATTAGCACATTGGCACATTAGCACATTAGCACATCATCACCTCACTTCTTGCCCCGTTTCTTCTGCCTGCACTTGCTGCACAGCCCGTATATATATAAGGTATAATACTCCGGCTCGAAGTAGGCGAAACGCCGCGCCTGTATGGTGGTGCGGATGTGTTTGTCGGAAAATTCCTTCACCTTGCCGCAGCCGGTGCACACCAGGTGGTGGTGTACCTTGTCGGGCACCACCTTTTCATATTGCGCCTCCTGCTGGCCGAATTGGTGCTTCACGACCAAACGGCTTTGCAGCAGCAACTCCAGGGTGTTGTACACCGTGGCGCGGCTCACCCGGTATTCGGTCTGCATATCGCGGTAGAGCGACTCCGCGCTGAAGTGCCCCTCCGACCGGTAGGCACGTTCCAACACGGCGTAGCGTTCCGGCGTTTTCCGAAGGTGGCTGGCTTGCAGGAACTCCGTGAACGTCTCCTTGGCCTTTTCCAGTGCGTTTTCCTCTTTCATGCCGATGTCGTGGGGGAACGTTGCCCATGCCTTGTGGGTGAAACCGCACAAAAGTACAACAATTTACCTACACGAATTTATAAAAAATCCAAAAACGCCAGTTCTTCCGTCACCTCGTGCGCGATGTAGCGTCTCCCCCGGGTGCCGTCCGCAGCCGCCAGGACGTTGACCGCCGCCTGCACCTGTGCCGCCGAGGCGCGTCCCCGCCGGGCAATGGCCGCCCAGGCCAATGCGATGGCGTTGTACAGGAAGAGGTTGTCCGTCCCCGCCCATTCCGTCCCCCGCGCCAACAGCAGGCGGGTGTCGTCGTCGGCAAGGCGGTCGGCCGTGCGGGCGGCGAGCGTGAAGGCCGTCACCCGGCTCCATTCATCGTCGTCGGCGAGCAACTGCATGCACAATTCCCGCGCCTGGGGCATGCGGGCGAATAGGTTCATGCACGCCTGCTCCACCAGCTCCACCTGGTTGAAGTCGGCTATCCACCGCCGCGCGTCGTCGGGCGTGAAAGTTGCCGCCGGTGCCACGAGCGTGGCCAGTATCATGGTCTCGCGTATGCCGAGCGACCACAGGCGTTGTGCCAGGTCGCGGTTTTGCGGGTAGCGGCGCGCCATCTCGCGCAGGGTGGGTATGGCCACGCCGTAGTTCTGCCGGTATGCGGCTCCGCGTGCGGCCATGTGCTCGGCCACCACGCCGTTTTGCGCCAGGCGTATGCGGCGGCGCACGTCGGCCACCTGCTCGTCGAGCGCGGGATTTGCCAGGTAGTATTGCATTGCAGATTTCTTTATTCCAGATTTCTTTATTTCAGATTTCAGATTGTTCCCCGCAGATTGCGCAGATTGGCGCAGATGGCAGATTGCCTTCCCGCCGGTGCGTGGCCTGCGGGCGGGGGAATGCGTGCAAAAGTACTCAAAAGTTGCGTGCCCGGGGCAAGGGCAAGGAAAACTTTTCCTGCATTTTTCCCGTGAAAAATTTGCACAAAACGGAATGAGGCCGTATCTTTGCACCCGCAAAATCGATGGTGGATGTAGCTCAGCTGGTTAGAGCGTCGGATTGTGGTTCCGAAGGTCGTGGGTTCGAACCCCATCTTCCACCCTGGCATGCAGCAGGCCGCTTCGCACAGAGGCGGCCTTTTTTTGTGTGCGGATGGCATCCCCCCCGGCTTCCCGCAGGAGGGGCTTGCGCCGCCTGCCATCCGCCCCTGCCGCCTGCCCCACGACGGGGCGGGGACGCCTCCGAAATTCCGTGCCTGCGAAAATTTATTTCCCTTATAACGGAAAAACATTTCCGCACTAAGGCGGCAAAATTTCCGCACGGACGGAATTCCAGCCCCGTCCCAACGCCCCGAAACGCGCTTCCGATGCATTTTTCCCCGCCATGGGACGGATTTTAGGGGCAAATGCGTTATCTTTGCAACCCAATCAAAACATTGTCCGACAATTTCATAGTAAAAGCGATGAAAGTATTGAAATTCGGCGGCACGTCCGTAGGCTCCGCCGCCCGCATGAAGGAGGTTGCCAAGCTGGTGTGCAACGGCGAGAGGAAGATTGTGGTGCTCTCGGCCATGAGCGGCACCACCAACAGCCTGGTGGAAATATCCGACTATTTCTACAAGGGCAACACGGCCGGCGCGTTGGAGAAAATCAACGCGCTCGAACAGAAGTACCTGGCCACCATCGGCGAGCTGTATGCCACCGAGCCGTGCCGCAGCGAGTGCGAGGGCATCGTGCGGTCGCACTTCGAATACATCCGCTCGTTTGCCAAGGCGGTGTTCACGGTGTTCGAGGAAAAGGCCATCCTGGCGCAGGGCGAGTTGCTTTCCACCGCCATGTTCCACCTCTATTTGCAGGAGTCGGGGCAAAACAGCGCGTTGCTGCCCGCGTTGGACTACATGCGCATCGACAAGAACGGCGAGCCGGACACGGCCTACATCGCCGAGCACCTGACCCGGCTGCTGGCCGCCCACGAGGATGCCGGGCTGCTGGTGACGCAGGGCTACATCTGCCGCAACTTCTACGGCGAAATAGACAACCTGCAGCGGGGCGGCAGCGACTACAGCGCGTCGCTCATCGGGGCGGCCCTGCACGCCGAGGAAATCCAGATATGGACCGACATCGACGGGATGCACAACAACGACCCGCGCGTGGTGGAGGGCACCAAGCCGGTGCGCCTGCTGCACTTCGAGGAGGCGGCGGAGCTGGCCTACTTCGGCGCGAAGATACTGCACCCCACCTGCATCCTGCCCGCCAAGCTCAACAACATCCCCGTGAGGCTGCTCAACACGATGGAACCCTCGG
>CALUML010000075.1 GCA_944321745.1 uncultured Bacteroidales bacterium
CCGAAGAACTGCATGTGCACCGCGCTGAACACGAACGCCGCCAGCCACACGGGCCACGCCTTGGGCATGACCTCGCCGAACAGCCGCTGCAACGCCCCCCTGAAGAAGAACTCCTCGCCCAGCGCGGGCACCAAGGCCAGCACCAGCAGGTTGAGCCACAGCCCGCCCGGGGTGGACACGCGCAGCAGGAAGTCCGTCTGCGTCTGCGCCTGCTCCTCCAGCAGCCGCAGGCGCGTCTCCAGCCCGGAAAGGAAGGCGGGGAACGGCACCTGCTCGTTCAGCCACGCCAGCAGGTTGATACACGGCACGGCCGCCAGCATGGCCGCCACCACGAGCAACGCCTGCCGCCACCCCGCCGGCGTGCCCAGGCCGAGGTAGTGCAACGGCCGCTCGCTGCACATAGCCGCGAAAAGCAGCGGGGGCAGCAGGAAGGCAAACGCCGACTGCACCAGCTGCTGCCACTTGTACGTGTCCGGCGGCAGCGTCATGCTGTCGCCGAACAGCTCCATGCCCACCAGCAGTCCGCTCAGGAAGCAGAACACGAATACGAAGAAAAACAAAAACAGCTTGGCGGAAAACCCGCTATCTTTCATTATCGGTTTCATCGTCTATCTATTGTTTCACGAAATCCATTGCCCGTGCAAAAGTAATTTATCGCCCGCACGCGACCAAATTTTCGTTATACCGGAAGAAAAATTGCGTGCCTGCGGAAATAAAATTCCGTAGGCGCGGAACAAAATTTCCGGTATAACGGAGTTTTGGCGGGATTGCAGGCATCCCCTTGGGGCGGTATGACACAGGGCCACACAGAGACCCTTGACCCGGCACCGGCCTCGGAGAGCACACAGAGCCGTCCTCCGACGACAAGCATCGGGACAAGGCTGGGCACGCCCCGCGTTTACGGTATGCCCTGTGCCGGTCATGCACCCCGGCGGGAGGGTTTGCCCGTCTCCCTCCTTCGAGGGCTTGTGCGAAAAGCACCATTTCCAGGACGTTCCGTCATTTCGAACGAAGTGAGAAATCTCCCCGTGACCCAAGGAGCATCGCCGCGGGAGATTTCTCCCTACGGTCGGAATGACAGCGGGTCTGAGCCGTAGTTCCTGCACAGCCTCCAGGAAGTCAGGGGGGCGGCAGCAGCCTGAACGTCAAGCGGTGGTAAGGGGTCGTGCCGTAACGGGCGATGGCCCGGCGGTGGGCGGCGGTGGGATAGGCCTTGTTCGCGTCCCACCCATAGTGCGGGTATTCGGCGTGCAGGCGGCGCATCAGCGCGTCGCGGTGCGTCTTGGCCAGCACCGAAGCCGCCGCGATGGAAAGGTAGCGGGCATCGCCCTTCACGATGGTGGCGTGGGGCGTGTCGCCGTAGGGCCGGAAGCGGTTGCCGTCCACGATGATGAAGTCCGGGCGGATGGCGAGCCGGTCGATGGCGCGGTGCATGGCCAGGATGGAGGCCTGCAGGATGTTCAGCTCGTCTATCTCGCGGTTGTCCACTTCAGCCACCGCCCAGGCCAGGGCCTCACGCTCGATAAACGGGCGCAGCCGCTCGCGCTCGCGCTCGGACAGCTGTTTGGAATCGTTCAGCTCGGGGCAGGCAAACCCTTCGGGCAATATCACGGCGGCGGCCACCACCGGACCGGCCAGGCAGCCGCGCCCCGCCTCGTCACAGCCGCATTCGTAGCGGGCATCGGAGTAGCGGGACAGCAGCGGGGGATGGTTCATAGCAGACATGGAGTTTCCTATCAATAATGTTTATGGCGCACAAGACTGCCGCCGCGCGGGCTACGTGTGCCGGGGGTCGCCCGCCGCCTGCTCCCGGTTGCCTTCCTCCTGCGGGGCGGGTAGCAGGTCCCTGGTCTCCTCCCACAGCCGCGGGCCGAGGTGCAACATGCCGTCGTATAGCAGCGAGTCGCGCTTCACCTGCGGCTCCACCCAGGCAAAGCGGCGGTCGAACGTGTCGAACACGTTGAGCAGCACGCTCACCACCAACGCCCATTTCAGCGCGCCGAACACGCCTCCCAGCAACTTGTTCAGCCCGCCGAGGGCGATGGCCGCGAAAAACTTGTCCAGCAAGCGCGCCACCATGAGCAGCACCAGGGCGATGGCCACGAACAACAGCAGGTAGGCCACGGCCTGCGCCACGCCCGCCTGCAAGTCGAACGCCTCGCGCAGCCACGGCGACACCTGCGGCTCGAACCAGCGCGCCCCCACAATGCCCAGCACGATGGCGGCCAGCGACATCAGTTCCTTGATCAGCCCCTTGAACAGTCCGAACACCAGCCCCAGGCACACGGGGGCAATCAACACGATATCGAGTACATTCATCGGCGTATCCTGTATTTGAAGTGCAAAAATACGGAAAAATCGGCAATCGGAAGGCAAACGCCCGCAAACCGCCGAAAGCACCGCGCCCAGACACAATCATGCAAAAAGCTCCTGCCGGAGCGAATCCGGCAGGAGCTTCCCGCTTTTATATCACATTAAATCACACCTTATTTCTTCTTGGCAACCAAGGCTTTTTCTTCGTCCTTCTTTTGCTTGCGCAGGAAGTATTCATATACCACCGGCGAGGCGATGAAGATGGACGAATACGTACCCATGATGACACCGAACAGGATGGCGAACACGAAGCCGCGGATGGTTTCACCGCCGAAGATGAAGATGGCGATCAAAACAACCAGCGTACTCATGGCCGTGCTGAACGTGCGGCTCAACGTGGCGTTGATGGCATCGTTGATTACCTGCCCTTTGTCACGGCTCGGGTAGAGGCGCACGTTTTCGCGGATACGGTCGAAGATAACCACCTTGTCGTTCACCGTGTACCCCACGATGGTGAGCACAGCGGCAATGAACGACTGGTCCACTTCGAGCGAGAACGGCAGCACGTTGTAGAACAACGAGTACAAGCCTATCGTGACCAGCGCGTCGCAGGTCAGCCCGATTACCGCACCGAGGGAGTAACCGAAGCTGCGGAAGCGGGCGAAGATGTACAACCCGATGAGGATAACCGCAAACACGATGGCGAGCACAGCCGAACGCTTGATGTCGTCGGCAATGGTCGGACCCACCTTCTGCGAGCTTTGCACGTAATCCTGGATGAACGCGTCGCGCGTCACGTCGGCAGGCAACAGCGGCTTCAGGTTGTCGTACAGGATGCCTTCGATTTCCGTGTCGATGGTTTCCGAATTGTCGTCTATCTTGTACTTGGTGGAAATGCGCACCTGGTTGTCCGAACCGATGGTGATGACCTGCGCTGCCGCGCCTTCGAAGGCGTCTTCCAACAGCTCACGCACGTCTTCCGTCTGCACCGCCTGGTCGAAGCGCACCACGTAGTTGCGCCCGCCGCTGAAGTCGATGCCGAGGCTCAAGCCGCGCACCGCGAACGACACGAGGCAAATCACGATCATCACGCCCGACACGATGTAGCCTACCTTGCGCTTGCCCATGAAGTCGAAGTGGGTGTTTTGCAGCCAATTCTTCATCAGGTTGGTGGTAAACGACAGCTCTTTGGCCGAGTCACGGTTCACGTACCACGTCAACATGCTGCGGGTAAGGAACACTGCCGAGACAAACGACGTTATCGTACCGATGACCAACGTGGTGGCAAAGCCCTTGATGGGACCCGTACCTAATATCATCAGGATGATACCGCTCATCACGGTTGTGACGTTGGAGTCGATGATGGCCGAAATGGCGTTGCTGAAACCGTCCTTCACGGCCCGCTTCTGGTTTTTGCCCGCACGCACTTCCTCGCGGATACGTTCGTAAATCAACACGTTTGCGTCCACCGCCGTACCCAGGGTGAGCACAATACCCGCGATACCGGGCAGGGTGAGCACCGCCGAGAAGGAGGCCAGGATGCCGAGCAGGAAGAACACGTTGACGAACAAGGCTAGGTCGGCAAACAGACCGGGTATCTTGCCGTAGTAGAACACCATGTAAACCAAGATGAGCACGAAGGCAATGACAAAGGAGACAAAGCCGCTCTGGATGGCCTGCTGACCCAGCGACGGGCCCACGATGTCTTCCTGGATGATGCGTGCGGGGGCAGGCATCTTACCCGAGTTCAGCGTGTTGGCCAAGTCCTTGGCTTCTTCGATGGTGAAGTTACCAGTGATTTGCGAGTTGCCGCCCGTGATTTCGCTGTTCACGCGCGGAGCGGAATATACGTAATTGTCGAGCACGATGGCGATGCACTTGCCGATGTTGTCCTTCGTCATGCGCGCCCAGGTTTTCGAGCCGTCGGCGTTCATGCTCATGCTTACGCTGGCGTAGGCCGAGCCTTGCGTCATGTCGGCGCGGGCATCGGTAATCACGTCGCCTGCCAGCGGGGCCCGCCCGTCGCGGTTGGTGATTTTGATGGCGTAGAGTTCGAAAATCTCACCGCGTTCGTTCAGCGGCTTCACGGCCCAGCGGAAGCCGAGGTCGCGCGGCAGCACTTCGCGCACCTGCTTCATGTTGAGGTAGGTGTTGACTTGCGCCGTGTCGCGGCTGGACACATAGCCCACTACCGGGCCGGCATAACCGCGCAGCGACTCGGTCTGCGTGAGACCGAAGAGCGGGTTGGCCTGCTTGTATTCTTCCAGCAGCTTGGCGTTGTCGGCGGCAGCGGCGGCCTCATCGCCCATCAGGCTCTTCAGGCTGTCGACAGCCGTGGTGGCTTCATCGGCGGCAGCCGTTTCCGTGGCGGTTCCGGCCTCGGCGGCAGGAGCTTCTTCGGCGGCGGGAGCGTACATTTCCGCCAGGATGCTGTTGGCTTCGGCCAGGTTGTTGTATATTTCGCTCACGTCATACGTTTCCCAGAATTCGAGGTTGGCCGAGCCTTGCAACAGCTTGCGCACGCGTTCCGGCTCTTTGATGCCCGGCAGCTCGATGAGGATGCGTCCCGTGTTGCCCAGCTTCTGGATGTTGGGCTGCACCACGCCGAAGCGGTCGATACGGTTGCGCAACACGTTGAACGAGTTGTCCACCGCGCCTTCGATTTCTTCGCGCAGCACGCGGATTACTTCATCGTTGGTCGAGTTGAGCGACAGGCGGTCCTTCAGCTCGTAGGTGCTGAAGATGGCGGCCAGTTGCGCGTTCGGGTCTATTTCGTGGTAAGCCTGCACAAACAAGTCGAGATATTCCACCTGGCTGTTTGTCTTTTGCAGTTCGCTGGCACGCGCCAGAGCCTGGTTGAAGTTGTCGGTCTGGTTGTAGCCGGAGAGCGAGCGGATGACATCGGGCACCGACACTTCGAGCGTCACGTTCATCCCGCCTTTCAGGTCGAGCCCCAAGTTGATTTCCCTTTCACGGCATTCCTTCAGCGTGTAGCCGAGCCATACCTTCTCATACCCGAGCGAGTCGAGGTACTGATATTCTTTCATCTTGTCGCCGCCTGCGTACTCGCTCGCCTTCTTGGAGTACGTGGAGGTTACGACCGTGAACGAAAGATAAAACAAACACACCAGGGTAAGTGCGGCTGTAAAAATTCGAACAAGTCCTTTGTTTAACATGAATTTTTTATTTTAAAAACATAAAACGATTGATAATAATTGCTCGCCAGGCGTTCCCTCGCGGGGGAACGTGCATGAGAGTGTATTTTGTTAGGAGACAAAGCATTTCGTGCCAATTCCGCCTTTTTTCCTAAGAAAATTCACTTTCAGCGGTGCAAAGATAAGTCTTTTTATCAGAAACGCACGCATGCGAGGCAAAAAAAGCCCCTCCCCGGAGAAAGCCAGGGAGGGTAGGAAGCCATGCCCGCTTCACAGGCTCGGCATGCTCATGCCGGTGATTTTGCGGTAGAGGTCGAGCGCGTACACGTCCGTCATGCCCGACACGTAGTCGAGCACCGCCATCAGCCGCCCGTAGTCGGTGGGCGCGTCGGTCTCGTACTGCTGCGGGATGCGCATGAGCAGCTGCTTGGAATAGGCTTTCGAGGGGTTGAGCACGGCTTCGACCAGGTGGTCGAGCAGGGTGAGGATGATTTTGTAGCCGCCCAGTTCCACGTCGAGCACCTCGGTGGAGCGGTATATCTTCTCAAACGCCAGGGCGGAGCACGCCTCGTAAGCGGCGGCCGGTTGCGCGGGCAGCCGCTTGATGAGCGAGCCGGTGAACGTGCCCGACAGGATTTCCTCTTCGTGCTCCACGAACACGCGGGCGCATTCGTCCACCAGCTGCCCCACCACGGACGAGCGCAGGTAGGCAATCTGCTCGTTGACATCGGTCACCATGCGCATGGTGTCGAGCTTCCGGGCGCGGCGCTGCTCGTCGAAGAAGGCGAGCAGCAGGGCCTTGGTCTCGTCGCCCGAGAGGATGCGCAGCTTGTGCGCGTCCTCAATGTCCATCAGCTGGTAGCAGATGTCGTCGGCGGCCTCGACCAGATAGACGAGCGGGTGGCGGGCATACCGCTCCGGGTGGCCGGGCTGGCGGACGATGCCCAGCTCGGCGGCGATGCGCGCGTAGGACTCGCGCTCGGCGGTGAAGAAGCCGAACTTCTGCTTCCGCTCGTCGGCATGGACGGAGGCGTAGGGGTATTTCACGATGGATGCCAGCGTGCTGTAGGTGAGCACGAAGCCGCCCGCCCTGCGCCCGTTAAAGCGGTGGGTGAGCAGGCGGAAGGCGTTGGCGTTGCCCTCGAAGCGGGTGAGGTCGCGCCATTCCTCGGGGCTCATGCGGCCGGCCAGGCGTTGGCCCGCCCCTTCGGAGAAGTAGGTGGCGATGGCCTTCTCGCCCGAATGGCCGAAGGGCGGGTTGCCCATGTCGTGTGCCAGGCAGGCGGCGGACACGATGGCCCCTATCTCGCCCAGGAAGGGCGAGGCCGCGCCGCCGTGCCGCTGCAACAGGCTTTGCGCGGCGTTGACCCCGAGCGAGCGTCCCACGCAGGCCACCTCCAGGCTGTGGGTGAGGCGGTTGTGCACGAACACGCTGCCGGGCAGGGGGAATACCTGCGTCTTGTTCTGCAACCGGCGGAAGGGGGCTGAAAAGATGAGCCGGTCGTAGTCGCGCTGGAACTCGCTGCGGTCGTCGTGACGCTGGCCGTGCAGGGCCTCCAGCCCGAAACGCTTGGTGGAAAGAAGTCGGTTCCAATCCATCATGATGATTGACTATTTGACGATTGACTATTTACTATTTGAAGATTTACGATTGACTATTTGACGATTGACTATTTACTGTTTGAAGATAAAAACCGCGTGCCTGCGGAAATATTTTTCCGTTACTACGGAATTTTTGCCGCGTTACTGCGGAAAAACATTTCCGTTATAACGCAATTCCCCATCCCCTCCCTGAGACCGCGCAAAGGCCGCGAACCAATCCCGCCGTCATTCCGACCGTAGGGAGAAATCCCACAGTGGCTTTGGATGCATTCTGTATAAGATTTCTCGCTGTGCTCGAAATGACGGGAATGCCCTGGAAACGACACATTCCACACCCCCCCCCATCAAGGCGCGGGCAGGGCTTGGGCATACGCCTTCAGCTCCGTCCGCAGGGCTTTGGCTCGGCCGCCGGTCACGCTGTCCATCAGCTGCCAGAAGCGCGGGCTGTGGTTCATCTCGCGGGTGTGGCACAGCTCGTGCAGCATCACGTAGTCGGCCAGGTGGGGCGGCACCAGCATGAGGTGGTACGACAGGTTGATGTCGCCCCGGGCGGAGCAGCTGCCCCAGCGGGTGCGGCTGGATTGTATCTTGACCCCGCGGTAGCCGAAGCCGTGCGCCGTGGCCAGCTCGTGCAGGCGAGGGGGCAGCACCCGGTGCGCCTCCTGCCGCAGGAAGTAGGCCACCCCGTCCCACAGCTTGCGTTGCAGGGCGGGCGAGGCGAGGTCGGCCGTGCCGGGGACATATATATACAAGGTGTCCCCCTGCATCCGGAAGAACAGGTTGGCGCGCGCCTCGACCGCCACCCGCACGTCGAAAGTGCGGGTGTGCAGGGCGGGTGCGTCGCCCGGCAGCAGGAGGCCGGCCTGCCTGCTGCTCCGCACGCGGTCCTGCTTGCGGGCAATTTCGTCCTCGTGCTCGCGGACGAAGCGCAGGCCCTCGGCGGCGGGGACGAGCGGCGGCAGTGTCACCCGCAGCCCGTCGGCCTGGATGCGCACCACAATGCGCCGGGCGCGGGCACGCCGCACGAAACTGATGGTGCCCAATTGCGGGTCGGTCAAAGTGTCCATGCCGGTTGCCGTTAGAAAACAGGGAATGGGACGCACCCATTCCGACTGCAAAAATAGGAAAAACGGTGCATCTTCCACTTATTTCTATGGGAATACGTCCGCATTCGCCCCAAAAGACTATCTTTGCAGGCATACCGCCGCCCGGCAAATGCCAAACAGTTTCCCGGCGGTTTTTAAATAAGTAGCTATTCAAAATCAATTATCATCCTGTTAATAGCTACCTATATAATAATATGGAAAAAGAAGAGAACGACATTTCGGCGGACTGGAGGCAACGCACCGCCCTGCTGCTGGGCGACGAGGCCATGCACCGCCTGGACGGAGCCTCGGTGCTGGTGGTGGGGCTGGGCGGCGTGGGCGGCATGGCCGCCGAGATGATAGCCCGCACCGGCGTGGGCGGCATGACGATAGTGGACTGCGACACCGTGGGCACGACCAACCTCAACCGCCAAATCGTGGCCCTGCACTCCACCCTGGGACGCTCCAAGGCGGACGTGTTGGCCGAACGCCTGCTCGACATCAACCCCGCCCTGCGCCTGACGGTGGCCAACGCCCTGCTCGACGAGGGGAACATGGCGGAGGTGCTGGCGCGACACTTCGACTGCGTGGTGGATGCCATCGACACCATCGCCCCCAAGGTGCACCTCATCCGCACCTGCCTGGAGCGGGGCATCCCCATCGTGTCGTCCATGGGTTCGGGAGGCAAGACCGACCCCTCGCGCGTGCGGGTGGACGACATCTCGCGCACCGAGCAATGCGCCCTGGCCCGCACCGTGCGCCAACGCCTGCGCCGCCTCGGCATCCGGCGGGGGCTGACGGTGGTGTATTCCACCGAACCGGCCCGGCGCGAGGCCGTGATGGAGGTGGACGAACGCTACAAGAAATCCACCACCGGCACCGTGGCGTGGATGCCGGCCGTCTTCGGCTGCTACCTGGCGGCGGAATGCGTGAAGAAAACGTTGGCAATGAACAATGAATAATGAACAATTAACAATGCCGGGGCGGAACGTGCAAGACCTATGGACAGCGGTAAGAGGTGAGAGGCAAGAGGCAAGAAGCGGACAGGCAGGCACAGATACAAATCCGCATCCTATCTGCGCAATCTGCGGGAAACAATCTGAAATCTGAAATCTGAAATTTGAAATCTGAAACCCTCAATGATACAGGCAATCGACATACACAAGAGTTTCGGCACCGTGGAGGTGCTGCGGGGCGTGAGCCTCTCCGTGGAGCGGGGCGAAATCGCCGCCATCGTGGGACCCAGCGGCGCGGGCAAGACCACGCTGCTGCAAATCATCGGCACGCTCGACCGCCCCGACCAGGGACGCGTGCTGCTCGACGGCCAGGACCTGAGCCGCCTGCCCGACCGCCAGCTGGCCGAGGTGCGCAACCGGAGGATCGGCTTCGTGTTCCAGTTCCACCAGCTGCTGCCCGAATTCACCGCCGTGGAGAACGTGATGATGCCCGCCCTCATCGCCCGCCGCGACCCACACGAGGCAGCCGACAAGGCACGCCGCCTGCTGGACTACCTGCAGCTGTCCCACCGCTACGACCACAAGCCGTCCGAACTTTCCGGCGGCGAGAAGCAACGGGTGGCCGTGGCACGCGCCCTGATGAACGACCCCTCGGTCATCCTGGCCGACGAACCGTCCGGCAGCCTCGACAGCCACAACCGCGACGAGCTGCACCGCCTGCTGCTCGACGTGCGGCAGCAATTCCAAGTGGCCATGGTCATCGTCACCCACGACCAACAACTGGCCTCCCTCTGCGACCGCGTGCTGGAGATGCGCGACGGACGCATCATGTAGCTACGAGCTACGAGTTACAAGCTACAAGTGCCATGCGGTTGGGGCTTCCCGCTACCCGTAGCTTGTAACTCGTAACTATATCAATCCATGCGTGCCTTGTAGTCCTCGTAACCGAACTCCCGCAGCAGGCGGAAGTCGCCGCCCGCCGTCCACAAGCCGATGGATGGGTGCGTCACGCCGTTGAACATCGTGGTCTTCACCGTGGTGTAGTGCATCATGTCCTCGAACACGATGCGGTCGCCCGGGCGCAGTTCCCGGTCGAACGACCAGTCGCCGCAATAGTCCCCGGCCAGGCAGCTGTTGCCCCCCATGCGGTAGGTGGGCCGTCCCGCCACAGGCTCCGTCGCCC
>CALUML010000076.1 GCA_944321745.1 uncultured Bacteroidales bacterium
CGCCCGCACATGGAGGTATGCGGCTCTTCGGTGAACGATTGCAGGGACGAGGAAAGCCAGTGGTAGCGGCGTGCCATGCGTTCGCCGGGGTTCATGCCTTGCTGCACCACCGCCCATTGGCCGTCCACGGTGACGACGAACGAGTGCAGGTACAGTTGGAAGCCGTCTTGCACGGCGGTGTTGTCCACTTTGGCGGCGAGGCGGCTGTGGTGCACCAGCTCGTCACCGTTCAGCCCCGTGCGCATGCCTACTTCGATCAGTTCGGCGGGGGTGCGCAGCGAGGCCTTGCCCCGTCCGCCGCACACGTACACGCCCAGGTCGGCCGAGCGGAGGTTGATGGCCTTCTTCAGGGCGTTCATCACCGAGGTGGTGATGCCGGACGAATGCCAGTCCATGCCCAGCACGCACCCCAATGACTGGAACCAGAACGGGTCGCTCAGCCGTTGCAGCAAGGCCGCCCGCCCGTATTCCATGACGATGGCTTCGGCTATGGCTCCGCCCAGCAGGCTCATGCGCCGGGCCAGCCAGGCAGGCACCGTGCCATAATGCAGGGGTAAGTCGGCGTGTCCGCGCTTCATGTGTGAGGAGTGAGGGGTGAGGAGTAAGAGGTGAGGGGCAAGAGGTAAGGGGCAAGGAGTAAGAGGTAAGAAGTAAGAAATCAGAAATCAGAAATCCGCACCCATGCGATTGATATGCCGCACCGGCACTTTCAATTTTCAATTTTCAACTTATTTCTCCCGCTCCTTCGCGCACCACGGTTGGTTCGTCGCCGGTGCAGTCCACGATGGTGGAGGGTGTGATGCCCCCGTCGCCCCCGTCGATGACCAGGTCGACCAGGCGGCCGTAGCGTTCATCGATGAGTTCGGGGTTTATCATGTAGTCCGTGTCGTCGTCGTGGAAGATGGAACTGGTCATGAGCGGGTTGCCCAGTTCGCGCACAATTTCCAGCACGATGTTGTTCCGGGGCATGCGGATGCCTACCGTCTTTTTGTTCTTGAACAGTTTGGGCAGGTTGCTGCTGCCGTTCAGGATGAAGGTGAAGGGGCCAGGCAGGTGCTTCTTGATGAGTTTGAACGCCGTGTCGTCCATCTTGGCATATTCGCTTATCTGGCTTATCTCGTGCACGATGAACGACAAGTTGGAGCGGCGCAGGTCCTTGTGTTTTATCCGGGTGATGGTCTCCACGCCTTGTTGGTTGAACAGGTTGCAGGCGAACGCATAGAGCGTGTCGGTGGGCAGGATGATGATGCCGCCGTTGCGCAGCACCTCCACGATGCGACGCACTTGGTTCGGGTTCGGGTTGTCTTCGTACAGTTTGACCAGCATGGGGATAATGATTAACGATTAGTGATTAGCGATTAGTGGGAACAACAACTTTCAACTTTCAATTATCAATTATCAACTGAAAATGCTTCAACGCCTTCCACACGCCGTCCTCGTCCACGGAGGCGGTCACGTAGTCGGCTGCTTGCTTGGCGGCATCGTCCGCATTGCCCATGGCCACGCCGGTGTGCACGTAGCGCAGCATGGAAGCATCGTTGCCACCGTCGCCGAAGGCCATAGTCTCTTCCCGCCCGATGCCCAAGTGGCGGATGACGGCCTGCACGCCCTTGTCCTTGCCGCTCCCGCGGGGCACGATGTCGCTGAAGTAGGGCGACCATCGCGTGGCCTCACAGTGGGGTAGGACGGCCATCAGCCGTTCTTCCTCACTCGGGTCGTAGAAGGCGATGAGCTGGTAGATGTCCCGCTCCCGTGCCAGCTCGGCGGGCAACAACGCCGGGGCGGGGAAGTTCAGCTGGTCGAACACCCGGCGCACGTTGTCGTCGATGAAGTTGCCGAAAGCCTCTTTTTCCGAGATGAAGAAGCAGGGGAACTCCCCGTGTCGTTGCATGTAGCCCAGCAACGCCTCGATGTCTGCGGGCGGGACGGCCTGCCTGCGCACCACCTCGTAGTCGCCCACGAAGCAGAAGCTGCCGTTCATGGTGATGTACCCGTCAAACGGCATCCCGCCCAGGTTGTTGATGGCGGGGTATTGCCGTCCCGTGGCGACGAACGTGCGCACTCCCCGCTGCCTGAGCCGGTGGAGGGCGGCGACGGTGCTGTCGGGCATCCGGTGCGTGCGGAAGCTCACCAGTGTGCCGTCGATGTCGAAAAACACAGCCTTGACCATGGTGCCGACCTATTCCTCGGTGAACACTTCGCCCCGGCGGGCATCGTCCGGATACACATGCAGGGTGTGCCCCTTCTCGCTCAGGCAGGTGATGCGGTGGACGTGGTTGTCGAACCGGTCTTCCTCCCCGATGGCGAACAGGGACTTCGGCCGGTCGATAATGAACGTGTTGACCCGCCGCACCTTGCCTTCGGCCACTTTTTCGAACAATTCCACCTGGAACGTTCCATCGGCAAAGTGATAGCCCGCAAAGCGCGGATGCCCGTGGATGGTGGTCGTGTTCCCTTTTTTCCAGGTCATCACCAACGCCTCCCAGTGCGTGTGGGGGCATCGGCCGATGCACGTGCGCAGGTACGACGTGTCCGAATAATCGTCGAACCCGTCCAGCGGATGTCCGCCGAGCCATTCCATGACGTAATGCCCGATGGCCGTCCCGGTTTGTTCGGACAGCTCTCCGCCCTTTTCTACAATCTCCATCAAGCCGTTGAAAAAGCCGGTGTATTCCCCGGCCATCGGCATATCCTTTCCCTGGTGGGTGTTGCCCACCGTATTCTTGTTTGTATCTGACATGTTCTTTTGCAAATGCCGTGCAAATGTACGATAAAAGGATGGAATTTTATACCGGCATGGTGAAGAAGCCGGGGAGCTGTGCGATAAGAACTACACGAGTTCGAGATAAAGATGAGCAAAAACATCTGGCAAAAAGTTTGCCTTTCTAACTCTTATACAAACACGTGCTTCTTGATTTGTGCGCGGATGTTGTCTGACTTGCCAGCACATGTTTTTCTTTTTCCCAGTAGAAGTTTTACTGCCCACAGTCATGCGTGCGATTGGGAAAACCTGTCCGCACAAGTTGGAAAACCTATAGGCAGAAATGGGGAAACGTCTCCGCACTGTCCGGGCGAAAATCCCCACAAGTGGGTATTGTCCGTGCGGGGGGAACGGGCTACTTTTGCCCCGGAAGATAACCTCATCTCCTCAGAACATGCAAGTGTTGAAGGACGACATACGTACCAGGATAGTGGACGCGGCCGGGCGGCAATTCGCCGCGAAGAGCTATGCGCGGGTCTCCGTGCGCGACATCGCGGCGGAGGCCGGGGTGGGCGTGGGCAACCTCTACCATTACTTCGAGGGCAAGGATGGGCTGTTCCGCGCCGTGGTGCGTCCTGCCGTGCAGGCGTTGGAGCGCCTCTTGCAGGAACACCACGGGCTGCGTGGCGAGGATGTCATGGCTTTGCGCTCCGAGGCCTACCTGCGGTCGTGCGTGGACGAGTATGTCGCGCTCATGGACACGCATCGGGAGTTGCTGCGCACGCTGCTTTTCCGTGCGCAAGGCTCGTCGCTCGAATGCTTCCGCCAGCAGTACACCGACCGCTCCACCCGGGTGGTCAAGGCGTGGTTCGCGGCGATGCAGCGGCAGCATCCGGGCATCAACACGGCGGTGTCGGACTTCATCATCCACCTGCACACGGTGTGGATGTTCGTCCTGTTCGAAGAACTGCTGTGCCACGACGTGCCCCGGCAGGAGATGGAGGGCATCCTGCACGATTACATTTTGTTTGAAATACAAGGCTGGAGAGCCATCATCCGGGTATGACGGGAAAGAAAGAAACGGGCACAAGGCCGCCACGGGCGGTCGGCGGGAGGAAGTCTCTGCGGGGACTTCCTCCTTTTTTTGTTGAACAAATCCGAAAATTGTTCGCGAATGATGGCGACCTGCATGGGTGTAGTAGAATAAAACAAAGCATGGTGCTGCATAAACTCTAACTGACAAATAAACATATGGAAAAGAAAAAGAAGAAAGAAGGCTTGTCCCGCCTGTTGGAGATTGCGGGCGAGCGCAAGGGGCTGCTCGTGCTGGCGGGGTTGCTGTCGGCGGGCAGTGCCGTGTGCATGTTGGTGCCCTATTGGGCGGTGTACGAAGTGCTGGCCGAGCTGCTGGCGCATGGCGGTCATCCTGCCGAGGCCGACGGGGCGGGCATGGTGCGGTGGGGTTGGATAGCTTTTGGCGGGCTGGCCGGGGGGCTGGTGTTGTTGTATACTTCGCTTATGTCGTCGCACGTGGCGGCTTTCCGCATCCTGTACGGGCTGCGCGTGCGGCTTTCCGGGCACATCGGGCGGTTGCCGCTGGGCTATCTGAACAATACCTCCACCGGGGCCATCAAGAAGACGATGGACCAGAATATCGAGAAGGTGGAGGGCTTCATTGCCCACACCATCCCCGACCTGGTGAACGTGGTGGCCACGGTGGTGGTGATGCTCGTCATCTTCTTCTCGCTCAACGGGTGGCTTACCGCCGTGTGCCTGGTCGTGGTGGCGGTGAGCCTGGTGCTGCAGTTCTCCAACTTCATGGGGCGGGCGGCACGCGAGTTCACCTGCGAGTATTACGATGCGCAGGAACGCATGAGCGCTTCGGCGGTGCAGTATGTGCACGGGATGCCCGTGGTCAAGATATTCGGGCAGAGTGTGCTGTCGTTCCGCCGCTTCAATGCCGAGATTCAGGCCTACAAGACCTTCGCACTGAAGTGCTGCGACACCTATGAGCGTGGTATGGTGGCTTTCACCGTGCTGCTCAACTCGCTGGTCACGTTCATCCTGCCGGTGGGCATCCTGCTGATGCAGGCCACGCCGCAGTCGCTTGCGATGGCAGCCGTGTGGCTGTTCTTCATCATCATGGGGCCGGGCATGGCCTCGCCGGTGTACAAGCTGACTTTCCTGGGCGGTAACACCCGCGAGATTGACGAGGGTGTGGCGCGCATCGACCGCATCCTGGAGCAAACTCCCGTGCCCGATCCGGAGCATCCGCAGCAGCCGTCGGGCTACGAGGTGGAGTTCCGCCACGTGTCGTTCTCCTACGCGAATACGGAACAGGGCACACGCACCGAGGCTTTGCGCGACGTGAGCTTCACGGCTCCGCAAGGGTGCATCACGGCTTTGGTCGGTCCCTCGGGTAGCGGCAAGAGCACGGTGGCAAACCTCATCCCCCGCTTTTGGGACGTGGAGCAGGGCGCGGTGCTCATCGGCGGGGTGGACATCCGGCAGATGTCCACCCGGCAGCTGATGGACATCGTGTCGTTTGTGTTTCAGGATACCTTTCTGTTCTATGACACGCTGTACGAGAATATCGCCGTCGGTTCGCCCACGGCCACGCGCCAGGAGGTGGAGGCCGCTGCCCGCGCCGCCCAGTGCCACGACTTCATCATGCGCCTGCCCCGGGGTTACGATACGCGGATAGGCGACCGGGGCGTGTACCTCTCTGGCGGCGAGGCGCAGCGGGTGTGCGTGGCGCGTGCCATCCTGAAGAACGCCCCGATACTGGTGCTCGATGAGGCCACCGCCTTTGCCGACCCGGAGAACGAGCACAGGATGCAGCAGGCCTTGCAGTCGCTCATTCGGGGGAAGACGGTCATCGTGATTGCCCACCGGCTGTCGTCCGTCATCTCGGCGCGACAAATCCTCGTGATGAAGGAGGGGCGCATTGTGCAGCGCGGACGGCATGACGAGCTGCGTGCCGCGGAGGGTGTATATAGGAATATGTGGAATGCTTATACGAACGCCGGTCAATGGCGGATGGGAGGCAAAGGGGAATGATTGATTAACTGAATGATTGAATGATTGAATAATTGATTAACTGATGGTGGAATGACTGACATTCTATAAACATTATTAAATATAAACAGATGGATACAGGAAAGAATTTATTGAACGGTTTGTTGCAGAATACACGTTGCCCGCAGGGATGGGGCGGGCGGGTGATGCTGCGCGGGATGAACTGCTTCCACGCCTCGCTGGCCAGGCGTGGCATGAAACATGTGCCTTGGCAACCGGCTTGGACGGTGCTTGACATCGGATGCGGGGACGGGGCCAACGTGAAGGGCTTGCTGGCAAAGTGTCCTGAGGGACAAGTGCATGGCATCGATTTGTCGGAAGAAAGCGTGGCGTTTGCCCGTCGGCATAATGCGAAGGAGGCAGGCAGGCGGTGCTTCATCCGCCAAGGCAACGTGTGTGCCTTGCCCTACGAGGAGGGCATGTTTGATGCTGTCACCGCTTTTGAGACGGTATATTTCTGGTCGCCAATGAGCATGGCGTTGAAGGAGGTGCGGCGTGTGCTCCGCCGCGGAGGCTATTTCCTCATCAGCCTGGAAGTGGGTGACCCCGAACTGGGGAAGCGGTGGAGCGACCGGATAGAGGGCATGACGGTGTATGCCGCCGAGGACTTGAAGCGGCTGCTGGTTGATGCGGGATTTTCCGTCCTCAAAATCGTTCAGAAGAAAGAAGAAACGCATATCATAGCTTGTAAATGAAAGGATATAAAACATGGGAGCAATCAAAAACATTACGATAGGCCGCACGGAGCGGTTATACAAGCCCGTGGGCTTTACCATGCTCGCCAACCTGGTGAACATCGTGCCTTTCTGCCTCTCGGTAGAAGCGGTGCGCGTTATCTTCAATGCCTTTGACGGCAGCGGACTGCCGTTGGACACCACGCGGCTGTGGTGCATCGTCGGCATCATGGTTGTGTACATGCTGGTCATGGTGCTGGCCGAGCGGGCGGCGTACCGGGCCAACTTCCGGGGTGCTTACGAGATGAGCGCGTCGGGACGCATCTCGCTGGCGGAGCATTTGCGCAAGCTGTCGCTCGGCTTCCTTTCGCGGCGCGACCCGGGCGAACTGTCGTCCATGCTCATCACCGATTTCACGCTGGCGGAGACGGGCATCTCGCATCACCTGCCGCAGCTGATGGGGGCGGTGGTCATGCCCGTGCTGGCCTTTGTCTCGATGGTGTGGGTGGACTGGCGCATGGCGGTGGCCATGTTCGCCGCCCTGCCGCTGGCCGTGCTCGTGTTGTGGGCGAGCACGTTTGCACAAAAGAAATTAAGCGGCAGGCAGATACAGGCCAAAATCAATGCGGGCAACCGGCTGGAGGAATACTTGCGGGGCATCCGGGTGATGAAGGCCTACAACCTGCTGGGCGACCGCTTCGTGAGGCTGCGCGATGCCTTTGCCGAGTTGCGCCGTGCCTGCATCCGGCAGGAAGCCCTTCTGGGGCCGTTCGTGTTGCTGTCCATCACCCTGGTGCGTGCCGGGTTGACGCTGATGGTGCTATGCGGCGCGTACTTGCTGTTGGGCGGGCAGCTGTCCCTGCTCACGTTCGTGTTGTTCCTCGTGGTGGGTTCGCGCGTGTTCGACCCGCTCACCTCGGCCCTGACCAACTTCACCGAGTTCCGCTATTTCTCCATTGCCGGGGGGCGCCTCCTCCCGCTGATGCACCAGCCGGAGCGGAGCGGGTCGCGCCGGTCGCCCGAGGCGGGGGATATTCGCTTGGAGCACGTGTCGTTTGCCTATCAGGAGCAGGAGGTGCTGCACGACCTCTCGCTAACCTTGCCCTGCCGCTCGTTTACGGCCCTGGTGGGTCCCTCGGGCAGCGGCAAGAGCACGCTGATGAAGTTGTGCGCCCGCTTTTACGACCCGCAGCGGGGGCGGGTGTATTTCAACGGCGTACCGATGGACGAGATTGAACCCGAAAGTCTGATGAGCCGCATTTCCATGGTGTTCCAAGACGTGTACCTGTTCCAGGACACGATACGTAACAACATCCGCTTCGGCAAGGCCGATGCCACGGATGAAGAAATCATCTCCGCTGCGCGGGCAGCCTGCTGCCACGACTTCATCATGCGCCTGCCCCGGGGCTACGATACCATGGTGGGCGAGGGCGGCTGCACGCTGTCCGGCGGGGAAAAACAGCGCATTTCCATCGCCCGGGCCATTCTGAAGGATGCGCCCGTCATCCTGCTGGACGAGGCCACGGCATCGCTCGACCCCGAAAACGAGGTGGACGTGCAGCGGGCCATCGACACGCTGGTGCAGGGACGTACGGTGATTGCCATCGCCCACCGGCTGAAGACGATTATGAATGCCGACCGCATCATCGTGCTGGACAACGGGCGGGTGGCCGAGCAAGGCACGCACGCCGACCTGATGCATGCCGACGGACTTTATGCCCGCCTGTGGCGCATGCAGGAAAGCACTGCCGGGTGGAAGTTGTAGGGGAAAGGTGTTATATAAGAATAGGAAAGCCGATGGCTTTTGCCCGCTTGCCTACTTGTTCGCTTGTAAGCTTGCCAATTCCTCCGCCATTTCCCGCGCCAGCCGGTCGGTTTCGATGTAGTCCTCGTAGGTGGGGTGGGGGATGAAGGGGGCTTTCTGCATCACGTTTTCGATGATGCGGGGCATGTCCAGGAAGCCGATGCGCTCGTGCAGGAAGGCGGCCACGGCCACCTCGTTGGCGGCGTTGAGCACGCAGGGGGTGTTGCCGCCCCGGCGCATGGCCTCGTAGGCGAGTGCCAGGTTGCGGAAGCGGTCGGGGTCGGGCTGTTCGAAGGTGAGTTGCGGGCAGGCGGCGAAGTCGAGCCGCCCGAAAGAGGTGGCGATGCGGTCGGGGTAGGTGAAGGCGTAGAGGATGGGCAGCTTCATGTCCGGCACGCCCAGTTGCGCCTTGACGGCTCCGTCGGCAAACTGCACCATGGAGTGGATGACCGACTGCGGATGCACCACCACCTCGATTTGCCCGGGCTTCATGCCGAAGAGCCACTGCGCCTCAATGACCTCGAAGCCTTTGTTCATCATGCTGGCCGAGTCGATGGTGATTTTTGCCCCCATGCTCCAGTTGGGATGCTTCAAGGCCTGCGCCGGGGTGGCGCGACGCAGCTCGTCCAGCGTGCAGGTGCGGAAAGGACCGCCCGATGCCGTGAGGATGACCTTCTCTACCGGGTTGCCCGCCTCACCCGCCAGGCATTGGAAGATAGCCGAATGTTCCGAGTCCACCGGCACGATGGGCGCGTGGTGCTCCGCCGCAAGCCGCCCCACGAGGTCGCCTGCCACCACGAGTGTCTCCTTGTTGGCCAGGGCGATGCGTTTGCCCGCCCGGATGGCGCGGATGGTGGGTTGCAGCCCCGCGTAGCCTACCATGGCGGTGAGCACGATGTCCGCCGCGTCCATGCCCGCCACCTGCGCGATGGCATCCGCCCCGGCATACACTTTCATGGGCAGGTCGGCCAGGGCATCTTTTACCTTGGTATAATGTTGTTCGTTGGCGATGACCACCACCTCGGGGTGGAAGGTGCGGGCCTGCTCGATGAGGCGGTCGGCCTGGTTGCCTGCCGTGAGGGCGTACACTTCGAAGCGGTCGGGATGCTGCCCGATGACCTCCAGGGCCTGCGTGCCGATGGAGCCGGTGGAACCGAGTATGGTGATGGACTTCATGATGATTCAGCTACGAGTAAACGGGTAGACAAGGATTGGCATTGAACAATTGCTTTAGAACACGATCACGTCCTCCGGGTCGATGGCGTGGCCGTTGTTCCACAGTTCGAAGTAGAAAGGCTTCCCTGCCCCGTCGGCCTCGCCGGTCAGGGCGATGGCCTCGCCGGCGTGTACGATGTCGCCCGCCTTTTTCAGCAGGCGGGTGTTGTTCTGATAGATGGAGAGGTAGTTGCCTTCGTGTTGCACGTGGACAACCCAGCCGTGGTCGAAGCTGTAGTCGGCATATACCACCGTGCCGTCGAGCACGCTCAGCACGCTTTCGCCCGGCGAGGTGAGGATGGACACCCCGTAGGCCTGCCCGAGCGCGTCGAAGTGCTGCTGCACGATGCCCCGCACGGGGCGGAAGAACACGTAGGTGTCGTTCTTGGGGGTGGCGTTGCTCAGCACGGCGAGGTTGTATTTCTCCTCTTGCTCGAACCGCGCCACGAACTGCCGTTCGCGTTCGCTCTGCTCGATGCCCGGCACGTCTTTTTTGTTGATGATGACGACGGAGTACAGGGGCATGATGGCGGAAGTGTCCAGGTTGCCCGCTATGACGTCGCGGATGACATCCAGGTAGGCCATCTGCCGCTCCATCTGCGTTTGCAGCGAGTCGGCACGCATGGACTCGGCGATGACCGTCTCGCGGTTGCCCTCGTCGCCGTAGCCCGGCAGGTAATAGCGCAGGGGGGTGATATAGATGAGCACCGCCAGG
>CALUML010000077.1 GCA_944321745.1 uncultured Bacteroidales bacterium
GTTGACGTTCATTTGGGTGAATTGCTTCGCCTCGAAGTCGAACGACGTGTTGCCCGAAATGCTCCAGTTGTTCGTCAGGTTGAGGTTGGCCGACAACTGCAGCGAGTGCGAGAAGCGCATCCGGTAGCGCATTTTGTCGTAGTTGAACTCGTTGGACGGGCGGTAGTTCACCGAGTAGCTGATGTTGATGTTCCACGGCATGTTCAGCTTTTCGTAGCCTTCGGCATCCACTTCGGCGCGTTCCTTCTTCTGCACCCGGCTGGCAGTGCTTGTTTCCTCCCCGGTTTCGGCATTCTCGCCGTTCTCCCCATTTTCCGGGTTCTGTCCCTCGCCTATCTTGTCGGGGTCTTCGCCACGCAGGCGGGCCGCCAGTTTCTTGAAGGTGTCGTTGTTCAGCGTCAGCGTGTAGGAGGTTTGTAGCGCGCCAAAGTGGGGGAACATGCCGTGCTGCCATGTATAGTCCCCACTTCGGTAAGGTCGTCCGTTGCTGTCGAGTTTGTACATGTACGGGTCAAAGTTGGTGGAAAGGTTCAAGGTCTTGTTCTTGCCCAATTTCAAACGCAGGGTCACGCCGATACTTGACAAATTCATGGAGTCTGCCATCAGGTTGTAGCTGCCGTTGAGGGAGAAGTTGTCGATGAGGCTTATCTTCTTGAACGGCTCTTTGCCGGTGGTGTCGTTGTCGTTTCGCACCTTCATTTCCAGGTTGTTGGCCAGTGAGAAGGTGATGCTCCCCGATTCGCCCGCGCTGGGTCCGCCGTACATGGTGCCGTCGTACTTGGAGTAGCGCACCTCGCGGTAGCCGGGGTATTCGCCCAGCGGGTCGGGCTCGATGTACGACTCGTAGAAGCCCCACATGGGGTCGGAGAAGTCCGGGTGGTAGGAAAAGCCGATGCTGGGTGTCATCACATGGCGGATGCGGTCAATCTTGTCGCCGAACCATTTGCGGAACGGGATGTAGTAACCGTAGAGCTTGGTCTGCGCCGAGATGCCCCCGCTGAAGTCGTAGTTGCGGTTAAAGCTGTACACGGTGTCGGTCACCACCTCGTTTCGTTCATCGTCCCAGTGCTTGCGGTACGAACTGGTGTGCCAGCGTTCGTTGTAGGTGATGTTGGGGGTCACGGTGATGTAGTTGAACAGGTTGAACGAGGCCGAGATGGGGATGGAGTGCCTCATGCCGTTCTTCCAGTCGCGTGTGAAGGAGGAGCGGAACAGCAGGTTTTCCTTTGTCTGGATGCTGTTGGCCAGCGTGCCGGTGTATCTGAGCGAGATTTTTTCATACCAGCGTTCTTTGCCCACCGGGTTCTTCCGCTTGAAGGGGTAAATGGTGCTTACGGAGATGGAGAGGTTGGGCAGCGACAGGTTGATGGTGGAGTCGCTGGTGCGCTGCGTCAGCTGCATGCCGCCCGAGATGGACAGGGCGGGGATGCGGGCGAAGCGTTGGGTGAAGGTGATGCTCGAACTCTTGGTGTTCTGCGAATTGACCGCCGGGTCGTAGTAGGTGTTGATGTTGTTGCGGTTGTAGGCGGCGGTGGAGAAGTTGACGCTGGCCGACAGGGTGCGGTAGGGGTTGGCCTTGGCATCCTGCCGGTGCGACCAGCTGACGCGGAAACTCTTGGCTTTCTGGTAGTCGGGCATGTCGCGCTCGCCCGTCACGTCCTCGCGGTAGTTGATGTTGACGTTGCCGCTGAATTTGTATTTCTTGATGTATCCCGTGTTGGCCGTGATGCCCCACGTGCCTTTTGTATATACCTCGCCGCGCAGCTCCAGGTCGAAGTAGTCGTTGAATGCGAAGTAATATCCGCCGTTGACCAGCCCCATGCCCCGGGTGAGCTCGTCGGCGAAGGTGGGCATGAGCAGCCCCGACGAGTATTGGTCGGTGAAGGGAAAGAAACCGAAGGGGATGACCAGCGGCAGCGGCACGTCGGCCACCACCAGCTGTGCCGGGCCGGACACGATGTGCTTGCCGGGCTGCACTTTCCCTTTCTTGATGTTGAGGTAGAAGTGGGGGTGGTCGTGGTCGTCGCAGGTGGTGTATTTGGCTCCCGCCACGGCCAGCATGTTGTCGTTGCCCACCTTCTTCGTGTTGTCGCTCACGATGTAGCCTTCGCCCTGCTGCGTCACGGCGTTCTTCACGAAGCCCTTGCCCGTCTGCAGGTTATAGGTGATTTCCTTGGAGTTGTACTCCGACTCCCCTTCGCCGAACACGGGGTCGCCCACCGGGTCGCCGATGCTGTCCACCATGCCTTTGGCGTACAGCAGACTGCTGTCCATCTTCACGCGGATGTATTCGGCTTTCAGGGTGATGTTCTTATACTTTACGTCGCCCTCGCCGTGCAGGAAGCCTGTGCCGTTGCTCCAGAACACGATGGAGTCCTGGGCGGCATATTCCACCTTGGCATCCAGCGGGTTCGATTTTTTCTTGGAAGGCAGCGAGTCTGATGGCAGGGTATCGGCAGCGAGCGGGGCGGGCAAGGTGTCGGCGGCAAGCGTGTCGGGCACCGTCCGGAGGGTCGCGAGCGAGTCGGCTGGTACGTCGGTATCCGGCGATTGCCCGGAGCCGGGCAGGCACAACGCTGCCAGCAGCCAGACAAGCAACAATCTGCTGATGTTACGAGGATATAATCGGTTATGAACGCGCATCCAGCCGGAAACTCTTATTGCTATATTGGTTTGATATGGGGTTGGCCCCTTGCCGCACACAGGCTCTGCGGACGCGCCCCTTCCATCCCACAAGCCTGTGTGCCCGTGTCAGTGCTCGTTTCCGCGGGGCAAAGGTAGTGAAAAAAAAGGTGGTACTTCCGACTATAAGCATTTTTTATATTTGTCCTGCATGAATTACGCGAGTCCGGAATAAAGAAGGCGAAGGCATCCGGCAACATGTTTGCCATTCCAAGCCCTTTCCAACTCATCCGTAAGCACATGTTTGCTGATTTATGCGCAGATGTTTTTCTATTTCCCAGCAGATGTTTTCCAATTTATGCGGGAAAGTTTTACTGCCCACAGTTATGGGTTGTATAACCCATAATTGTGGGTCGTACAACCCATAACTGTGAGTTGTATAACCCATAACTGTGGGCAGTAAAACTTTCCCGCATAAATTGGAAAACATATCAGCATAAGTTGAAAAACGTCCCCGCACGAACGGGAAAACTTGCGCCGGTGTGCCATCTGCCTCTTTCGGCCATTCGCCCAGCTCGTAACTTTGTGTTATCTTTGCACGGGGAATGGCGGCGGTGGATAATTGGCAGTGAGGGATGTTCCGCCACCTTGCACTGGGCGTTTCCGCGTTTCTGCGATTCTGCGGTTCCGCATAATTTATTTACTCGGAATTTGTAACAGACAGCATGTTAGCTTCTTTTATATTGGATTCCATTCGCACCACGGGGCGGTATGCCTTGCTGATGCGCAAGGTGTTCGCCCGCCCAGAGCGGGGGCGGATGTTCTTCCGGCAGTTCGTGCAGGAGGTGGGCAAGCTGGGCTTGCAGTCGTTGCCCATCGTGATTATCATTTCGGTGTTCATCGGGGCCATCATGACGATACAGACGAAACTGAACACGGAGAACCCCATCCTGCCCGCCTACACCACCGGGCTGGTGACGCGCGATACGTTGCTGCTGGAGTTCTCGTCCACTATCATGTGCCTCATCCTGGCCGGGAAGGTGGGCTCGAACATCGCGTCGGAAATCGGCACGATGCGCATTACCGAGCAGATAGACGCGCTGGAAATCATGGGTATCAACTCGGCCAGCTACCTCATCCTGCCCCGCATTGCGGCCTTTGTGCTGATGATGCCGCTGCTGGTGGTCTACAGCATGGCCATCGGCCTTTTCGGTGGCTATTGCGTGGGGGTGTTTTCGGACATCATCACGGTGTCCGACTACCTGCTGGGCATCCAGTACGCCTTTATTCCTTATTATATATTCTACTCGGTGGTGAAGTCGCTGGTGTTCGCGTTCATCATCGCGTCGGTGGCTTCGTTTTATGGCTATTACGTGAAAGGGGGCGCGCTCGACGTGGGGCGTGCCAGCACGAGCGCGGTGGTGAACAGCAGCGTGCTTATCCTGTTTTTCAACCTGGTCATCACGAATTTGATGTTGAATTAAGGTAGCGAGGAGCGGGTAGCGGGTAGAAAGGGCGGATAGTCTCCCCGCTCCTTAAAAGCAAGAGGCAATGATTGAAGTAAAGCATGTAGTGAAGTCGTTTGACGGCGGTGAGCCGGTGCTGAAGGACATTTCGGCGGTGTTCGAGGCGGGCAAGGTCAACATGATTATCGGGCCGAGCGGTTCGGGCAAGACGGTGTTGCTGAAGTCCATCATCGGCCTGCACCGCGTTGACAGCGGGCGCATCGAGTATGACGGGCGCAACTTGCCCGACATGCGCATGAAGGACATCCGCCTGCTGAGGCGCGAGGTGGGGATGCTGTTCCAGGGGGCGGCTTTGTTCGACTCCATGACGGTGTTGCAGAACGTGTTGTTCCCCCTCGAAATGTTCTCGCCCGACCCGCCCGCCCGGCAGGTGGAACGGGCGAAGTTCTGCCTGCGCCGGGTGAACCTGGAGGAGGACAAGTATGGTCTGATGCCCTCGGAGATAAGCGGGGGGATGCAGAAGCGGGTGGCCATTGCACGGGCCATCGCCTTGCAACCCAAGTACCTGTTTTGCGATGAACCCAATTCGGGCCTTGATCCGCGCACCTCGCTGGTGATTGACCGGTTGATAGCGGAACTGACCCGGGAATTCGGCATGACGACCATCGTCAATTCGCACGACATGAACTCCATCATGGAGATAGGCGACCACATCGTGTTCATCGAGCACGGCGCGAAGGTGTGGCAGGGCTCGCGCACGGACATCCTCCATGCCGATTGCCAGGAACTGGACGATTTCGTATTCGCGTCCGATTTGTTCAAGAAAATCAAACAAAGTTCCACTCACTAATCGTTAATCACTAATCGTTAATCGTTAGAATGAAAATCATTTCCTATAATGTGAACGGCATCCGCTCGGCCATGTCCAAGGGATTGCCGGACTGGCTGGCGCAGGAGTTGCCGGACGTTTTGTGCGTGCAGGAAACGAAGGCGCAGCCGGAACAAATCGATACCGCAGCCTTTGCTGCATTGGGTTACACGGCCTACCTCCACTCGGCGGAGAAGAAGGGTTACAGCGGCGTGGGCATCTTCACCCGGCGGCAGCCCGACCGCGTGGTGGCGGGCATGAACCATCCCCGCTACGATGCCGAGGGGCGCGTGTTGCGGGCGGACTTCGGCGACGTGTCGGTGATGTGCGTGTACGTGCCGTCCGGCTCGTCGGGTGACGAGCGGCAGGCATTCACGATGGACTTTCTCGAGGCTTTCCTGCCTTTTGTGGAGGAGGTGCGGCGCGAGCGTCCCAACCTCATCGTGTGCGGCGACTATAACATATGCCACAAGCCCATCGACATCAACCACCCGGAACGCCAGGTGGGCGTGTCGGGTTTCCTGCCCGAGGAGCGCGAATGGATGGACCGCTACGAGGCATCGGGCATGGTCGATTCGTTCCGTGTGTTCGATTCCAGCCCGGAGCGATACAGCTGGTGGAGCTTCCGGGGCGGGGCGCGCAGGCGCAATGCCGGTTGGCGCATCGATTACCACTGGGTGAGCGAGCCTTTGCGGGGACGGTTGCGCTCGGCGGCCATCCTCGCCGATGCCGTGCATTCCGACCACTGCCCGGTGATGGTGGAAGTGAGCGAGGAGTAAGAGGCAAGGGGTAAGGAGTAAGAGGTGAGGAGCAAGCGATAGCTATAACTTTAAAAAACAATAAAAGGGGTAGGACGGGGGCGGAAACACGGTGAAATGTGTTACTTTTGTCCCTCAAAATCACGCATGAACGATTGTATATGAATGTAAGGAAGATATGTTGGATCGGGTTGCCGCTGTTGGCGGCCTTGTTTTCGTCTTGTCTGAACAAGCAATACACGGACATTGAGTTGTCGCCTTATGCCCACTTCGTGTCCTTGACTTTTGCGGCGAATGACAGCTTCCCGGGATTGGAAGATGCCGTGTTCACCGCCGAGTATGACCCGCATTATGACGACACGCTTATTGTGAACCTCGACTCGTTGCCCTATCTCACGGAGGTGGATAGTGTGTATGCCACGTTCCGTTTTTACAGCACGTCCGTCTGCTATTTGGTGCAGGAAAAGGCGGGAACGCCCGACCGGGACACGGTTCTGTTGGTGGGAAGCGACACGTTGGACTTCACCCGCTCCACGTGGGTGTACAACCGCTCGTCGGATGGTTCCTCGGAGGCTCAATACCGCATTAAGGTGAATGTGCACCAGGTAGATCCGGATTTGTATGTGTGGAAGCAACTGAACGCCGGGGTGACGGCTTATTCGGAAATCAACCAGAAAACCATTGCCTTCGGGTCGCAAGGTACATTCCTTTTCTTCACCGGCAACGATACGGAAACCCAGGTGTACACCTCGACCGACCAGGGTGTGACATGGAGTGCGGGTGTCGCGCTGAACCTGCCGGCGGACAACACCTCCTCGCTCAAGTTGCGCTACATGACCGAATATGCCGGGAAGCTTTACGTGACGGACAATGCCGGGAATCTCTACCGGTCGGCCGACGGGGTGACGTGGGAGACCGCCTATGCCGATGCGGACAATCCGATATACAACTTGCTGTTCCCGCTTGACGGTGCCTTGTGGGGCATCATGCGGACCAGCACCGGCGACTACCGCTTGGGCTCGACCACGGACGGAACGGCGTGGGTGGACCGGGGGGCGTTGCCGCAATATTGGAACGATGCAAGCCGCATGTTCCCCATTGACGATTATGCGGCCTTGGTGTTCAAGTCGCGGGTGGGCAAGCCCAAGATGATGGTGCTGGGCGGGCTGAACCGCGACGGTGTGCGCAACCGCACCACGTGGCTGTCCGAGAACGGTTATGCCTGGGAACCTATTGACGACGGAGCTTTGCAGGCACTCCAGGGGGCTGCCTTGCTGCAATATGACGACAAGTTGCTGCTGTTCGGCGGCATGACTTCGACGGGTAACATTGTCCCCCTGCTGGAGTCGGCCAACGAGGGTCTTTCCTGGGCGGTGCCCGACAGTGCCAGCAACGTGTTGCCCGAAGGCTATGCGGCGCGTGCTTACCAGTCGCTCATCCTGGACGAGGCGGATAAACGCTTTTACTTGATCGGGGGGCGGAACAGCGCACGCACCTTCTCCGACGTATGGAGCGTGAAGCTGAACCGGATGTATTTCGAGGAATAGGAATGGCATACATCCCATGAACCAATCCCTTTACATGCGGAAACCGGTTGTCCGTTTCCGGCGATGGAGCCGGAAAGGCTATGCCGTGTTTCGCAGCCTGACCGCCCAAGTGACGATAGGGCGGGTGTGCAAATCCATCTGCGAGATGGCGTTGCGCAAGTCGGGTCGGGGCCTGTGTCGCCAGGGCGGGTGCGGCCTGTTGTGCACCATGGACGAGGAGGTGGAGGGGACGGAGCACTTTGACGTTTGCTTGGCCGAGGGTATGGCGTGCCTGGAGCAACGGGTGGTGCTTTTGCCTTTGAGCCGACCCGTAGCGGGCGGTTGCTGTTCCATTGTCATTTATCAATCAACTATTCATATCAACCCAAGGCGGTTGGAGTGGAGTTAGTCCATTCCGACCGCCTTTTTTATGTATGTATCTTTATGGAGAAAGAGTTATTGGGACTGGCCCTGGCGATGGCGTGGGGCGTGCTGCCGGTGTGCCTGCGGGGGCAAGACCGGGAAATGGATTTGCAGGAAGTGGAAGTCAGTGCCCCTTCGGGTAAGATGTATTCCGAGTTGGGGCGGGTGCTCACGGTGCTGGACAGGGAGGAGATAGAACGCCTTCCCGTGCGCACGGTGGACGAGTTGCTCGACCAGGTGGCCGGGCTGGACGTGCGGCAGCGGGGCACGGGCGGCGTGCAGGCCGACCTCTCCATCCGGGGCGGCACGGCCGACCAGGTGCTGGTGCTGCTCAACGGGGTCAACGTGACCAACCCGCAGACGGGGCATTACAACCTGGACGTGCCGGTCAACCTGGCCGACGTGGAGCGCGTCGAGGTGTTGCAAGGTTCGGCGGCGCGGGTGCTGGGGGTGAACGCCTTCAGCGGGGCCGTCAACATCGTGACCGGACAGGCCCGGCGCGATTACGTGCAGGCCGGGTTGACCACCGGCAGTTACAACACCATGGGGCAGGAGGCTTCGGCCTCGTACGGGACGGGCGGCTTCCGGGCGTTTGCCTCGGCCTCGCACCAGCGCAGCGACGGGTACATGGACAACACGGACTATGACATGGCCAGCGGCTTCCTGCATCTCACGCAACGCACCGAGCGGGCGGGCGACTTCGGTCTCCAGGGGGGCGTGCAGTACAAGGACTATGGGGCCAACGGTTTCTATTCACTGGATTACCCCGACCAGCACGACCGCACCCGCACGTTCTTCGCCGCCCTCACCTGGTCGCTCAACCGGGCGCACTGGTTGTGGCGGGGGCAGTTGTATTGGCAGGAACACCATGACCGTTACGAGTTGATACGCCATTCTCCCGTGGGGCGCAACCATCATCAGACGGACGTGGGCGGGGGCAAGCTGTCGGCGGCCTGGTTGTCGGCAGCGGGCAAGCTCACCTTCGGGCTCGACGTGCGCGACGAGCACATCTTCAGCACCGGGTTGGGCGAGCCCATGAGCGTTCCAAGGCCGGTGCCGTTCGAGCAAGACCGTTACTTCGCCTATGCCAAGAACCGCCTCACCTCGACCCTGTTCGTGGACTACGCCGGGCAGCGGGGCCGCGTGGCCTGGTCGTTGGGCGGGGCGGCCAGCCATGTCACGGACTTCGGCCTGCTCTATGCGGGCGGGGCGGATGTGGGCTTCGAGGTGGGCGACGGGCTGAGGCTGGTGGCTTCGTACAACTCGGCGGTGCGGCTGCCGTCGTTCACCGACCTGTACTACCAGAGCGCGGTGCAGGCGGCCAACCCGCACCTGCGGCCCGAGACTTCCCACACCTTCGAGCTGGGGGCGCAGTACCGCCACGGGGGCTGGCGGGTGGAGGCCGACGTGTACTACCGGCTGGGCGACAACATCATCGACTGGGTGAAGCTGCCCGACTCCACCCGCTGGGAGAGCCGCAACCTCACCGACGTGAATGCCTTGGGGGGAGATGCGGGCGTGCGGTACGACTTCGGGCGGCAGGCCTTCGTGCGCAGCGTGTCGCTGGGCTATTCCTACACGCACCTGAACAAGCTGGCTGCGGGCTTCGACTCGAAGTACGCGCTCGACTACCTGAAGCACAAGTGCCGCCTCACGCTGGAGCACCGGGTGTGGAGCCGCCTGGGCATGGTGTGGAACGCCTCGCTGAACGACCGCGCGGGCACCTATGCCGACCATGCCACGGGCGAGCCGACGGCGTACCGGCCCTACTTCCTGCTCGATGCCAAGCTGGCGTGGACGCAGCGCCGCTGGAGCGTGTACGCCGAGGTGCGCAACATCCTGGACACGCACTACGCCGACTACGCAGGCCTGCCCCAGCCCGGCGTGAACTGGGGAGCGGGGATAAGATTGACAATGAACAATGAACAATGAACAATGAACAATGCCATTCGGCGAAGAGGAGATGCAAGGAGTCCCTCATGCCGGATGGCATTGTTCATTGTTCATTGTTCACTGTTCATTGTCCATTCAGTCCACCAGCTTGCCGTCCAGGAACTGCTGGAAGGCTTCCTTGTAGCCTTCGGAGATGGGCACGCGCGTCTTGCCGAACACGATGCGGTTGTGCTCCACCTCGCGTATCTTGCCCGTGTTGACGATGTACGACCGGTGGGTGCGCATGAAGCGGCCCGGCGGGAGGGTCTCCTCCAGCGTCTTCATGGTGATGTGCGACACGATGGGCTTCTCCGCCCCCTCGGTGTATATCTTCACGTAATCCTTCAGCCCTTCTATATAGATAATGTCGTCCACGGCGATTTGCATCAGCTTGTAGTCCGCCTTCACGAAGATGGTGCCTTCCGGGGCGGCGGGGGGCGTGTCGGCCTTGCGCTTCATCTCGAACCAGTGCAGGGCCTTGTTGGCCGCCTGCAGGAAGTCCGTGTAGCCGAAGGGTTTCAGCAGGTAGTCGAGCGCATTGACCCGGTAGCTGTCGAGCGCGTATTGCTGGAAGGCGGTGGTGAAG
>CALUML010000078.1 GCA_944321745.1 uncultured Bacteroidales bacterium
AAAAGCGTCCAAAATAGCGGGCAAGAGGATGATAAAGTAACCGGGCAGCTACCGAAGGTTGATATATACGTTTAATTTTGAATAGCTACTTAATATTACGAATATGGGAAAAGTTTTGATTATCGGCGCCGGGGGTGTCGGCACCGTGGTGGCACACAAGGTAGCCCAGAACAGCGGCATCTTTACCGACATCATGCTGGCCAGCCGCACGAAAAGCAAATGCGACGCGATAGCCGCCGAAGTGAAGAAACGCTACGGGGTGGACATGCAGACCGCCCTGGTGGATGCCGACAGCGTGCCCGCGCTGGTCGAACTGTTCCGCAGCTTCCGCCCGGAATTGGTCATCAACGTGGCTCTGCCCTACCAGGACCTCACCATCATGGATGCCTGCCTGGAATGCGGCGTGAACTACCTGGACACGGCCAACTACGAGCCGCGCGACGAGGCGCACTTCGAATACAGCTGGCAATGGGCTTATCAGGACCGCTTCAAGCAGGCCGGGCTCACGGCCATCCTCGGTTGCGGCTTCGACCCCGGCGTGACGAGCGTGTTCACCGCCTACGCCGCCAAGCACCGCTTCGACGAAATGCAGTACCTCGACATCGTGGACTGCAACGCGGGCGACCATGGCAAGGCCTTTGCCACCAACTTCAATCCCGAAATCAACATACGCGAAGTGACCCAGAAGGGCAAATATTGGGAAAACGGCCAATGGATATGGACCGAGCCGCACGAGATACACCAGCCGCTCACCTACCCGGGCATCGGGCCGAAGGAGTCCTACGTCATCTACCACGAAGAGCTGGAGTCGCTCGTGAAGAACTTCCCCACCCTGCGCCGCGCCCGCTTCTGGATGACCTTCGGGCAGGAATACCTCACCCACCTGCGCGTGATACAGAACATTGGCATGGCACGCATTGATGAAGTGGACTACAACGGTGTGAAGATAGTGCCCATCCAATTCCTCAAGGCCGTGCTGCCCAACCCCGGCGACCTGGGCGAGCATTACACGGGATGGACATCCATCGGATGCCGCATCCGCGGGCTGAAGGACGGCAAGGAACATACCTATTATATATATAACAACTGCAGCCACGAAGCCGCCTACAAGGAAACGGGCATGCAGGGCGTGAGCTACACCACGGGCGTGCCTGCCACCGTGGGGGCGATGATGTTCATGACCGGCCAATGGCGCAAACCGGGCGTGTTCAACGTAGAACAATTCGACCCCGATCCCTTCCTGGCCGAGCTGGCCAAGCAGGGATTGCCCTGGCACGAAATACTCGACGGCGACATAGAAGTATGACAGATAGATAAAAGGACAAACCACAGAGGCACAGAGACAATAAGCGACAATGAAAAAGCAAGACGCATCCCTCCGTGCCTCTGTGGTTTAATACAAACTCTTTGTACAAGCATGGGAAAAATAATACTCACCGGCGACCGCCCCACCGGCAAACTGCACTTGGGGCACTACGTTGGCTCGCTCCGGCGGCGCGTGGAACTGCAAAACTCCGGCGCGTTCGACCGCGTGTTCATCATGATAGCCGACGCGCAGGCTCTGACCGACAACGCGGACAACCCGGAAAAGATACGCCAGAACATCATCGAGGTGGCACTCGATTACCTCGCCTGCGGGCTCGACCCGGAGAAAACCACGATATTCATCCAGTCGCAGATACCCGAACTGTGCGAACTGGCATTCTACTACATGAACCTCGTCACCGTGTCGCGCCTGCAACGCAACCCCACGGTGAAGACCGAGATACAAATGCGCGGCTTCTCCACCAGCATCCCGGTGGGCTTCTTCACCTACCCCATCAGCCAGGCTTCGGACATCACGGCCTTCCGCGCCACCACCGTGCCCGCCGGCGAAGACCAGGAACCGATGATTGAGCAGACGCGCGAAATCGTGCGCCGCTTCAACGCGATTTATGGCGACACGCTCGTCGAGCCGGAAATACTGCTGCCCGACAACGCCGCCTGCCTGCGCCTGCCCGGCACCGACGGCAAGGCCAAGATGAGCAAAAGCCTCGGCAACTGCATCTACCTGTCCGACCCGGCCGACGAAGTGCGCAACCGCGTGATGAGCATGTACACCGACCCCGGCCACATCCGCGTGCAAGACCCCGGCAAGGTGGAAGGCAACACGGTGTTCACCTACCTCGATGCCTTCTGCCGCCCCGAGCACTTCGCCCAATACCTGCCCGACTACGCCAGCCTGGACGAACTGAAAGCCCATTACCAGCGCGGCGGGCTGGGCGACGTGAAAGTGAAGAAGTTCCTCAATGCCATCCTGCAAGAAGTGCTCGAACCCATACGCGCACGCCGCCAGGAGTTCGAGCAAGATATCCCGGCCATCTACCACATGCTGAAGGACGGGAGCGAGGCCGCCCGCGAAGTGGCCGCCGCCACCCTGGCCGACGTGCGCCGTGCCATGCGCATCGACTACTTCGACGATGCAGAACTGATAGCTGAACAATCGATGAAATTCAAGAAATAAGAGTCAACGGTCAACCGTGCCGCATGACCGTCGACCGTTGACCATAGACCGTCGCCCCAAATGAAACCCATCATCCCCCCCATAGACAGGAAAGCCCTGAAGAAAGAGCTTACGCCCGACAAGTTCCTGCGCCCCACCAACAAGGCCCACAACGAGATATACGTGGTCACGGCGCACGACTCGCCCAACGTGATGCTCGAAATCGGGCGGCTGCGCGAGCTGTCGTTCCGCTCGTGGGGGGGCGGCACGGGGCGCGACCTCGACATCGACGACTACGACTGCCTGGACAAACCCTACTACCAGCTCATCGTGTGGAACCCTCAAGGCGAGGAAATCGTGGGCGGATACCGCTTCCTGCCCGGCTACGACGCCACGCTCGATGCCCAGGGACAACCCCTGCTCGCCATGGGACACCTGTTCACCTTCAGCGACACTTTCATACGCGAATACCTGCCCTACACCGTCGAGCTGGGGCGCGCCTTCATCCAGCCCAACTACCAGACGGCCAAGATGGGCATGAAGAGCCTCTTCTCCCTCGACAACCTGTGGGACGGCCTCGGCGCACTCATTCACGAAGTGAAGAACGCCCGCTACTTCGTGGGCAAGGTCAACATCTACGAGCAATACACCGCCTACGCCCGCGAGCTGATTTACGAGTATCTGGAGCGCTTCTTCCCCGACCCGGAACACCTCGTCAGCCCCAAGCTGCCCATCCCGCCCAACCCCGCCGTGCACGAGACGGCCTCCCGCATCTTCAACCCCCAGGAGGACGCGCACGCCAACTACAAGACCCTGCAACGCGCCGTGCGGGGCGTGGGCGAAACCATCCCCCCCATGTTCAACGCCTACATCGGCCTGAGCGACACCATGCGCACCTTCGGCACCACCACCGACCCCGACTTCAGCCACACATACGAGACGGGGCTCATGATTACCATAGCCGACCTCTTCGAAGCCAAGCGCAAACGCTACATCGACCCCTACCTGGACTACCTGGCCATGCTCCTGGAAGAACGCAAGCTGGCCCGGCAGAACCGCCTGCTGGACAAAGTCAAGCTGCGCAAACGCTTCACCATCAAGATAAGATAAGGAGCTATTCAAGCAACCTTAAATCTCGTTTCCCTCTTTCCTTTTCCCTCATCCCCGCACATGTTTTCCCGATTGTCCGCATAAGTTTTATCCGTGTGGTGATGAATCTAACTGCTCGGCGTTCACCGCTTTTTCCGCCGGTCGGCGCGCAGGCAGGCCACTATCTTGCGGGCGGCGTTGGCGGCGGCTCCGGGCTTGCCCAAGGTCTTGCGTACTTGCGCGTAACCGTCGAGCACGGCCTCGCGGTATGGCCCGTTGCGCAGGAGCATTTCCAACTCGAAGGTGGTGTTGGCCTCGGTGAAGCGGTGCGCCACCAGCTCTTTGACCACCTCGCGCCCGGCGATGAGGTTAACCAGCGATACGTATTTCACCCGTATCACCACCTTCTTGAGCAGCGAGGCCAGCCGCCCGAAGGCCACGTGGTACACCACCACCTGGGGCGTGCCAATGAGGGCCGTCTCCAGGGTGGCCGTGCCCGAGTTGACCACGGCTGCGGTGGCCTGCTGCAGCAGGTCGTACGTTTGCCCGAACACCACCGGCACCGGCCTGTCGCCCATGACGCGCGCATAGAAGTCCATCTCCACGCCCGGCGCGCCCGCCACCACCATCTGGTAGTCTGTGAACCGCCCGGCCGAGGCGCACATGGTGGGCAGGCAGGCCGCTATCTCCTGCTTGCGGCTGCCCGGCACCAGGGCGATGAGGGGTTTGACGGGCAGGCCGTTGGCCACACAGAAGCCTTCCAAGTCCTGCTCCGGGTGCGGACGGGCGGCCACCGAGTCCACCGAAGGGTTGCCCACGTATTCCACAGCGTAATGCCGACGGGCGTAGAAGTCGGTTTCGAACGGCAGGATGGTGAACATGCGGTCCACGTAGCGGCGGATGGTGCGCACGCGGAATTGCTTCCATGCCCACACCTTGGGCGAGATGTAGTAATACACCAGCGTGCCGAGGTGCTCCTTGGCAAAGCGTGCCATACGCAGGTTGAAGCTGGGGTAGTCCACCAATATCAGCACGTCGGGGGCGAAGTCCGTCATGGCCTGGCGGCAGGCCTGCATGTTGGCGCGGATGGTACCGGCATGCTTCATCACCGCGATGAAGCCCATAAAAGCCATGTCGCGGTAATGGCGCACCATCGTGCCCCCCTCGGCGGCCATGAGGTCGCCGCCCAGGAAGCAGAACGAAGCATGCTTGTCACGCCGCTTGATTTCGCGCATCAGGTTCGAAGCGTGCAAGTCGCCCGAAGCCTCACCGGCAATGAGAAAGTATTTCATATTTCAGTTACGAGTTACGAGTTACGAGCTACGAGCTACGAGTTACGAGTTACGAGTTACGAGTTACGAGCTACAAGTGCCATGCGGTTGGGACTTCCCGCTATCCGCTACTTGTAGCTCGTAGCTTCTAAATCACTCCCAGCACCAGAAACGGCAGCATGCCCAGCATCACGCCCGCCCCGAAGCGGAAGCGGTCCAGCTTGTACAACACGAACGTGAGCACCAGGTCGGGCATGAGGCCCAGCAGCATCAGCTTGCCGAACAGGGCACTGCCCCACAAGCCGGCCACGGCATCGGCCAGTGCTTCCCCGCCCGGGTAGAACCGCCACAGGTACGCCGCCACGAAAGCCGCAGGCAACACCAGCCCGCACGCCACGCCGAGCAGCAACTGAGTAAGGTTTGATTTCATATGGTCATAACGCTGATTGAACGGAACGGATTACGGGAATGCACCCCCTGGCACGAATGCTTCCCGCTTCCCGCTACAGACTACAACTACAGGCTTTCCCATCCCTTCATCGCCTGCAACGCCCCATAGTCTGTCAGGTCGATGCGGGTGGGCACGATGGACACATATCCCTGCGCCAACGCCCACTCGTCGGTGTCCGTGGCCTGAGGCTCGGAGTTGACAAACTCGCCCGTCATCCAATAATAGTCGCGCCCGTAGGGGTCGGTGCGCCGCTCGAAGCCCTTGGTCCAGTAACCATCGCTCTGCCGCACCACGCGCACGCCCCGCAGCGTGCCGGTGGGGGCGTTCACGTTGAGGCACACCCGGCGCGGCAGCCCCTCGGCCAGCACCCGGCGGGCAATGGCCGACACGTAGGGGGCAAAGCCGGTGAAGTCGGCATCGCGCCCGTGGTCGGTCAGCGAAAAACCGATGGAAGGGATGCCGCACTCGCATCCTTCAAACACCGCCCCCATCGTGCCCGAATATATCACGTTGATGGCGGCGTTCGAGCCGTGGTTGATGCCCGACACCAGCAGGTCGGGCTGGCGGCCGGCGGGCAAGGCGGCTTCCAAGGCCATCTTCACGCAGTCGGTGGGCGTGCCCGTGCAGGCATAGCGCGTGATGCGCCCCTCGCGGTCCACCGGGCGGAAACGCAGCGGCGAGGCCGACGTGATGGCGTTGGACTGGCCGGACTGGGGCGTTTCGGGTGCCATCACCAGCACATCGCCCAATCCGGCCATCAGCTCGGCCAGCACCCCGAGCCCTTTGGCCTGGATGCCGTCGTCATTGGTCACTAATATCAATGGAGTCATATAGGTTGTTGAATCGCAAAATCGAATAATCGCATAATCGCAAAGCTCCCTATCGGGGGGAGTTGAGGAGGCCACCCGTCATTTCCTCGCCCGCCACACGGTCGCGCCGAGGAACAGGGCCGTCACCGCCACGAAGTAGGCCATGTCGCGCGAGTCGAGCACGCCGCGGCTCATGGACTTGTAATGGGCGTGGATGCCGAGGTTGTCCAGGAAATACACGGTTGCGCCCCCCGAAAAGAAACGCCCCGTCACCTCGAAGCCGTAATAGAAAAAGAAGCACAACGCCAGCGCAACGATGAACGCCACCACCTGGTTGCGCGACAGCGACGAGGCGAACGTGCCGATGGCCGCGTACACCGCCGACAGGAAGAGCAGCCCGATGAACGAGCCCCAGAACGCCCCCGCGTCCACGTTGCCCACCGGCTCGGCCATGCACCACACCGAGCCATAATACACCACCGTGGGCACCAGTGCCAGGCACACCAGCACCCAGCCCGCCAGGTACTTGCCCAGCACGATGCGCGCGCGGCTCACAGGGCGGGTGGTCAGCAGCTCCCACGTGCCGGCCTGCCGTTCCTCGGCAAAAAGGCGCATCGTCACCGCCGGGCACAGGAAAAGGAACAGCCACGGGGCCAGGTAAAACAACCCGTCCACGTTGGCATAGCCGCTGTCCGGCACGTTGTACTCACCCGGCACCACCCACAGCAACAACCCCGTGATCAACAGGAACAACCCGATGACGATATAGCCCGTGGCGTTGCTGAAAAAGGCGTGCAACTCTTTCTTGAAGATGGAATACATACGATACGCTCATTTTATCCCGCGGGGAAAGGCGGACGGCCGATTATTTTTCCCTATATTTGCCTGCCGGAAAGGCAAGGCCGCCAGGAGGCGCGTCCCCCCTTTGCGCAGTCAAAGGTAGGCAATTTTGCCGAATAAAGCCCAACGCGCAAACTTTCTTTCCGAAAAAATGTTACAGATGAAGGACGGACAGACAACCAACAAAACCCAAAACATATGAGAAAAAAACTGAACCGGGCCGCCACCGCCCTGCTGCTCGTGCTGCTGGCAGCCTCGTGCGCCCCCAAGAAAACCGCCAACGCCCCCAGCGACGGCAAAGTGAACGTGCAGCTGGCCTGCGTGGGATTCTACAACCTGGAAAACCTGTTCGACACCATCGACCAGCCCGACGTGAACGACCACGAGTACACGCCCAACGGACCGAACAAGTGGAACGGCCACAAGTACCTCTCGAAACTCCACAACATGGCCTACGCCGTCTCCCAAATCGGCCTTGACCGCTCGCCCATGGGCGCGGCCATCCTCGGCGTGTCCGAAGTGGAAAACCGCGGCGTGCTGGAGGACCTCGTGGCACAGCCCGAACTGGCCGGCCGCTCCTACGAAATCGTGCACTACGACAGCCCCGACCGCCGCGGCATCGACGTGGGGCTGCTCTACAATCCGCGCCTGTTCACCGTGTCGCACAGCGTGAAGCACCGCTTCCACATGCCCGAACAGCCCGACTTCGTCACCCGCGACCAGCTCCTGGTGAGCGGCTACCTGCTGGGCGAGAAGGTGCACGTCATCGTCAACCACTGGCCGTCGCGCTACGGGGGCGAGGTCGCCTCGCGCCCCAACCGCGTGGCCGCCGCCAAGCTCACCAAGTCCATCGTGGACTCCCTCTACCGCGTGGAGCCGCAAGCCAAAATCATCATCATGGGCGACTTGAACGACGACCCCTACAACGCCAGCGTGGCCGAGGTGCTGCAAGCCCGCAAGACGCGCGAGGAAGTGCAGCCCGGCGGCTTGTACAACACCATGTGGCATCTGTACGACAAGGGCATCGGCTCGCTGGCCTACCAGGGGCAGTGGAACCTGTTCGACCAAATCATCATCTCCTCCTACCTGCTCGACGCGCCTCGCACCGAGCTGCGCTACTGGCGGTCCGAGGTGTGCAACCTCCCCTTCCTCACCCACCAGGAAGGCCGCGACAAGGGCACGCCCCTGCGTACCCATTCGCGCGGCGTGTGGCTCAACGGCTACAGCGACCACTTCCCCACCTGCATCTACCTGGTGAAGGAAGTGCAGTAGCGACGATTTGTAACAGCACACGGAATACACGGATTTTACGGATTTACACGGATTATCATAACAAAGGAAAAGCACCGAGGAAACACCCCGGTGCTTTTTTGTATCGTGCATATCCGTGTAAATCCGTAAAATCCGTGTATTCCGTGTGCTGTTACAAACCGCCCCGCCTCTACTTGTTGCGTATCAGGTTCATGAATTCCTCGCGGGTCTTCGCCTGTTGGAACACGCCCGTGAAGTCCGAGGTCGTGGTGATGGAGTGTTGTTTCTCCACGCCGCGCATCTGCATGCATAGGTGCTGCGCCTCGATGATGACCATCACGCCCATGGGGTTGAGCGTGTGCTGGATGCACTCCTTGATTTGGGTGGTCATGCGCTCCTGCACCTGCAGGCGGCGGGCATACACGTCCACGATGCGGGCTATCTTGCTCAAGCCGGTGATTTTCTTGTTGGGGATGTACCCCACGTGCGCCTTGCCGAAGAAGGGCAACATGTGATGCTCGCACATGGAGTAGAAGTCGATGTCCTTGACGATGACCATCTGCCGGTAATCCTCCGTGAACATGGCCGAGCGGAGTATCTCTTCCGGATCTTGCGCGTAGCCTTGCGTGAGGAACTGCATGGCCTTGGCCACGCGGTCGGGTGTCTTGAGCAGGCCCTCGCGGCCAGCATCCTCGCCCAGCAACTCGATTATCGCCTTGTAATGCGCGGCCAGCTGCCGCGTCTTTTCTGCGTCAAATTCCATTTCTTTTCTTGTTAACCGCGCATCCGTCCCCCGGCGAAACCCCGTGGTTTCACGGCTTCGCATGTTACGGTTCGGCGGTTTCGCGATTTTACGGTTTCGCTCATTTTCACTTCGTCCCCGCCACGGAAATGTTGTCGGGCACGATGTACATCTCGTGGCGCATGGCGGGAAAGGCCTGCATCAGCTCCGCGAGCAGCCCCTGCGCCTCCTCACGGGTGCGGAAGTCGCCCACGCGCACCTTCCAGAAGGGCGACGAATAAGACTCGTACACGCCCCGGTCGGGGAATTTCTCCTTCACCATGTCCTTGATGCGGAACGCCTCGGCCTTGGCCGTCTGCTGCCGGTTGCTGGAGAACACCTGCACGCGGAAGCCGCTCACCGTGCGGTTGTTGTACACCAGTTGCCGCTCCATGAGCAGGCGGTTGATGAGCGTGTCCTGGTACACCCGCACCACGGCCCCGGTGGCGGGGTCGGCGGCGGCCAGGTCGTCGAACACGTCGTGCGGCACAAACGGCTGCGCGGCCTGTACGCTGTCTGCCTGCGCGCCGCCCACGGCCTGCGTGCCGGGCATCTGCGCCCGGCCATGCCCCGCACCGAGCAACGCCGTGAGCAAGACACTGAATATGATGCGATTCATATGTTTAAACGAATGATGAATATTGTTTCGTAATCCCCCATGCGGGCGGCGGGATTGCTCCGGGCATCGCCGTGCCCCTTCGCCGCTGCAAAGGTATCAAATACCTGGCTTTTTCGCAAAACTGCGCCGCAGGCACACCACCAGCGCGGCGAACGCCACGGCACTGAGCACGCCCGCCCACCAGGTGTCGGCAGTGCCCAGGGCGTCCATGTCGGGCAGGGCGGGGTGGCGCGTCTGCAGGTAGCGGAACACCACCACGGCGGCATTGTTCACCAGGTGCGCCAGCACGGGCAACCACAGGCTGCCGCTCCACAGCAGCAAGTAACCGAAAAACGCGCCCAGCAGCATCCGCGGCACGAAGCCGAAGAACTGCATGTGCACCGCGCTGAA
>CALUML010000079.1 GCA_944321745.1 uncultured Bacteroidales bacterium
AAGCCACCCCCTTCCGCCCCGCCTGCTCGCGCGACGGGCGCACCCGTTTCTTCCTCAAGGTGCAGGACGGATGCGACTACTTCTGCACCTACTGCACCATCCCCTTCGCCCGCGGGCGCAGCCGCAACGCCCCCGTGGCCGACACCGTGGACATGGCGCGCCGCGCCATCGCCGAAGGAGCACGCGAAATCGTCCTCACCGGCGTGAACACCGGCGACTTCGGCAAGTCCACCGGCGAACGCCTCATCGACCTCCTCCGCGCCCTCGACGCGCTCCCCGGCGACACCCGCATCCGCATCTCCTCCATCGAGCCCGACCTGCTCACCGACGACATCATCCGCCTCACCGCCGCCAGCCCCCACCTCATGCCCCACTTCCACCTCCCCCTGCAGGCCGGCAGCGACGAAGTGCTCCGCCTCATGCACCGCCGCTACGACACCGCCCTCTTCGCCCGCAAGGTGCAAGCCATCCGCCGCGCCATCCCCCACGCCTTCATCGGCGTGGACGTCATCACCGGCGTGCACGGCGAGACCCCCGCCCTCTTCGAGCAAGGCCGCGCCTTCATCGACGCGCTCCCCGCCTCGCAGCTCCACGTCTTCACCTACTCCGAACGGGCGGGCACCCGCATGCTCCAGATGCCCCACCCCGTGCCCGTGCCCGAGCGGCGGCGGCGCAACGAAGTCCTGCAAGCCATCTCCCGCCAGAAGCACCACGCCTTCTGCGAAAGCCAGATAGGCCGCCCCGCCCGCGTGCTGTGGGAAGGCCGCCGCCGCGCCGACCGCATGGCAGGCTTCACCGAGAACTACGTGCGGGTCGAAGCCCCCTACCACCCCCGCCTCATCAACACCATCCAGCCCGTCACCCTCGGCGGATGGAACGACGACCACACCGCTTTGACAATTGAAAGTTGACAGTTGAAAATTGAAAGTTAAACAATAGACGACATGAAACGGAACCCCTCCACCCTCCCCGCCTGCCTCGCGGGCGGACTCGTGGCCGGCCTGCTGTTCGGGGCGGCCATGTGCCTCATCCTCTACGCGATGGGAGAGCTTTTCACTTGGAAGCTCATCCCCTTCATCGCCGCCGTGTCCATCGGCGACAGCCTGTTCCTGGGATACGCGCTGCACGTCTTCCTGCAAAAGTACACCGACGCGGGCATCCAACTCCGACGCCTGAAGGACCTCTGGGCCGACAAGGCCTTCCGCCGCCTCGTTGCCGCCCCCTGCCTGCTCGTGCTGCTGGTGGTCGGCCTCACGTGCGCCGCGGGCGTGCTGCGCCGTGCCTATTCCACGCCGCTCGTGTTCATCCCCCTGTTTTTCATACTCATTCTCACCACATCCCACTACAAGCCCGCCGACCCGCAGCCGTGCCGCATCACCTTCGGCAAACCCCGCCCGCTCCCCGCCCTGCTCAAGGGCTTGGCCTTCTCGGCCGTCCTCTTTGCCGCCTGCATCCTCTACTTCCGGGCGGTGCACATGCTCCCCCTTTGGCTGGGCATCCTGCTGGGCGCGGGCGGGCTGGCCAACGGGCTGATGCAGGGCGCGGTGCTCGCACTGGCCGAGGCCGCCCAAGTGACACCCTCCCCGCCGCCGCTCCCGGGGGCAGGCGCGCATCTCCCCTGACATATATATGATATAAGATATAGGACAGATGCCCCTCCTCCCCGCGCCGACCCGAAGCCGAACGGCTCGAACCACGAAACCGATCGAGCCGATCGACGAAACCGATCGAGCCGATCAACGCCGCCGATCGAGCCGATCAACTCAATCGATCGAGCCGATCAAACGCGCCGATCGAGCCGATCAACCGCGCCGATCGAGCCGATTAAACTCGGGTCTCCACGCCGTCCGCAGGAAGCCCTGTCAGTCAACCGATTACAAACCACACCCAAACACCCCCTCACACCCATGTTAGCCAAGCGCATCATCCCCTGCCTCGACATCAAAGACGGCCGCACCGTCAAAGGCATCAACTTCGAACGCCTCGCCGCCGTGGGCGACCCCGTGGAGCAGGCCGCCCTCTACGCCCGCATGGGGGCCGACGAACTCGTCTTCCTCGACATCACCGCCACCAACGAACGCCGCAAGACCCTCACGGCGCTCGTCACCCGCATCGCCCGCGAGATCAACATCCCCTTCACCGTGGGCGGCGGCATCGCCTCCGTGGACGACGTGTCCGCCCTCCTGCAGAGCGGCGCCGACAAAATATCGGTCAACACCGCCGCCGTCCGCCGACCCGCCCTCATCGCCGAGCTGGCCGCCCGCTTCGGCAGCCAATGCGTCGTCGTCGCCATCGACACCAAGCGCGTCGGCGGCCAGTGGCGCGTCTTCCTCAACGGCGGACGCGTCCCCACCGACATCCCCACCGTGGACTGGGCGCGGCAGGCCGCCGCCGAGGGCGCGGGCGAAATACTCCTCACCTCCATGGACCACGACGGCACGAAAGACGGCTTCGCCCTCGACATCACCCGCGCCGTCTCCCAGGCCGTCGACGTGCCCGTCATCGCCAGCGGCGGCGCGGGCCAAATGCACCACTTCCTCGACGCCTTCCGCCAGGGCCTCGCCGACGCCGCCCTGGCCGCCAGCATCTTCCACTACGGCGAAATCCCCATCCCCACCCTGAAGGCCTACCTCCGCCAGCACGGCGTGCCCGTGAGGCAAACCCATATATAAACAGGAATACATATTATAACAGGACATACATATATTATATATATAGGAATGAAAACAAACACGCACACACCCGCCGCACATCCCCCCCTTCGGGGGGGCTTGGGGGGGCACGTCTTGGGGCTTGGTGTCCTGCTCGTTCTTCTCCTTTCCTGCCAGCCCTCCCCCTCGCCCCTCCCCGCCCTGCACTGGCAGCAAATGGCCTCCTTCCCCGACGGCCCCCGCTCCTCGGCGGCCGCATGCGCGGTAGGCGACACGGCTTACGTCCTCTTCGGCCGCCGCGCCGCCAAGACCCAGTTCATGCATGACTGCTGGGCATACCACCCCGCCACCGACCAGTGGACCGAACGCACCCCCTGCCCCGGACACGGCCGCGTGAAACCCGTGGCCGTCCCGGTCGGCGGACGGATATACACCGGCCTCGGCTACACGGACACCACCTACGTGCACATGGAGCACACCCTGTACCAGGACTCGCTCTACCTGCGCGACTGGTGGTGCTACGACCCCGCCTCCGACAGCTGGACGCCCAAAGCGCACGCCCCCTTCCAAGGCACGGATGCCTGCGTGGCCTTCGCCTACGACGACGAGGTGTACGTGGGGCTGGGCTACGGGGCGTTGCGGCCGTTCGGCAGGGAATGGTGGCGCTACTCCCCCGCCCACGACAGCTGGACGCAGCTCGACGACTTCCCCGGAGCGAGCCGTTCGGCGGCGACGCTCTGCGCCGACGGCGAGCGGGTGTGGACGGGCACGGGCTTCAACACCTACAACCTGAAAGACTGGTGGGAATACCGCCCCGCCACCGGCTCGTGGCGCGAACTCCGCCCCATGCCCGACCGCGGGCGGGTGAACGCCACCGCCCTGTGCCTGGGCGGACGGGTGCTGGTCACGGCCGGGCGCGCCTTCCACGGCCCCCAGACCGGCGGAGGGGTCATCGGCGAGGTATTGGAATACGACCCCGGCAGCGACACGTGGTACAGCGCGGGCGAACTGCCCGGCGGTGCCCGCGAGAACGCCATCGCCTTCACCATCGGCTCCTGCGGCTACATCGGCCTGGGCGAGGACGACGATGCCCTGCTGGGCGACCTGTGGAGGTGCAGCCCCCACTGACCCCCAAAGCCTCCCCGCATCCCGTTAATGTCTGATTTAAATAATAGGAATGAAACCACATACATCCACACACATCCCACATCCCACCCTCGGGGGGGACTTGCGGGGGCTGGTCTTCGGGCTGCTCCTGTCCCTCCCGCTGACCATCCCCCTGGCCGCCCAGGACAGCCTCGTTTACCGAGTAGAAACGGCGGCGATAGCCTCAGCGGGCGGACGCGCCCCCCTGTGGCTGCACGCCAACCGCTACGGGCTATACTCGCAAGGCCCGTTCAGCTGGACCACCCGCGCCGAGGCGGGCAAAGAACTGAGCCGCGACGGGCGGTGGCTGGACTACGCCTTCAAACTGAGCGGCGTGCTGCGTGTCGGCAACGAAGGCGCCAAACCCTACTTGCACGAATACTACGCCCGGGCACGTGCCTGGGGCTTCCTGGACATCGCCGTGGGTGCGCGCGAGGAACACCCGGGCGCACTGGACCCGGTGCTGTCGAGCGGGGGCTTGCTCTTCTCCCGCAACGCCCGTCCCATGCCCAAAATCGTGGTGGGCATCGAGGACTACACGGGCATCCCCTTCACCCAAGGCTTCGTGCAGGTGCGGGGGGCGTTGGTGCACGGCTGGTTCAACGACCCGCGCTACGTGCAGGGGGCGATGCTGCACCACAAATACGCCTACGTGAAGCTGGGTGGCCGGTGGCCGGTAAACATCCAATATGGCTTTGAGCATGCGGCGCAATGGGGCGGCACCAGCCCGGTGTACGGGCGGCAGGCAAACGGCCTGCGCGACTGGTGGCGCATCTTCCTGGGGAAATCGGGGACAGATGCCTGCAACGACAACGAGTACCGCAACGCGGCAGGCAACCACCTCCTGTCCCAAACCCTGCGGCTGGACGTGCGGGTGGCGGGCGTGACGCTGTCCGGCTATTGGCAGAACCTCACCGAAGACCCGCCCATAAAGTTCATCGGCAAGACGATGAACGTGGCCGACGGCCTGTGGGGCGTGTCGCTGCGCAGCGAGCGGTGGCCGGTGCTGCGGGGCATCGTGTATGAGTATGTGAACACCACCGACCAGTCCGGCCCGTACCACGACAAAGACGGCATCATCTACGGCGGGGCAGACAATTATTATATGAACAGCATATTCCGCACAGGATGGAGCTACTTCGGGCGCACCATCGGCACGCCTTTCATCACCCCCACGGTGCACACCGAGGGCGGCGACTGGCGGATGGTGAACAACCGCGTGCAGGTGCACCACGTGGCCGCCGAGGGACGCATCGCCGGGTGCGACTGGCGGGCGATGGTGTCCGTGAGCCGCGCATACGGCACGTACCGCGACCCGCTCGCCTCGCCGCAGACCTGCACTTCCGCCCTGCTCGAAGTGAGCCGCGTAATGCCCCGCTGGTGGGGCCTGGAGATTGGCTGCTCCATCGGGGCGGACTTCGGGCAGATGCCGGTGGTAGACGGGGCGAGGTACTTCACCGGCGGCAATGCCGCTGGGGTGTGCCTGTCCGTGCGCAAAACGGGCACGATAGCGAAATGGGGACGATGAACTGGCCTCCACAAGCCCTACGCGGCGCACATCGCACAGGGCAAGGGGCGGCACACACAAAAGCCGGGCGCGCACCACTGCCCGCCCGGCTCCACACAAAAATGAAACTTCTTTAAATTTATCGATAATCTTTCAGCTGTTCCTGCAGACGCTTGCGGGCCAGGAAGATGCGGCTTTTCACCGTGCCGATGGGCAGGTGCATGGCCTGGGCTATCTCCTCGTACTTGAAGCCCTGGATGTGCATGGAGAAGGGAATGCGGTACTCATCGGCAAAGGAGTCGATGCAGCTGGTTATCTCGCCCACGGCGTAAGAACCCTCCGGCGTGTCGAAGCCCGAGTCCTGGGGCAGGTTGAGCAGGTGCAGGTCGTCCGTCTTGTCGATAACCGTCTGGTTGCGCACAATCCGCCGGTAGTTGTTGATGAAGATATTCTTCATGATGGTGAGCACCCAGCCCTTGAAGTTGACGTTTTCGGCGAACTTCTCTTGGTTGTCCAGCACCCTCAGGGTGGTGTCTTGCAACAAATCCTCCGCAGCATCCTTGTCCAACGTCAGCGAGTAGGCAAAGTTGCGCATGTTGCCTTGCAAGTCCAGCAACTCGCTTTCGACTTTTACATTCTTTTCCATAACGACCTTCTTGTTTTGGCTGAATCCGGGTTCCGGCCGCCGCCCGCAAGGATGCGGGCACGGGCTGCAAACCCCTCATCATCCGTTTGTAACACGTTCAATTAACAGTGCCGGTTATTTATACCGAAAAGAATTGCGCGTAACGGCAAATGCCTTTGTCCGTATGGGCAAAGGTAGGCTTTTCCCCGGTATATCTTTCATTCCTATTATAAAAAATGGGGAAAAACGAACGCGCTTTATGAATATTTAACACTAACCGTTCCGTCCGCCCTGGCAACCCCGCCCACACGGGGTTTACGGGCCTTTTCCCGGGCGTTTCGGGGGAAGACGGAATTGCGTTACTACAAAATTATTTTTCCGCAGGCACGGAATTTTCGCCGCGTTACTACGGAATTTTCGCCGCGCAGTGACGGAATTTCCGCCGCATCGGCACGGACGGATAGCCGCACGGGGAGATTACACTATCTTTGCACGCCGAAAACTCATCTGCAATCATCCTGAAACATGACAAACAACCCGATGAAACGAATCGCTTTCCTGGACTACGTGCGCGTGTTTGCCTGCTTCCTGGTCATGGTGGTACACGCCAGCGAGAATTTCTATCCCGGCCCCGGCGCCACGGACATGGCCGGGCCTCAGTCTTACCTGGCTTCGGAGGCCGACCGCCTGTGGGTGTCGGTGTACGACGGCTTCTCGCGCATGGCCGTGCCGCTGTTCATGATCGTGTCGGCCTACCTGCTCGTGCCCACGGGCAAGGGGCAGACGATGGGGCAGTTCTACCGCAAGCGGTTCAAGCGCGTGCTGCCGCCGTTCCTGGTGTTCCTGGTGCTGTACAGCACGCTGCCCCTGCTGTGGGGGCAGCTTGACGCGGCCACGGCGGGCCGCGACCTGTCGCGCCTGCTGCTCAACTTCCCCACGCTGGGCGGGCACTTGTGGTTCATGTACCCGCTCATCGGGCTGTACCTGTTCATCCCCGTCATCTCCCCGTGGCTGCGGCAAGCCACGGCGCGGCAGGAACGCTGGTTCATCGGCCTCTTCCTGCTGTCCACCTGCATCCCGTACCTCAACCGCTGGTGCGGCGAAGTGTGGGGGCAATGCTTCTGGAACGAGTACCACATGTTATGGAATTTCTCGGGCTACCTCGGCTACCTGGTGCTGGCGCATTATATCCGCGTGCACCTCACGTGGAGCCGCCGCACCCGCCTGTGGGCCGGGCTGGCACTGATGCTCACGGGGGCGGCCGCCACCATCCTGTCGTTCTACGTGCAGGCGGTGCCGGGCGTGGTGCACGCCACGCCGGTCATCGAGGTGGGATGGGCGTTCTGCACCATCAACTGCGTGGCGACCACGGCGGGCACGTTCCTGTTGTTCACGCGCATCCGGCAGTCCGAACCGCCCCGCTGGGTGGCCGACCTGTCCAAACGGAGCTACGGCATGTATCTGATGCACATTTTCTGGCTCGGGCTGTGGGTCACGGTGTTCAAGGACACGCTGGCCCTGCCCTCGGTGGCCGCCATCCCCGCCATAGCCGCCACCACATTCGTCAGCTGCTACGCCACCGCCAAGCTCGTGTCGCTGGTGCCGGGCAGCAAGTGGGTCATCGGATAAGGGCGGCGCGGGGCAACGCTTCGTCATGATAGCCGCCTCGTTTTGAGGCATCAGCCGCCACGGCCGGAGACTTTTTGCCCCGCATTTCGACCCGTTAACACACCTTTCCTGCATTTGTAATCATTTTAATTCCTATCTTTGCAAATTAGAACGGGATGGGCGGGCGCATCATGCCCGCCCGCTTCCCCGGCACAAGACATCAGAACACAATGGCAAAACTCTCGGAACTCCTCATGCGCGACGTGCGCTTCCGCGAAGGCCTCACGGCCTGCATGAACTGCGGCGTGTGCACGGCCATCTGCCCGGCTGCCGAATTCTACAAATACGACCCCAGGCAGATATGCACCATCGTGCAGTCGAAAGACGAAGACAAGATAGAAGAACTGCTGCGGAGCGAAACCATCTGGTACTGCGGCCAATGCATGTCGTGCAAGACGCGCTGCCCGCGCGGCAACGCCCCGGGGCTGGTCATCAACGCCCTGCGCGGCCTGTCGCAAGAGCTGGGCTACTTCACCGACAGCGAGAAAGGCCGTCAGCAATACGCGCTGAAGCAGATACTGGGACACGGCATCCTGCACACGGGCTACTGCGTGCACCCGGACGTGATAACCCCGGAACGGCACCCGGAGCAAGGCCCCGTGTGGAAATGGTTCCGCGACAACATCCAGGAGGTGAGCGACCGCCTGGGGGCCAACTACCACCGGCCCGGCCCGGGCGCGCTGCGCATCATCGCCGAGGACAACCTGGAGGAAGTGCGGCGGATATTCGAAGTGACGGGCGGGCAGGCGTTGCTGGACGACATCGACAAGTTCTCCCGCGCAAAGGCCCGGGAAATGGGCTACGCCGAACGCGACATCCCCACGGAATACGCCGACTACGTATACACGCAGAACAACGACGAGCACCAGAAGTAGCTACGGGCTACGAGCTACAAGTTACGAGTTAGAGCTACAAGTTACGAGCTACGAACTGCAAGCTACGAGTAAACAATCTGCGTCAATCTGCGAAATCTGCGGGAAACAATCCGGAATCTGCGGGAAACGACCCGAAATCTGAAACCTGAAATCTGAAATCAGGAATTTGAAATCTGAAATTAGGCTACATGGAACATATCAGCAAATGGCGTGAATACCAAAAGGAGATAGCAGACGACGACTATTTCTACGAACGCAGCTGCATCCGGCAATCGTTCTTCCCGGGGTCGGAGGCGGCATTCCTCAAAATATTAAGGGAAGAGCTGGGCAAGAACATCGTGGACGACCCGAACACACACACCTGCACGGGCATCGGCTACCACTCGGACGTGGTGCCCTTCGACACCACGCAGGCCGTGTGCGCGCGCCTGTTCTCGCTGATGAACAACGCCGGGCTGAAGCACTACGTGCCCTCGTGCGTCACGTCGTTCGGCGTGTTCACCGAAGTGGTGGAGACGTGGAAGCACTTCCCCGACGAGCTGGAAAAGACGCGCGACAACCTGCGCAAGGCCACCGGGCGCGAGTTTGAGATGCCGGAGAATATCGCCCACCCCAGCGACATCATCTACAAGTTCCGCAAGGAGCTGAAGGCGCGGATGAAATACCAGCTGGTGAACTGCCACACGGGCGAACCGCTGCGCGTGGTGGAACACGTGGGCTGCCACTACGGCAAGATATTCAAGGAAAAAGCCGTGGGCGGGGCGGAGTTCCCCCAAGTGCTGGCCGGCATGATTACCGAATGGGGCGGCCAGGTGGTGGACTACCCCGAACGCCGCCACTGCTGCGGATTCGGATTCCGCAACTACATCGTGCAGGCCAACCGGGGCTACTCGGTGGCCAACACGAAGAAGAAATTCGAATCCATGGAGCCTTACAAGCCCGACTTCATCGTGGCCAACTGCCCGGGATGCGCCATGTTCATGGACCGCTGGCAATACACCATCGCCGAGCTGGAGGGCAAGACCTACGGCAACGACGGCCACGGCATCCCCGTGCTCACCTACGAGGAAATGGCCGGGATGCTGCTGGGCTACAACCCGTGGGACCTGGGGATGCAGATGCACCAGGTGCAGGTGGAGTCGCTGCTGGACAAGATAGGCATCGACTACGACCCCGCCGACAAATACGTGGGCAAGTCCGGCCGCTTCCTCGGCGAGCCCGAAAAGCCCGACGTGCTGAAGGTGTAGGCGGGCGTCAACCGACGGCCTGCCGCCTGCCGCCATCCGCGGCACGGCCCACCGCAAGGCCGCCGACCGTAAAGACAAACCCGTTGGCGGAATTAATTTAGTGCGTATTTAATTCTGCCAATAGGCTTGTTATTAATATAGTTGACGTATT
>CALUML010000080.1 GCA_944321745.1 uncultured Bacteroidales bacterium
GCCCAAAGGGGTGTTGACCTTTTGCCTAAAGGGGTGTGACCCTTTTGCCTAAAGGGGTGTGACCCTTTTGCCTAAAGGGGTGTGACCCTTTTGCCTAAAGGAGTGCAACCCTTTATATAGCCTATTATATACCAATAACAATCAAAGTATTAGCATCATTTCTCCATCAACCGGGCATCCCATGCCCGGAAGGCCATCCGCCCCTACAAGTATCATGCCAAAGAAAAGAAGCATCGGGCAGGCAGGTTAAATATGCTTAATAATAAGTAGCTATTCAAAATTAAACGTATATGTCAACACCCGTAGCCGTCTGTTTACTTTATTATCCTCTTGCACGCTCTTTTGGGCTGTTTTTCCCTGTCTCATCGGTCGTGTAGCCCGCTACACTCCCTCTTCGGACAGGAATAAACATCTCCAAAATAGCGCACAATATGATAATAATTAATTTTGAACAGCTACTTATCCGCAATCGGGCAATTCCATGTTCATGCCCTTGGTTCATACCCCTCCCCCCTCTTCGAAGTACTTTCCCTATATTTTAGGGGAAATACGGCGTAGCCGGGAGGGGGTATGAAGGGGAGGGTGATAAGTAGATTAATGACAGGCGATAGGCAAATTGCGGATATCCATAACGTCCATGCACCACGCATGCCGGGTCATCCGTGCGTTTCCTCCGCATCCAGCAGGCCGGAGCGTTTCAGCAGACTGTATTCCTTGATGAATTTCGAGTTGAAAATGCCGCTGTTCAGGTTGGCTTCTATTTGGGGCTGCGTCCACCACTTCATCTGCTCCACCAGGCGGGGGTTAGGGGTGAGGTCGCCAGAGTAGTGGCTGATGACGTACACCAGCACGTATTGGTGCTCGCAGGGAGTATCTTCTATATACTTGGTCAGATAGAGCGATTTGGACGGCTCGATGGCGAAGCGTTCCGCCAAAGCCTTTTTCAGGCAATCGTCCGGCTTCTCGTTGATGCACACATGGCTGTCCACCAGGCAATCCCAACAGGGCGCATAAAACAGATCCGGGTTGTCCACCGGCTTTTGCAGCAGCAACCTGCCGTCTTTCACCAGGAAACCCCGCACCACGGGATGGGTGAACCGCCGCCGGTCCGTCAGGCTGCTGATCCGCTGGATGGCACCGATTATCTTCCCATTGCGGTTGAGGATGGGCAGCCAGCGTTCGGTGGCGAGTTGCCGGCGCACGAACGTGATTTTGACCACATAGAAAGCGATGAGCAGCAGGATAAACCCCACGGAGGCAATGTTGACCACTTCGAAGTCCGCCGACACACGTCCACGCCCCGCCCACAGGAACAGCAGGTAGGCGGCAACGTAAAGGGACGCAAGCACGATGAAGATGTGCACGATGTTGTAAAACTCCAGGATGTTGTTGCTCATGGGGATGAGGGGCGACACCAGCCGGTCGGCCACCCGCACAAGGGGCTTTTGGCACAGGGAAAGCAGGATGAGCGACAGCAGGAAAACCACCTTGTCCGCCACGCGGGCAACGACCGTGCCACGCAGCACGTAGGCCGTGACACACATGAGCGATACCATGACGAGCAGCAGCAGCATGTGCAGCATGAACCACCCGAAAAGCCCCCGGTAGGCCTTGTGCACATACAAGGTGAGCGCCAAGGTGATTCCCACGGAGCACCACCAGCCCGCCTCCAAGCCCCACACGTAATTGGCCACGATGAAGGTCAACGCCGGTAACATCTGCAACACCGGGTTGAAGTACGATTCGCGTATCTGTTCCTTTAACGTGCCCATGCCGATTGTCCTTTCACTCGTCAAGTACAACAAACAAAGCGGGCTATTGTTCAACCGGTTGGGCGGGAAAAGGGAAAAACCGCCGCATGTCCTCCCCGGTCCGGACGAAACGTGCTTTTGCTTTTGACAGCAAATGTTTTTCCGTTTATGCGGGAATGTTTTCCAATTTATGCGGCAACTTGCGGACATTCATTAAAAGTTTTACTTTTGCAGGTGAAACGTGCAAAAACGTTTCTTAATATACAAATGGTGCATAGACGATATATGACTTTCTGGTTGTGGCTGTGCCTGGCATGGGGCGTGGCGTGGGGGCAACCGGCGTTCACACTGGTGATAGACCCCGGGCATGGCGGGCGCGACCCGGGTGCGTTGGGAGCCATTTCGCAGGAGAAGAAAATCAACCTGGCTGTCGCACTCAAGTTGGGGGCACTCATTGAGCGGCAGCATCCGGACGTGAAGGTGCTGTATACTCGCAAGGGCGACACGTACCCTTCGTTGTTTGACCGTGCCGAACTGGCCAACAAGAACCACGCAAATCTGTTCATCTCCATCCACGCCAACGCTACCGCCAGCAAATCGACGATGGGCACGGAGACGTTCGTGTTCGGGCTTTCGAAGTCGAAATCGAACCTTGACGTGGCCATGCGCGAAAACTCCGTGATTTTGTTGGAAGACGATTATTCTACCCGCTACGAAGGCTTTGACCCCACGTCGGTGGAGTCGTACATCATGTTCGAGTTCATGCAGAACAAGTACATGGAACGCAGCGTGGAGTTTGCCGCTGCAGTGCAAAACCAGTTCGTGAAGCATTGCAAACGCCAGAGCCGCGGGGTGAAGGAGAGCGAATTGATTGTGCTCCACCGCTCGGCCTGTCCGGGCGTGCTGGTGGAGTTGGGTTTCATCTCCAACCCGGCGGAGGAACGTTACATGGTGTCCGAAAAAGGGCAGACGGCCTTGGCACAGGCCATAGCCAATGCGTTTGATGAATACAAACGCGACTATGACAACCGCTCGAACCTGGACGCGGCCCGGGCGGCTACCGTGAAAGGCGATGCCGCAGGCAAGCCGGTGTTCAAAGTACAGTTTGCTACTTCGCGGGAAAAACTAAAGGCCAACGATCGCAAGCTGAAGGGAATGAGCGGTGTAGAATACTTCCTGGAAGGCGGCGTGTACAAGTATACGGTAGGTAACACGTCCGATTACGACAAGATACAACGCACTAAAAAGGAAGTGCAGGCCAAGTTCCCTGATGCATTCGTGGTGGCTTTTCTGGACGGCAAGAAAATATCCGTAGCAGAGGCAAGGGAGTTGTTGAAGGAGTGAGAAACTAAGAGTATTTGCAACTGAAAAATGAAAACATTATCGCGCGATTTGAAGTTTGGCCTCATTGTGATTGGGGCATTGTTTCTGGTATATTTTGGCCTTAACTTTTTGAAAGGGGTCAATATCTTCTCCCCGACTCGCAGTTATTATGCTCAATATGAAGAGTTGGGCGGACTAGTGGCATCCACGCCAGTGTATGTGAAAGGCTACAAGGTGGGACAGGTAGATGAGATAGCGTATGACTTCACACGTGAAACGCCTTTTACCATCACATTTTCTGTGTCCAAGGATATCCGGCTGACGCATGGTACTGTAGTCGAAATGTTCGATGACGGGCTGATGGGTGGCAAAGCCATCCGGCTACTCATCCCGACAGGCAAGGACGGCGAATGCTATGTAGAAGGCGATGTGGTGCCATCGCGTGCCGATGAAGGATTGATGGGGGCACTTACGGGCAGCCTGTTACCCAAACTGGAATCATTCTCGCAGGAAGCCGACTCGCTCATCCACTCATTGCGACAATTAATAGAGGATGAAAGTATTGCCCGCACACTGGCCTCGGCCGAAAAAGCGGCTGCCGACCTGGCCGCCACGTCCGGCTCGTTGCGTCACCTGATGGTCAACGACGTGCCCCGCATATTGGACAAGACCGACCTGCTGCTGGGTGACTTGTCCGTCGTGAGCGGCAACTTGAAACAAATAGACTACCGTGCCACGTTCGACAATTTAGATCACACCCTGTCGGGTCTTGACATGGCCATCGGCAAAATAAACGCGGGAACTGGCACACTTGGGGCATTGCTCAACGACCGCCAACTGTACATCGACCTCACCAACACCGCTTCCGCCGCCGATAGCCTACTCATCGACTTGCGGCAACATCCCAAGCGGTACGTGCATTTCTCGCTCTTCGGACGGAAGGATTGAGTCTGGCATTTTCTCTTAGACTAAATCTAAAATAAGGAACAAGGGGATGGGGTATTCAAGACGGGCTGACACCCTATTGTTTAGCCGATTTTAGGATACCTGACGAGGGTATGGAGCAGGTTGTCCGACAATCTGTCAATGCTTTTAAAATCAGTTTTTTCAACAGAAGATTAGCTATCTATTTTATTGAACAACAATAAAGTATAGCAATGGGTTGATAATAAAAAGAATGTAAAAGCCGTTTCTTTCCCGATGAAATATTATTTGCACGGCTCGGAAAAGTTTCAGACTTTTGTAAAGTGCTACACGGCACTTTTTTTTATGTTTTCTTGCGTTGATTTTCAGCAATAATTAGGTAATAGAAACAATTGATATTCGGAAAAAGTGGTATGGCAATGACTTGCGAACAACTGTGGAAAGGCTGCTTGGATGTGATCAAGGACAACATCCCGGAAACCGCATACGACACGTGGTTCGCCCCCATTATGCCGCTGAAGTACGAAAACAACATTTTTGTGCTGCAAGTGCCCAGCCCGTTCTTTGTAGAGTATATCGAGGAAAAGTATATCGATTTGCTGGGCAAAACACTCTACCGGGTGGTGGGTGAAGGCACACGGCTGGAATATCGGGTGCTGGTGGATAAAGGCAACAACAAGAAAATCCCCCTGCCCAGTGCTGCCGACCAGCCCCGTCCCAAACCGGGCTACGTAAATCCCTATGCCAAGAACCGCCTGCCGGACATCGACCCGCAGCTGAACCCGGCTTATACGTTTGCCAACCTCATTGAGGGGGCAAGCAATAAATTGGCACGCACGGCAGGCATCAGCATTGCCAACGAACCGGGCAAGACCATCTTCAATCCCTTGTTCGTCTATGGGCAGTCGGGCGTGGGCAAGACGCACTTGGCCAATGCCATCGGAGTGATGGCTAAGCAATTGCATCCGGAAAAGCGGGTGTTGTACGTGTCGGCCAACACTTTTCAGGTGCAGTACACCGACGCGGTGCGCAACAACACAGCGAACGACTTCCTCAATTTCTACCAGACCATTGACGTGCTGATTGTGGACGATATCCAGGAATTTGCGGGTAAGACCGGCACGCAGAATACTTTCTTCCACATATTCAACCACCTGCACCAGTCAGGCAAGCAGTTGGTACTCACATCCGATCGCTCGCCTATCGTCATGGCCGGGCTGGAACAGCGGTTGCTCACCCGCTTCAAGTGGGGGTTGTCGGCTGAAATTGAAAAGCCGGACTTCGCTATGCGCAAGGCCATCTTGGAAAACAAGATATACCGCGACGGGCTGGACATTCCGGCCAATGTGGTGGACTACATCGCCGAGCATGTGACCGACAGCGTGCGCGACTTGGAAGGCGTGCTGGTGTCGCTCATGGCACACTCCACGTTGGCCGACAAACCGCTCGACCTGCAACTGGCCGAAAAGGTCATTGCCCGCATTGTCAATATCACGCCGAAAGTCAACACGGTGGAACGCATACGAGACGTGGTTTGCGACTACTTCGACTTATCAGTTGATGCCATTTCCACCAAGAGCCGCAAGCGCGAAGTGGTGCAGGCACGGCAGATTGCCATGTACCTGTCCAAAAAGCTCACCCAAAGCTCGCTGGCAGCCATTGGCGAGGCTATCGGCAAACGCGACCACGCCACCGTGCTGCACGCCTGCAAAATAGTGGGCGACTTGATGGAGACGGACAAACGCTTCCGCAACAGCGTGCACGAGATAGAACAACGACTGAAAGCCTGACAACCGGCAAGGACCAGGCGGCCGCATAAAAACCATACAAAAGGGCGTTTCGGAGTGAGAACATCCGAAACGCCCTCTTTTTTTATGCCCTGATTTTCAAAGACAACAAGGAGAAACACGCGTTAAAAGAATTTAAATCGCGCGTAGCGCAGGGTCGCATTCGACTTCTTTTTTTCCTACTTTTGCACCCGAAAACAAGGGAAACAGGACATGAAAAGGTGTGTTATCCGCTACAAAAATAAAATTCACGACTTCCACTCTTGGGGTGCCGCGACGTTGATTTAGCTGTCCGTTCATCCATCCCCCCTTATACTTTCACCTTTATACTTTCATCTTTTTTTAGCGTATGAGCAAAATGAAAAGGCTCATGGTGCTGGCGGGTATCGCGGCACTGTGCAGCCAGCTTTTTTATGCCCAACCCCGGTGGATGGGCATCGAGGAAATGTTCCGTTTGGCCGATGAGCAGAGCCGCAGCATCCAGGCAAGCGAGGCTGGGAAGGCAGCCGCCGACGAGGCCTTGAATGCGGCCAAGGCGCAGCGTCTGCCGGATGTCAGCGTATCCTTGTCGGCCAGTTATCTGGGCAATGGCCGGATATGGGAGCGGAATTTCAGCCACGGCATGAGGATTGACATGCCGCACTTCGGCAACAACTTTGCCGTAGAGGCGCAGCAGGTGATTTATGCGGGCGGGACGATTAGCAGCGGCATCAAGCAGGCCGAACTGGGCCAGTTGCTGGCTGAGCTTGACTTGCAACAGCAGGTACAGGAGATGCGCTTCCTGCTGGCGGGGCATTATCTGGACTTGTTCCAACTGGACAACCAAATGCTCGTGTTGCGGAAAAACCTCGAACTGGCCGAGCAGCTCATTGCCCACATGGAGGCTCGCCTCGAACAGGGCGCTGCATTGCAAAACGACATCACCCGCTACGAACTGCAACGCGAGCAGCTGCGCCTGCAACTGGCCCGGGTGCAGGACGCACGGGCCATTGCCAACCACCAGCTGGTCACCACCCTGCACCTGCCCGAAGGCACGGAAATATGCCCCGACACAGCTTTATTGCAACGGCAAATACAAGCCTTGACGGAAGACGAATGGCAACACATGGCCGAGTCCAACAACCTCGCCTTGAAGCAAGCCCGGGCATCCGTGCGGCTGAGCGAGCAGCAGGTGCGGCAGGAGCGGGCGCAACGTCTGCCCCGGGTGGCTCTCGTGGCGGTCGACCACCTGGACGGCCCGGTCACCATCGAAGTGCCGGTGCTCGACAACAACTTCAACTACTGGTACGTGGGGGTAGGCGTCAGCTACGACCTCTCGTCCCTCTACAAGCGTCATGCCGGGCTGCGGCAGGCACGCATGCAGGTGCGGCAGGCGGAAGCGCAGCAGCAACTGGCGCAGGAGCAGGTGGAAAATGCCGTGCAAGCGGGCTACGTGAACCTGCTGACAGCGTTCACCGACCTGCGCACGCAGGAGAAAAGCGTGACGCTGGCCGACGAGCATTACGCCGTGACCGACAACCGCTACCGCAACGGCATGGCCTTGCTGACCGACATGCTCGATGCGGGCAACATGAAGCTGACCGCCGACCTCGGGCTGGTCAATGCCCGCATCGGCATCCTGTACCAATATTATAAGATGCAATACCTCACCCACACGTTGGGACTGTCGGATTAGGGGGGCTTGATTTCAGATTTCAGATTTCAGATTTCAGATTTCAGATTTCAGATTCCAGATTTCAGATTTCAGATTTCAGATTTCAGATTCCAGATTTCAGATTTCAGATTGTTTCCCGCAACTATACTCCAAACCATATGATTGCAAGAAAGACCAAAAGAATGATTTATAACCTGGTCACCATCGCTTTGCTGGTGGCCGGGATGACGTACGTATGCTCCCGCTTCGTGCACCTGGGGCACGTGGTATATACGGACAATGCCCAGGTGAGACAGCACATCACCCCTGTCAACACGCGGGTGCAGGGTTTCATCAAGAAGGTATATTTTGAAGAATACCAGCCCGTTCGCCGGGGCGATACGCTGCTGGTGATAGAGGACGCGGAGTTCCGCTTGCGGCTGGCGCAAGCCGAGGCCGACCTGGCCAACGCGCAGGCCGGGCAGCAGGTGACGAACGCCGGGATAGCCACCACGCAGAGCAACTTGGGCGTGGGCGATGCGGCCATCGAGGAAATGCGCGTGCGGATGGTCAACGCCGAGCGCGAGTGGCACCGCTACGAGAGGCTGCTGGAACAGGAGGCCGTGACCCGGCAGCAGTACGACGAGGTGGCGACCGCCTACGAGGCTGCCCGGGCACGCTACGACCAGGCCGTGCGCACGAAGCGGTCCACCGCCCTGTCCAAGGACGAACTTACCCGCCGCCTGGGGCAGGGTGAGGCCGCCATCCGCCTGGCGCAGGCCGCCGTGGACCTGGCGCGGCTCAACCTGTCGTACACGGTCGTCGTGGCCACGTGCGACGGCGTGACCGGGCGCAAGGACATACACGAAGGACAGTTGGTGCAGCCCGGGCAGACGATGGTGGACATCGTGGACGGCGGCGACCTGTGGGTCATTGCCAACTACCGCGAACGGCAGCTGCCCCGCATCCGCGTAGGGGCGGAGGTCGAGCTCACCGCCGATGCCGTGCCCGGGGTGGCGTACCGGGGAGTGGTGGAGTCCATCGCCGATGCCACGGGGGCGGCCGTCTCCCGGGTGCCGCAGGACAACGCCACCGGCAATTTCGTGAAGGTGGAGCAGCGCGTGCCGGTGCGCATCCGCCTGGAGGGCAACGAGGCCGACGACCTGGCGCGGCTCAAGGCGGGCTACAATGTGGAATGCAAAGTGAAATATTGAAATGAGCGAAGCGACACGACCCCTACCCTTCTCCATGCCCATGTTCCGGGCATTCGTGCCCGGGCGGCTCCGCCCTTGGATATACGTGTGCATCGCCGTGACGTTCCAATGCTCCGGCGGGCTGTACCTCGGCACGTTGGGGCAGATGATGGGCACCACCTCCCTCATGCGCGAGGACCTGCTGATGTGCCTGTATGCCAACCTGGCGGGCATGGCCGTCTACTTTCCCCTGCTGTTCCGCATGAAATTCCGCTTCACCAACAAGACCCTGCTGTGCGCCTCGGCCACCGGCGTGCTGCTGTGTAACCTCGTCGCCCCGCACGTCGGCTTCCTGCCCCTGCTGTGGGCGGTGTGCTTCGTGGAGGGGATGTGCAAGATACAAGGCACGTTCGAGTGCATGTCCAACATCCAGCTGTGGATAACCCCGAGGCGCGATTTCACGGTCTTTTTCCCTGTGCTGCACATCGTCATACTGGGCAGCATGCAGCTGTCCGACCTGGCGGCCACGTGGCTGATGTACCACTACCGGTGGGAGCACATGCACCTGTTCGTGTGCGGCCTCATGCTCGCGGACCTGCTGGTGCTCACCGTGTGCACCCGCCATTTCCGTACATTCAAGAAGATGCGCCTGGTGGGCATCGACTGGCTGGGGGCGTTGCTGTGGGCGTTGCTGCTGTTGCAGGTGGCTTTTCTGCTTAATTATGGCGACTACTACGACTGGTGGGCCAGCCCCGTTATGCGCCAGTTGGCTTTGGCGGCGACGGTCACGCTCGTGGTGTGCGTGGGGCGCATGCGCTCCATCCGCCACCCCTACCTGGAGCCGCAGATGTGGACGTACCGCCACCTGCTGCCCATATTCCTGCTGATAACGGCGGTGGAGGTGCTGCTGGCCACCGAGCATGTGTTGGAGGAGGCATTCCTCGGCGAGGTGATGCACTACGGTGCGGCCACCAGCGTGCGGCTGGACTGGCCCGTGCTGGCCGGATGCCTGGCGGGATGCCTCTTCGCTTGTTGGTGGATGCACGTCCGGCGGCTGCCCTACGTGCGGCTCATCGTTGTGGGGCTGGCTGGCGTGGGCGGCTACCTGCTGGGGCTTTATTTTATTATTTCAAAAGGCATCGCCCTCTCCCAACTGTACGTGCCCATGGCTTGCCGGGGCTTCGGTTATGCCGTGCTGAGCGTCGTGTTGGGGACGTGTGTGGATCTCGGGGGGCGCCGTCACCTCATCAAACA
>CALUML010000081.1 GCA_944321745.1 uncultured Bacteroidales bacterium
TGGCCGAAAAGAACATGATGCAGCGTCCGCTCAACGACGCGGGCATCACCGAAAAAGGTCTTGCCGCCGCCATCGCCGAGCTGCGCAAGGGCGGCAAAGCGACCTCGGCCTCGGCGGAGGACAGCTACAACTCGCTCGAAAAGTACGCCATCAACCTCAACGAACGGGCGCGGTCGGGCAAGCTCGACCCCGTCATCGGGCGCGACGAGGAAATACGCCGCGTGCTCCAGATACTGAGCCGCCGCACGAAGAACAACCCCATCCTGATAGGCGAGCCGGGCACGGGCAAGACCGCCATCGCCGAAGGGCTGGCCCACCGCATCGTGCGCGGCGACGTGCCCGAAAACCTGAAGTCGAAGCAAATCTTCTCCCTCGACATGGGCGCGCTCGTGGCCGGGGCGAAGTACAAGGGCGAATTCGAAGAACGCCTCAAGGCCGTGGTCAACGAGGTGATGAAGAGCGAAGGCGAAATCATCTTGTTTATAGATGAAATACACACCCTCGTGGGCGCGGGCAAGGGCGAAGGCGCGATGGACGCGGCCAACATCCTGAAGCCTGCCCTGGCGCGGGGCGAGCTGCGGGCCATCGGCGCGACCACGCTGGACGAGTATCAGAAATATTTCGAAAAGGACAAGGCCCTGGAACGCCGCTTCCAGGTGGTCATGGTGGACGAGCCGGACGAAGCCAGCACCATCTCCATCCTGCGCGGGCTGAAGGAACGCTACGAGAACCACCACAAGGTGCGTATCAAAGACGATGCCATCATCGCCGCCGTGGAACTCTCCAGCCGCTACATCACCGACCGCTTCCTGCCCGACAAGGCCATCGACCTCATGGACGAGGCGGCGGCACGGCTGAGGCTCGAAATCGACTCCGAGCCGGAAGAACTGGACACGCTCGAACGCAACATCAAGCAGCTGGAAATAGAACGCGAAGCCATCAAGCACGAGCACGACGACAAGAAGCTGGCCTCGCTCAACGAGGAAATCGCCAACCTGAAAGAGGAAGCCAAGGGGCTGCGGGCCAAGTGGAGCTCGGAAAAGAAGCTCATCGACCGCATCCAGCAGGCCAAGATTGACATCGAGAACTACAAGTACGAGGCCGAACGCGCCGAACGCGAGGGCGACTACGGCAAGGTGGCCGAGATACGCTACGGCAAAATCAAGGACGCGGAAAACGCCATCGCCTCCCTGCAAAAGGAACTGGCCGCCATCCAGGGCGACAACGCCATGATCAAGGAAGAGGTGGACAGCGAGGATATTGCCGACATCGTGAGCCGCTGGACGGGCATCCCCGTGAAGAAGATGCTGCAAAGCGAAAAGGACAAGCTGCTGCACCTGGAGGACGAACTGCACAAGCGCGTCGTGGGGCAGGACGAGGCCATCGCCGCCGTGTCCGACGCCGTGCGCCGCAGCCGTGCCGGGTTGCAGGACCCGCGCCGCCCCATCGGGTCGTTCATTTTCCTGGGCACCACGGGCGTGGGCAAGACGGAGCTGGCCAAGGCACTGGCCGAATACCTCTTCGACGACGAGAACATGATGACCCGCATCGACATGAGCGAGTACCAGGAAAAGTTCAGTGCCACGCGCCTCATCGGTGCCCCTCCCGGATACGTGGGCTACGACGAGGGCGGCCAGCTGACCGAGGCCATACGCCGCAAGCCGTACTCCGTGGTGCTGTTCGACGAAATAGAAAAGGCGCATCCGGACGTGTTCAACATCCTGCTGCAAGTGCTCGACGACGGGCGGCTGACGGACAACAAGGGGCGCACGGTGAACTTCAAGAACACCATCATCATCATGACCTCCAACATGGGCTCGAACCTCATCCGCGAACGCTTCGAGCACATCACGGCGGCCAACCGCGACGAGGTGATGCAGCGCACCAAGGGCGAAGTACTCGACTTGCTGAAGCAGAGCATCCGGCCTGAGTTCCTGAACCGTATCGATGAAATCATCATGTTCGCCCCGCTCACGGAGACGGAAATCAACCAGATTGTCCGCCTGCAAATCAAGGGCGTGGAACACATGCTGGCGCAAAACGGCATCACGCTGCGCATGACCGACGCGGCGGTGGACTTCCTCACCCGCGAGGGTTACGACCCGCAGTTCGGCGCACGGCCCGTGAAGCGTGCCATCCAACGCTACGTGCTGAACGACCTGTCCAAGCAGATCATCGCGGGCAACGTGGACAACTCGAAGGCCATCACCGTGGACGTGCAAGGCGACGGGCTGGTCTTCCGCAACGCCTGACGGCACGGTCGGCCAAGGCTGTCATAACAGGAAAGCCGCGAATGGGAGGGAAACTCCCGTTCGCGGCTTTTTCTTGTTCATTCTATATCATTCGCATCTCCTTCTTATCGTTGGAATACTTCCGGATACTTGCGGATGAAGTACACCGGGGTGCAACTCCAGGCGTGGCAGTAGCTGTTCAGTGGGTAGAAGTTGTATTGCGACAGGAAGTCGTCTTGCGGGTCATAGGTTTCCCAGAAGGTGTCCGCTCCTTTTTCTACCATGCCGCCCCAGTAGGTGGCCAGGGCTTGTTTGGCTTCTTGCCGCATCCCACAGTCGAGCAAGGCCTGGATGTAGTAGTGATACAAGTAGGGCGTGCCAGGGCGACACACGTCGGGGATGGTTCGCAGGGCAGTAAGTGCCCGCTGTCCCTCTTTGGGGGTGGCGATGCCGCCCAGTATCATCCATATTTGCGAAGCGTAGGAAACTTGTTCGCTGGTTGTACCGGTGAAAAGGCCGGTCGCCAGGTTGTACATGTGCTTGCGGGCTGCTTTTGTCATTTTCTTGATTAAGGCGGGCAGGTCGGCTACTTCCTTTTCGTGTCCGAGGAGTTCTGCCAATCGGTACGATTCCCGCAGGGCGAATACGGCCAGGCCTTGTGTGGCCGCTTCCTTGTGTAGTTCCTCGCGCCAGTCGAAGAATACCCACCATGTTTCCTCCAGCTTTTCGTAGTCCATCAGCCCGTTATCCCGCATGTTCTCGCGCACGATGTCGAGTTGCTTTTTGGCAACCGGCCACAGGTCCTCTGCCGTGGTGCGGTCACCCGTGGCTTCGAGGTAGTCTTTCAACGCTACATTGTATAGCAGGGCGTATTCGAACAGGAACTGCTTGTCCTGCGCCCGGGGCACGGGTTGCTCGATGACGGTGGCCAGCAGGTGGCCGGTTGTGTCGCTCAGTGCTGCGAGCAGGTAGAGGCAGCGCTTTGTGAGGTCATGCTGTTTGAAAGAGTACGTGTTGCCCAGGGCTTCGAGGTACAGGTCGCCAATCCACAGGCGTTGGTCGCGTTTGGGACCGTCCTCGTACACGGTCTGCATGCATTCTTTCAGCGTGTTCAGTCCCGCTTGGTCTATTTGGCGTATTATGGGGTCTGTGGTGGGGGGCAAGGGTTCCGGCCAGGTCGTGACCGAAGTGGAGGCCATGCATTTCAGGTCATGCAGGTTGAACTGGTAGTAGGGCGAATAACCCAGCAGTTCAATCTTGACGTAGCGGAAGGCCAGCCGACGGGGCAGGGTGATGGTATCCGGCACGTGCATCACAGTGACCACCTCGTCCTGCAACCAGGCCCGGCTCAAGATGCCGGGGTAGGGGTCGAACGGGACGGACACTTCCGCCGGCACTTCGCCGAAGGTGAACCGGAAACGTAACGGGCCGTCGGCAGCCAGGCCGGTGGTGCGCACGGCAAAGGAGAAATGGCCGGTGATGTGCTCGCCGAAGTCGAGGATGATTTCCTTTTTGTCGCCAAATGACGTTGTGTCAAGGCTTGTGGCAGGGGCAACCTGAACCGCCCGGCAATGTTGGAAGGCGGTGGTGTCGTTTGCTATTTCAACGATGTGTTGCGGACGCTTCTCCGTCAAAGTGAGGGCGGGCTTGCATGCTTCGGCTTTTTTGAACCATTGGGCGCGGGCGTTGGCGTAATAATCCTGCGCCAGGCTGGCTGTGGTAAACGACAGCAGGCCAAGCAGGCCGGTCGAGAAAAACTTGTTCATAGGGTTTATGGTTGATAAGTAGTTATTTGAAATTAAACGTAACGTGTAACTATATCTCACATGTCTATTTGTCCTGTAGCACGTAATTCTTCATGTTATGGATAATGCTTTTTGTCCAATAACCGGCCAGCACCTCAGCTCCGGCTTTGTTGGGATGTAGGTAGAATGTGCCGCTGTTGCCGGCTTCGGGTGTCAGGAGCTTCCGGTGCTGGCGGCGGAAGCGGTCGTAGGCTTTGCGGTCGCCGGGCAGGATGTAGGGGCGTTCGCGGGGCAGTTCGTCCAGCACGGGGGTGTAGGTTTGCAGCCGTTGCAGCCCTTCGGCCAGGTAGGTGGCGCCGTTGTGCGTGTTCGGGCTGTACCATAGCGGGCGGTGCAGGATGAAGTAGCTGCCGGGGTAACGGGCGTGCAGGCTGTCAATGATGCACAGCAGGTTGTGCCTGTAGCGGTCGGGCGACACGGGTGCGCCCTTCGTGCCCCGCATGGCACTGTCGTTCGTGCCGAGCATCATGGAGAACACGAGCGGCCCGCCCAGCCGCGAGAGCGAGTCTGCCGCTTGCACCACGCGGGGCAGCAGTTTGTCGCCGGGGAGGAAGTCCACCGTGGTGGAGCCGCTGTAGCCGCAGTTGGCAAAGGCTACCTCGTATCCTTTTTCGCGCAGCAGGGCGGCGGTGTGCACCGGCGGAGCCTCTGTGGACGGATCGGTCAGACAAGCCCCGTAGGTGATGCTGTTGCCGATAAACACGATGCTGACCGGTTGGGCGTGCAAGGTAAGGCTGCACGCAAGGAGGATGAAAGGAAGAAGGACGTATTGCATAAAGTCTGATGTTTGGTGGATGATGTCGGGTGCGGTTTCACTCCAGCACGTGTTCCGGGATGGATGCCGTGCTGAATGTCCCGGTCGTTTCATGCCCGGAGTCCGGATTGGTCAGCGTCATGGTGAAACGTTGCGGGGCGGTGTTTTTGGCTGTGGGGGTGCGGATAAGCGCGTCCCAGTCCACACCTAAGTAGCCTTGGATGATGGAAAGGACGGCTTGCGGGTTGTTGAATGACAGGACAAATTCATGGGGGATATCCGATGTGCCTTCCGCTGTGCCCGAGGGGAAGCCTATCCGCAAGTAAGGGCGCAGGGAGCCTCCGTTGTCTTGTCTGACGAAAAACTCGTATGTGCCCGTAGTCGTCGGCGTGTCGGACTGATTGTCCGAAGCAAAGAGGTGGAGAGCTTGTGCCTCGTTGCTTACAAAGAACAAGACCGCGCCTGCTGCCAGTGCCGGACAGTTGCTCTTGTCAACGGTGTATGCCAGGTAGCAGTCGGTCACTTTAACTTCCACGGTTTCCTGGTCGTGGGTTACGTTATCTGTGAGGGTGAGCGTGGTAGACCCTTTTTGCTTGCCGTGCAGGGTTACCGTGCCGATTGCCCCGTCGGCTTGCAGTTCTTTTTGGTAGGAGGCTTGGAGTATGTTTTCGTTTGTGATGTCCAACTGGATGTCGCCGCTGCCGTTCATAATCGGGATGGTGGTTTCGCCACGTCCCCACCTTGCTTCGTAGTATGTTTTGTCGAGGCAGAACGGAGTGGTGGGCATAACATCTTTCTGTTCCTCGCAACCTGCCAGGCAGCAGCTGGTGAGGAGCAATACGCCTATTATGTATTTCATTATTCCTTCGTTTGGGTTGCGTGACGGGCAGATGGGTTACATCGCCATGGCCACGCCTACGATGGTGCCGATGATGATGGCCAGTATGATAAGGGCGATGGCCACGATGCTGTAGATGCCCATGAAGGCGAAGAGCTTCTTGTGTTGCAGGAGGCCGTCGGTGAGGGCGGTTTCATCGCGGTTGGCCAGGGCGGTGCGCATCCGGCTGGCGTAGCGGTAGAGGAACAGCCCCGGGAAAAGGTACAGCACGGGCAGGATGATGTACAGGAGTGCCATGAGCGTGAGGTTCATGCCCGCGAAGTCGGCGTAGTCGGCCAGGATGGAGGCGGTGAACAGCAGCGTCAGCCCGGAGAGGAACATGAGCCCCATCATGACGAAGGTGAGGATGCCGAGGAAGCGGCTCCAGCGGGCGGTGGTGGCGATGAGTGCTTCGCTTTGCGCGTTCAGCGTCAAGGGGGCTTGCGGCGCGTTGGCCACGGGCGAGGTGAAGGTTGTTTCGTTCATTTTATTACAATGATTAGGTTAGACGGCGTAAAGGTAGTGAATTTGTCGGGAGAAACAATAGGAAAGTTAGGAATCGGCTTTTAAAAGACAAACTTGAACATTCTACAAAGCAATTTCAAGCAAGCTTGATTGCTTTGCGCTCACCTTTCACTATCTTTGTGCCACAAAGACCGAACACCGCATGAAACCTTTTCTTCAGCGCATCGCGCAGGCCTTTTATAAGGAATATGGGGCGGACGTGGTGGAACGCACGTTCGTGTTTCCCAACCGTCGGGCGGGGCTTTTTTTTCAACGCTACCTGTCCGATGCCATCGACCGCCCCCTGTTTTCGCCCGATGTGATGACCATCAACGAGTGCATCCAGATGGCGGCCAGGGAGCAACCGGTGGACCGGCTGGGGGCGTTGTTCCGCCTGTATGCCTCCTACTGCAAGGTGAGCGGCAGCAGCGAGGGATTCGACAATTTCGTGTTCTGGGGAGAAATGCTGCTGGCGGACTTCGATGACGTGGACAAGTACCTGGTGGATCCCCGGCAGCTGTTCACCAACGTCACGGAACTGAAGGAGATAGACCACCGCTTCAATGCCTTCACCGAAAATCAGATAGCCGCCATCCGGGAGTTCTGGAAGAACTTCGACCCGGTGCCCGACAACTCCATGAGCCGGAACTTCGTCGCCACGTGGCGGGTGCTGCTGCCGCTGTATGAGGACTTCCAGCAGGCGTTGCGTGCCGAGGGGCTCGCCACCGAGGGGATGATGTACCGCCGGGTGGCCGAGCGGCTCAAGGCGGGGCAAGAGGTCGAGGAATATGCCGGGCGGCAATTCGTGTTTATCGGCTTCAACGCCCTCACTCCGGCGGAACGGTGCGTGTTCAAGGAACTGCAAAGGCAAGAACGGGCCGACTTCTATTGGGACTACGAGGCGGCGGAGCTGCAGGACGAGGACAACCCGGCTTCGCGCTTCTGGAGGGAAAACGTGAAGGCCTTCCCCTCGCGGCTCGACATCGAGCCTTCGGGCGAGAAGCTGCGGGACAAGCATTTCGAACTGTGGGCCGTGCCGTCGCAGGCGGGACAGGCCAAGCAGGTGTACGCGTTGCTCGACGGCATCTTTGCGGGCAATGACTCCTCCGACGGCATCAACACCGCTGTGGTGCTGCCCGACGAGGGGATGCTCATCCCCCTCATCCATTCGTTGCCGCCCCGGGTGGACAAGGTGAACGTGACCATGGGCTTTCCGCTGAAGGCCACGCCTGCCGCCGGGTTGATAGAACTGGTGTTCGAACTGCAACGACGGAGGAGGGACACGCCGCATGGCACGGCGTTTTATTTTCAAACGGTGCTCAACCTGCTGAACCACCAATACATCAACCTGGTGTGTGGCGACTATGTGCACACGCTTACCAACCGCATCGCGGCTAACAACTGGGTGTACGTGGATGCGGCCGAGCTGGGCGGGATGCCGCTTATGGAGACGATATTCACGCCGTTGGCGGACACGGGCGACTTCCTGCCTTACCTCATGCGCGTGCTGCGGCAGCTGCAGGCCAGTTGGCGGCACTCGTCCCGCACGGCGGACTACCGCATGGAGTTGGACTTCCTGTACCAATATTATATGGTGCTGAACCGCATGAACGACATCATGCGCACCCGCCCCGCCGGGATAGACCCCTCGACCGATACGCTCGTGCGGCTCGTCCGCCAGCTCACGGCGGGCATCTCCATCCCCTTCGTGGGCGAACCGTTGGCGGGGCTGCAAATCATGGGTGTGCTCGAAACGCGCGGGCTGGATTTCGAGAACCTCATCATCACTTCCTTCAACGAAGGGGTGTTCCCACGCCGCAACCCGCAGAACAGTTTCATCCCCTACAACCTGCGCCGGGGCTTCGACCTGCCCACCGCCGAGCACCAGGACGCGTTGGCCGCCTACCACTTCTACCGCCTCATCCACAGGGCCAAGCGGGTGTTCCTGCTGTACGATTCGCGCACCGAGGGACTGCTCACGGGCGAGGTGAGCCGCTTCGCCCACCAGCTGCACTACCACTACGGGGTGCCCCTGCAACAGCGGGCCGTGACGTTCGACGTGGCTTTTGCCCGCCCTGCCCCGCTCCGCATAGAGAAGTCGCCCGAGGTGATGCGCAAGCTGGAGGCCTTCCTCCAACCCGGCAGTGACAAAGCCTTGTCGGCCAGTTCCATCAATAGCTACATCGACTGCCCGCTGCAATTCTACTTTACCCACGTTGAGGGCATGCAGCAGGCCGACGAGGTGGACGAGACCATACAGGACAACATGTTCGGCACCCTGTTCCACGCCGTGATGGAATATACCTACACGCCTTACAAGGGACAAATGGTGCAGCCCGACGACTGCGAGCTCCTCATGGCCGACCAGGCGGGCATGGACCGCCACATCGCGCGGGCCTTTGCCGAGAAGTATTTCAAGCGGCGCGACCACACGCTCGTGCCGCTCGAAGGCAACAACCTGCTGGTGGCCCATGTGCTGCGGAAATACGTGAAGCAGACCCTGCTTGTCGACAAGCGGCAGGCTCCGTTCCGCTATATTGCTTCCGAAGACTTGTACCGCGCGTGCTACCCGCTGTCCGACGGTGTGCGTCAGGCCAACCTGAAAGGCTACATCGACCGGGTGGACGAAAAGGACGGACAGGTGCGCATCCTCGACTACAAGACGGGCAGCGGCTCGCTCGATTTCAAGAGCTTTGACGACGTGTTCGACCCCGGCCAGCAAAAGCGGCCCAAATACGTGTTGCAGACGTTCCTGTACGGTCTGCTGTACCGCGACCGGGCGGCGGGCAAAACCATCATGCCGGGCATCTACTACATACGCGACACGTTCAAGGAGGACTTCGACACCCGCCTGTATCACAAGGAGGCAAAAATGTGGATAACCGACTTCGCCAAGTACGAGGAAGACTTCCGCCGGCACCTCACCGCTTGCCTGGAGGAAATGTTTGACCCGGCAATCCCGTTTCGTCAAAGTACCGGCACGCAGCCCTGCCAGTACTGCGCATACAAGAGTATTTGTAATAGGTGATATATAATAGGATAAATGAATACCAAAGCTTCCTTTAGGGGGGGTAATTTATGCAAGAAATAGAACGCAAATTCAAGGTGCTTTCCGACCAATACAAGTCGGAGGCCGCCGACAGTCACCGCATCGTGCAAGGCTACCTGTGTCGTGTGCCCGAACGCACGGTTCGCATCCGCCTTAAAGACGACAAGGGTTTCATCACGATAAAAGGGAAAAGCGATGACTCCGGTCTGAGCCGCTACGAATGGGAAAAGGAAATCCCGACGGCGGAAGCCCGCGAACTGCTCCGCCTGTGCGAGCCTTACCCCATAGACAAGACCCGCTACGAGGTGCCCTGCGGAGGGCATACGTTTGAAGTGGATGAATTCCACGGACGGCATGAGGGGCTGGTTGTGGCCGAAGTGGAACTGTCGAACGGGGATGAACCCTTTTCCCGGCCCGAATGGTTGGGTGAGGAAGTGACCGGGCAGGTGGAATATTACAATGCGTATCTGAGCAAGGAGTGTCTCAGAGGTAAGAAGTAAGAGGTAAGAAGTAAGGAGTGAGAGGTAAGGAATGAAATTACAT
>CALUML010000082.1 GCA_944321745.1 uncultured Bacteroidales bacterium
TGTGATGCCCCCCGTCTCCCTTATCTACGGGTCCCCCCCCTCCCCCCCCCCCCCCCCCCAACCCCCTAAAGGGGGACTACCCCTAAATCCCCTGAAGGGGACTTAGATTACCCGGGCGGCTTGCGTACCCCTTAGGGGATTGGGGTAGTCCCCCCTTTAGGGGGTTGGGGGTCGTTGGGTCTTAGGGACATTTAGGGAGTATTTTCCCCGTCATTGTTTGGCAGTTCCGATTTTTTTTCCTTATTTTGTCGGTGTGTTGCTAACATGCTGCAAATATACTGACATATTTCTGTAAAATGCAAAGGAATTTGCCGCATGTTTGCCATTTAATTTTATTTAACAAACAATTAAAAGGTAATCGTATGGACATGTCAAAGTATGACGAGATGATCGACAGGGTGTTGGAGATGCTCAGGGCGACAAAAGACACGAACTACCGCATCGCGAAGACGACGGGCATTTCGGAAACGGCCATCGGGCGGTACAAACGGGGCACCTCGCGCCCCACGGTGGCGAACGCCAAAATCATGTTGCAGTATTTCATGGGGGCCGACCTGGACTTCACCTCCAAGGACGCCCGCGCCGTGGACGAGGTGCAGTTCATGCAGGTGCCCTTCGTGCCGGTGCCCGCCCAGGCAGGCTACTTGCGCGGCTACGGCGACCTGGAGTACATCGACCAGCTGCCCACCCTGCCGGTGCTGGTGGACAGGAACTACAAGGGGAAGTACCGCGTGTTCGAGATTTCGGGCGACAGCATGGACGACGGCACCACCGCCGCGCTGTGCGACGGCGACAAGGTACTGTGCCGCGAGGTGCCGCGCGACTTGTGGGACAGCCGCCTGCCCTACCGCCACTGGTACTTCGTCATCGTGTGCCGCTCGGAAGGCATCACCGTGAAGCAGATAACCGACGAGAACATGGAGACGGGCGACATCCGCTGCCACCCGCTCAACCCGCTCTTCAACGACTTCACGCTCAACCTGGACCGCGACGTGCTCGAACTGTACAACGTGGTGAAAATCGTGGACCGCAACGCGCGGATTTGAGCGCCCGGCACGGGGGACACAGAGCGCACATAGTTTTTTTAGTTTTTTGGGGAGAGCACACATAGTTTGTCCCGGCACAGCGTGCCGGGACGGGGAAAGTGCGTCTGCGGCTTCGGACCGACAATAGTAGGCAGAAGAGGGTGTGTCGAAATAGGAAAGAACACGGATTGGACGGATTGAACGGATAACCACAGATAGGAATGCAGTTGAAAGTCAATGGCATTCAAAGTAAAATATCCGTGTAAATCCGTTTCATCCTGTATAATCTGTGTTCCAAACCTCATTTCGACACACCCTCAAACTCTGTGAACTCTCCCAAAAGGCCAGGCAAAGGAAAAAGCTATGTGCCGCTCTGTGCCCCCCTAAAAAAACACGGCCTTCACGTAGTAGAACACGAAGAAGCCGCACACCACCAGCTTGGCCAGCGTGCCGGTGATGAAGCCCACGAACGAGCCGAAACCCGCCCGCAAGGCCTCGCGACCCGTGCGCCCGGCCAGCAGCTCGCCCAGCACCGCGCCCGCGAAAGGGCCCAGCACCACGCCCCACGGCCCGAGGAACAGCCCCGCCACGATGCCCACCGTGCTGCCCACGGCCCCCGCGCGCGTGCCGCCGAAACGCTTCGTGCCCCACACGGGGATGTAATAGTCCAGCACCTGGATGACCACCACCGCCGCCGCCCACGCCACGAGGAACGTGGCGGAATACTGCACCCGGTCCGTGAGCTGCAACAGCAGCAGCCCCACGTAGCCCAGCGGCACGCCCGGCAGCACGGGCAACACGCTGCCCGCCGTGCCCACGAGGATGAACAGCCCCGCGAGAATGAAGAGGAAAATGTCCATGACTAATGTTTAATGTTTAATGATTAATGTTTAGTGATTAGTGGGCTGCAGGTGCCATTCCACATGGGTACAAGGCCGTTGGCCTTGGGTTTTGCCCCTTGCCTCTTGCCCCTTGCCCCTTGCCCCTTGCCTCTGCCATGCAAAGATAACCGGTGCGGGGCGAAACGCCAAAACCCGGCGGGCGAACTTTTTCCCCCTCGCGGTTGTTTGTCAAGAAAACGGGCTTCCCCCGGCCGGGGAAGCGCAACACACATCTTATGGCAAAGATAGGCATCGCCCTCAGCGGGGGCGGCATCAAGGGCTTGTGCCACGCCGGAGCACTGAAAGCCCTGGAGGAAAGCGGCATCCGGCCCGACATACTCTCCGGCGTGAGCGCGGGGGCCATCGTGGGCTCCCTCTACGCCGACGGCTACTCGCCCGACGAGATAGCCGACTTCTTCCAGGACGTCACCTTCCGCCAGATGACGCGCCTGGGCATGCACGGCGGCGTGTTCGACATCAGCGAGTTCGAGCATTTCCTCGGGCAGAAGCTCCGCGCACGCACCTTCGCCGACCTGCGCACGCCCTTGCGCGTGGTGGCCACCGACCTGGACCACGGCCGCAGCGTGACCTTCGGCGAGGGCGAGCTGCTGCCTTGCGTCATCGCCTCGTGCAGCGTGCCCGTGTTGTTCATGCCCAGGCAGATAGACGGGGTGAACTACGTGGACGGCGGCGTGCTGAAGAACTTCCCCGCCACCACCCTGCGCCCCCTGTGCGACACGCTCATCGGCATCAACGCCAGCCCCATGGTGGCCGAGGACTACAAGCCGGGGCTGGTGAGCGTGGCCCTGCGCTCGTACCACTTCATGATGAAGGCCAACATCCTGCACGACAAGGAGGTGTGCGACCTGCTCGTGGAGCCGGTGGACATGGGCAACTACGACACCTTCGACGTGGGCAAGGGGCGCGAGATATTCGAGGTGGGATACGCCTCCACCAAGGCGCTGCTCACTCCCGCCTTCTTGAAAAAGGTGCGCCTGCACTGAAAAAACGCCCGCGTGCCGTTGCCGGTTCGGATTTTATGTGCACCTTTGCAAAAGGAAATGAAAAGGGAACTGGGAAAATGGTTTTTGGACATCGCCAAGTACGTGGCTACGGCGGTGTTGCTCGGTTCACTGTTCGCTGAAGTGGAGCAGTGGAGCAGTGGAGCTGGTATTTGTATTTGTTGGTGGCACTTGTCGTCGTGACCACGCTTGTATTTGGATTGTTTTTAATGAAAAAGGAGGACAAATGACCGGAGCAATAGTCATTTTGGTAATGCTTCTTGTGATAGTTGCTGTCAGTTTCGTGTATTTCACGATACAGGACAAGAAAGAAGCGAAGAAGCACGGGTAAAGACGTGATGCGAAAGGACAAGTTACATATATTCTGGCTCGTGGCGGCCGCCGCGCTGCTCCTGGCGGCGTGCAACTCGGACGCGCGGGTGAAAGTGCCCGACGACATCGAGCACGCCCTGTACGACCGCTACCCCGACAGCGACATCAGCGCGCTGGAATGGAGCCTCTCCGACGACGGCTTCTTCGTGGCCGATTGCCGCATGGACGGCTACCACTGCAAGGCGTGGTTCGACGCGAGCGCGCATTGGTACATGACCGAATGGGGCGACCAGGTGTACCACGACTTGCCGCAGAACGTGCGCGAGCATTTCGAGGGCCTGGGCCTGCAAGGCCGGGAAGCCTGCCGCGTGGACTTCGACCACGTGGAGAGCCGCTACGTGGTGGAGGCTGACCGGGCGTATTGCTTCTACCGCATGAGCAACGGCAGTTTCATCAAGCGGGTGGACGGCACGTGGGAAAACCGCCCCATCGTGCTGGACGAGGTCACGCTGGGCATCGTGGATAAGAAGCTGGGCACGCAGCCCGTCTCCATCGTGGATGCCGACATGGAGTCGTCGCCCCTGCGCCTCAACCTGTACGAAGGCACGCCGCCCGACGAGCGGTACCGGGTGATGTATTTCGACACGCCCGTGGCCTGGCTGGCCACCGTGTGGCGGGTGGGGCTGGACGAAGTGCCCCCCGCCGTGCTCGATGCCGCACGCGCCCTGGCCGACGAAAGCCGCTGGCAGGCCGTGTACCGCATGCAGCACCAGCGCGTGGAGCAGGCTTACGGCTTCCGGCTCGACGACGGGACGTGCCTTTACTTCACCGGCGACGGACTCCCCGCCCGGCTGGACGAAGTGCCGCTGCCCGAGCCCCCAACCTTTTGAAAAGGGCTTTTGAGTGCCGGGGTGGGGCATCGGGCGGTACGGGGCTATTGGGCATAAGCCATTTAAAGTGGAGGGTGTGTCGAAATAGGGAAGAACACGGAACACACGAATTGGACGGATAATCACAGATAGGAATGCAGTTGAAGGTCAAGGTATTCAAGGTAAAATATCCGTTTAATCCTGTATAATCTGTGTTCTAAGCCCCATTTCGACACACCCTCCTCTGTTGTATATGTCAATGCGGGTGCTCCGCGTTTCCCTTCCCCAAAGCCCTTTTTTTGGGGGTGGGTTACCTTTCGAACGGCACGTAGGTCGGCTCGGTGGGCACGTAGGACGTGTCGTCCCACAGCGTGCTGGTAATCATGAGGTCGGCGCTGTAGCGGTTGCAGGCGATGGGCACGTTGTGCACGCGGCACTGGCGCAGCAGCATCTGGATGTCGGCCTCGTGGGGTTGCGGGTTGAGGTCGTCGATGAGGAAGATGGCCAGGTCAATCTGCTTCTGCACCACCAGGGCGGCAATCTCGGCGTCGCCGCCCATGGGGCCTGAGTGCATGCAGGTGATTTCGGGCACGACGCCCATCTCTTCCAGGGCCCGCTTCACTAGGCCGCCGGTGGTGCCGGTGCAGATGAGTTTGTGGTGCGACAAGGTCTCGGCGTTGAAGCGCACCCAGTCCACCATGTCGGCCTTGCGGCGGTCGTGCGCCACCAGGGCGATGGTGAGTTTCTTGTGCATGGAGATGTTCATATCGGATTGAATTTAGAATGCGGTTTCCCGCAGATGACGCAGATGCCGTGGTTAATATTCTACTTTTCGCCTTTTCCCGTAGGGCGATGCCCTACGCTTAGGGCTTCAAGGCCGTTGGCCTTGGGGGGGATTGCCCTTTCTCCTTTTCCGTAGGGCGTTGTCCTACGCTGGAGGCTGTAAGGCCGTTGGCCTTGTGGGGCTGACCTTTTTCCTTTCCCCTTTTCCCTTTCAACTTTCAACTTTCAACTTTCAATTCTCAATTCTCGTTGGTGTACACGCGCACCCAGTCGGCCTCGAGCAGGCCTTCCTGCGGCTTCTGGGCGGCGGGGATGAACGACTGCAGGGCCATGTAGAGGGCTTCTTGCGGCACGCGGGTGGTGCAGCGCAGCACCTGCAGGTTGTTGATGTACCACGTCAGCTCGGTGGGGGTCCACACCAGGGTGTACACGTGGAACTTGGCGGGGTCGATGCCCGTGACGCGTGCCGCGTAGGTGCCCGCGGCATCGGTGACGCCGGGGCGCACGGCCTTGCCGTCGTAGTGGAAGAGCTTGACCACGGGCAGCTTGCCGTCGCCGCCCAGCCAGCAGGCGTGGTTGATGCGGCCCGTGCAGCGCAGCTTGGCCTGGAAGATGCCGTATTGCTGGCGGAAGTCGGCGGCGGTCTGCACGATGCCCGAAGTGTAGTCGAAGGGGTGCATCACGAATCCGCGCGTGGCGTCCCAGGCGCGTGCGGTGACGGCCTGGCGGCGGGTGGCGATGCGCAGGCGGCCGTCGGTCACGGCCACGTTGTCGGTGCCGCCCAGGGCTTGCCGCTCGTTGGTGTAGGAGTGGTCGCCCCGCAGCGCGTCGGAGCCGTGGTGGTGGGCGGCGTTCCAGCGGGAGGCGGGCAGCGTGTTCCAGTCGAATTCATCGTCGAACGAGGGGGCGAGTGCCCGCCAGGCGTTGAACCGTTCGGGTTTTTCGGCCAGGAAGAAGGCGATGTCCGGGTTGGCGGCCAGGGTGTTGTAGCGTTGTTCCTGTTCGTATTCGGGGGTGTGCTGCCAGCGGTGCGGGTCGCTCCAGAAGTGGTCGGAGGCCTGGAATTCGGGCGAGTCCACCTTTTCGAGCAGGTTTTCGTATTCCTGGATGATGTAGGAGCCGTGCAGGCGGGTGTACACGCGGTAGGCCTTGGACGAGGCGAAGCGGCGGAAGCGTTGCAGCGCGGGCGACTTGCGGGCGGCGCGTTTGTCGGCCAGGTGCTGGGCCTCGGGGGTTTCCATGAAGGCGAGGAAGTCTTTCAGCTCTTGCGAGCGGAGCACTTCGTAGTACTGGCGTATGTCGGCCTTGGCGGCGAGTTTTGCCACCTTGCGCCGGTCGCGGTATTCCTCGGTGTCGCGGTAGCGGCGGTTGGCCAGGGTGTTCTTTTTTTCCTGGAACTCGGGTGCGGTCACCACGTGTGCCAGCTCGTTGTACTCGGCCAGTTCGGCGGATTTTTCCACCTGGGTGTAGCGGCGCATGTCGTCGGCCAGCTGCCGCATTTGGCGTTCGAACTTGTCGGTGGACGCGAGGCCGCCGAAGAGTTTTTTCCAAAACAGGTTCATGTGTGTATGTTTAATTCAAGTTTTGCGGGTTGTGGCATGGGGATGCGCACGCGTTGCCGCCCCGCGCTTCCGGGGGGAGGGAGGCGTTGCCGCCCGTCTATATAAACTCCCGCGGGGGCGGTTTAGTATGCGCGGGCGCGATTAAAATTGCGTGCCGGCCGGGTGGTCAGCGGGTTGCCGCTTTCTTGCCCTTGGGGGTTTTCAGGGCGGCGATGGCTTCCATGCATTCCTCCACGCTGCCTACCACGTGGGGGCGGTAGCTTTCCTCGGCGGGGATGAAGCGCAGGGACTTCATGTGGGCCAGTTCTTGCAGCAGCCAGTCGTAGAAGCCGTCCGGGTTGACCAGGTAGAGGGGTTTGCGGTGCTCGCCCATGATGCCGGCGGCGGTGATGGTGAACACCTCGTCCAGCGTGCCGCAGCCGCCGGGCATGGCCACGAAGCAGTCGGCCAGCTCCGTCATGACCTGCTTGCGTTCGGCCAGGTTGGCGGTGGTGACGATGCTGTCGGGCACGTCGCTTTGGCGGTCGTGGCGCGCGATGTGGTCGGTCACGACGCCGGTGACGTTGCCGCCCGCGTCGTGCGCCCCTTCCGCCACGGTGGTCATCAGGCCGCCCACGGCTCCGCCGTACACCAGGTTGTGCCCTGCCTGGGCTATCATCTGTCCGAGCCGGTAGCCCATTTCCTTGTATTTGTCCGCCACGTGGTCGCTGGAGGAGCAAAAGATGCAAACGTTAGCCATATCTACTATATTTATTTATTTGACGATTTACTATTTGACGATTTCACTCACGCGTCTATTTCCGCGTAGGTGGCGTTTTCCTCGATGAACTTGCGGCGGGCTTCCACGTCGTCGCCCATGAGCATGGAGAACACGTGGTCGGCCTCGGCGGCGTTGTCTATCGTCACCTGCTTGAGCATGCGGTTTTCGGGGTTCATGGTGGTTTCCCACAGCTGGTCGGCGTTCATTTCGCCCAGCCCCTTGTAGCGTTGGGTGTGCACGGCCCCTTCGCTGCCGCTGCCGTACTTGTCGATGAAGGCCTGGCGTTGCTGGTCGTTCCAGCAGTATTCCTTGATTTTGCCTTTGGTGCACAGGTACAGGGGCGGGGTGGCGATGTAGAGGTAGCCTTGCTCGATGACCTGGGGGAAGTAGCGGAAGAACAGCGTCATGATGAGCGTGTCGATGTGCGCGCCGTCCACGTCGGCATCGGTCATGATGATGATTTTGTGGTAGCGCAGCTTGTCGATGTTGGCCGTCTTGCTGTCCTCGCCGTTCACGCCGAAGCGGATGCCGAGGGTTTCGATGATGTTGTCCACTTCCTTGCTTTCGAAGGCCTTGTGCCACATGGCTTTTTCCACGTTGAGGATTTTCCCCCTCAGCGGCAGGATGGCCTGGAAGCGGCGGTTGCGCCCCGACTTGGCCGAGCCGCCCGCCGAGTCGCCTTCGACGAGGAACAGCTCGCATTCCTCCGGGTTCTTGCTCGAGCAGTCGGCCAGCTTGCCGGGCAGCCCCCCGCCCGAGAGGGGCGACTTGCGCTGCACCGACTCGCGCGCCTTGCGGGCGGCCACGCGGGCGGTGGCGGCCAGGATGACTTTCTCGACGATGAGCTTGGCTTCCTTCGGGTGTTCTTCCAGGTAATACGTGAGCGCCTCGCCCACGGCCTGGTTCACCGCGCCGCTCACCTCGCTGTTGCCCAGCTTGGTCTTGGTCTGCCCTTCGAACTGCGGCTCGGCCACCTTGACCGAAATCACCGCCGTGAGCCCTTCGCGGAAGTCCTCGCCGGAGATTTCCACCTTGGCCTTTTCCAGCTGCTTGGCGCAGGTGTCTTCGGCGTATTTCTTGAGCACGCGCGTGAGGGCCGTGCGGAAACCGGCCTCGTGCGTGCCGCCCTCCTTGGTGTTGATGTTGTTCACGTAGGAGTGGAGGCTTTCGCGGTAGCCCGTGTTGTACATGATGGCGCACTCGATGGGCGTGCCGCCTTTTTCGGTGTTGAGGTATATCACGTCGTCGAACAGCGGCGTGTTGTTGCTGTTGAGGTAGCGCACGAATTCCTTCACGCCTTCCTCGCTGTGGAACGTTTCCTGCAGGGGGTGCCCCTCCTCGTCGTGCTGGCGCAGGTCGGTCAGCGTGATGCGGATGCCCCGGTTGAGGTAGGCCAGCTCGCGCATGCGGGCCTGGAGCGTCTCGTATTTGTACGTGGTCACGGTGAAGATGGAGCCGTCGGGCCAGAAAGTCTGCCGCGTGCCCGTTTCCGTCGGGTCGCACGTGCCCACTTCCTTGACGGGGTAGAGGGGTTTGCCGCAGGCGTATTCCTGCTGGTACACCTTGCCGCCGCGCCGCACCTGGGTGATCATGTGGGTGGACAGGGCGTTGACGCACGACACGCCCACCCCGTGCAGCCCGCCGCTCACCTTGTACGAGTCCTTGTTGAACTTGCCCCCGGCGTGCAGCACGGTCATCACCACTTCCAGGGCCGATTTCTTTTCCTTCTCGTGCATGTCCACGGGGATGCCGCGGCCGTTGTCCTGCACCGTGATGGAGTTGTCCTCGTTGATGGTCACCTCGATGTGCGTGCAGTATCCGGCCATGGCCTCGTCGATGGAGTTGTCCACCACCTCGTACACCAGGTGGTGCAGCCCGTTCTCGCTGATGTCGCCGATGTACATGGCCGGGCGTTTGCGCACGGCTTCCAACCCTTCCAGCACCTGGATGCTGCTCGCGCCGTATTCGGCGCCCGACGTTATCTTTTCCTCTTCGCTCATTGCTACAATCTTGCTTGTTAATCAGTTTTATTTCAAATGCTTCAGATGCGTCCGTCCGCCCCGCTTGCTCCGCTTGGGCGCACCCCGCCAAAAAACAGACAAATATACGGATTTTTTGCGAAAACGCAATACGGGCGGGAAAAATCGCGCTCCGCCCGCCGCGGCGGCACAGAGGGCGCATAGTGGGGACACAGAGGACACAGAGTTTTTCATGGGCTTTTTTAGAAGAAAGGAGCGCACATAACTTGGCACGGCACTATGTGCCGGGGCCAAGCTATGTGAACTTTCCAAAATGGCAGACAGAGAAAAAAAACTCTGTGCGCTCTGTGTCCCCCGCCCCTCCTCCGTCCGTGCGGAAATTTATTTCCGTGCCTGCGCGCCCCGCTTTCCGCACGTGCGGAAATGCGGCTCCGTCCGTGCGGAAATGTGCCGCCCCGCCCTCCCCCTTTGGGGGAGCC
>CALUML010000083.1 GCA_944321745.1 uncultured Bacteroidales bacterium
AGGGTGAGCTTCTCGGTGTCGATGCTGCCCTCGACGTATTCCACCCCGCGTACCTCACGCTTGAACACCGACACGGACGACACCTCGGACACGCGCTTGATGAACAGCACCACGGCCAGCAGCAAGCCTATCTCGATGGCGATGGTGAGGTCGAACAGCACCGTGAGCACGAACGTGGCCAGCAGCACCGCCACGTCGGACTTGGAGTTGCGGAACAAGGCCTTGAAGTTGCGCCATTCGCTCATGTTGTAGGACACCACCACCAGCACGCCCGCCAGGCAGGCCATGGGAATGTGGCGGGTCAGGCCGCCGAGGAAAAGGAGGATGAGCAGCAGCACCACGGCATGGACCAGCCCCGCCACCGGGGTGCGCCCGCCGTTGTTGATGTTGGTCATGGTGCGGGCGATGGCCCCCGTAGCGGGGATGCCTCCGAAAAACGGCGTCACCATGTTGGCCACCCCCTGGGCTATCAGCTCGGTGTTCGAGTCGTGCTTGTCGCCCGTCACCCCGTCGGCCACCGTGGCCGACAGCAGCGACTCGATGGCTCCCAGCATGGCGATGGTGAAGGCCGTGGGCAGCAGTTCCTGTATCGTGGCGAAGGTGACCGCCGGCGCCTCCAGCCGGGGCAGCGAGGGGTCGATGCTGAAGCGGTCGCCGATGGTCTCGATGCCCCGGATGCCCAGCTTCTCGCGCAGGAAGTACACCGCCACCGTCATCACCACGATGGCCACCAGCGAGCCGGGCACCCGCTTGGACACCTTGGGCGTGAGCGCAATCAAGGCGACGGACAGCACGCCCACCCCGAGCGCCCAGGGGTTGAGCGTGGAGAAATGCCCGGCATAGACCGCCCACTTCTGGATGAAGTCGGCCGGCACGTCGGCTATCTGCAAGCCGAACAAGTCCTTTATCTGTTGGGAAAAAATGGTGAGCGCGATGCCGCTGGTGAAGCCCACCACCACCGGGTAGGGGATGAACTTGATGATGCCGCCCAGCCTGAGACACCCCATGAGCACGAGCAGGACGCCCGCCATGACGGTGGCCACGGCCAGCCCGGCCAGGCCGTACTGCTGCACCACGCCGTAGACGATGACGATGAACGCCCCCGTGGGGCCGCCTATCTGCACCCGGCTGCCGCCCAGGAACGAGACGATGAAACCCGCGATGATGGCGGTGTACAAACCCTTTTCGGGGCTTACCCCCGACGCTATGCCAAAGGCGATGGCCAGCGGCAACGCCACGATGCCCACGATGACACCCGCCATGAGGTCGGACGTGAACTGCTCTTTGGTATAGTGCTTTACCGTTGAAAACAACTTCGGCTGGAATACCATGCTACACAATCTTTATTCGTTAACCTTTTCCCGGGAACTTGCCGCGATGCCCGCGGGTGTCCCTTTTCAACCCAAATCGGTCATTAGACCATTCAAGGAATATCTTTGCCCGCTTTCCGTCTTGTGGCGGCGTTTTTTGCTGCCTTTTCTCTCGACATAGCCCGCTATGCCTTCGAGAAAAGCCATCAAAAACCACTCGCCACAAGAACAGAAATCAGACAAAGCCTAATGACCGATTTGGGTTCAAAAAACGCGCAAAAGTAGTGCTTTTTGACTTACGCGCCAAACAGGCGGCGACTTTCTATGGAAAACCGCCCCCACTTCCGCATCCGAACTCCCTCGCCTGCTTGCGGAAGTATGGATGAGGGAGGGAGGGGACGTGGCGGGCGTGTGACGGCGGTGCGGGGAGCGGTCGTGCGCGGCCCCCGCGCCCGGTTGCGTATTCCGCCGAGAAGCCGTACTTTTGCATCCCGTGCGACCAATCCGTTAACCGGCCAATCAGGCATTCAATCAGTCATTCAATCAGTCATTCAATCAGTCATTCAATCAGTCATTCAATCAGTCATTCAATCAGTCATTCAGTTAATCAGTCATTCAATCATTCCCATGTCGTCCATCATCGGCAATTACCGGTTCAACATCGATGCCTACCTCACCGACTTCCGGGGCAAGGCCACGCTGCCGCAAATGAGCAGCTTCATCCTGCAGGCGGCCACCAAGCACGCCGAGGAACGCGGCTTCGGCTATTCGGCCATGACCGCCCTGCACAAGGCGTGGGTGCTCTCGCGCATCGTCATCGAAGCGTCCGAATACCCCCGCAACGACGCTCCCCTGCAAGTCCGCACCTGGGTGGCGGGCGTCAACAAGTTCTTCACCGAACGCTGCGTGTCGTTCGAAACGCCCGGGGGGCATCCGCTCGGCTTCGCCCGCACCCTGTGGGCCGCCATCGACATGGACACGCGCCGCCCCACCAACCTGCTGGAGCTGGACGGGCTGGCGCGCTACCTGTGCCCCGAACCGATGCCCATCGAGGGCACGCGCAAAATCCCCCGCCTGCACGAGGATGCCCCGGCGGGCAAGTTCACCGTGCGCTACAGCGACATCGACATCAACGGGCACCTCAACAGCGTGAAGTACGTGGAACATTTCGTGGACTTGTTCGACATGGAGCAGTTCCGCACGGGCGACATCCGCCGCTTCGAGATAAACTACGTGAGCGAGGCCCGCTTCGGCACGCCCCTGCGCCTCTACCGGCACGAGGAAGCCCCCGGCGTGTTCATCCTCGAGATGCGGCATGAAGACACCCTCGTCAGCGCGGCGCGGGCCACGTGGGGGTAGCTACGGGCTACAAGCTACGAGCTACAAGCTACGAGCTACAAGCTACAAGCTACAAGTGCCATGCGGGATGATGGCGAAAGCCTCAGGGTGCATGACTTGTAGCTCGTAGCTTGTAGCTTGTAGCTTGTAGCTCGTAGCTCGTAGCTCGTAGCTTGTAGCTCGTAGCTTGTAGCTCGTAGCTTGTAGCTCGTAACTCGTAGCCCGTAGCTCGTAACTAATAAAAATCCACGTACACGGGCAGGTGGTCGGAGTAACCGCCCAGGTGGCGCATGCCGTGGTAGGTGCGGAAGGGGTGCCGGCCCAAATGGCGTTCGTCCTCGCACAGCAGGAAAGCCGAGTCCAGCACCTGGAAGCGGGCGGGACGGGTGGAGAAACGGTTGCCCTCATCCAGCAGGCTGCCCGACACGATGATTTGGTCGAGCATCCCCCATTCCCCCTCATGCCGGTAGGTGCCCTTGCCCTGCACGTGGGGCAGGTACGCGAGGTTGTACAGCCGGTCGGGGAGGATGGCGGTGGAGTCCGACACCGGATGCGCCTGCAGCACCTCGATGAGGCTGCGGTCGGTAGGATAGTCGTTGAAGTCGCCCATGACAAGGACGTTGGGATGCACGCAAGCCGCCAGCAGGCTGTCCACCACCCCGCGCAGCACCGTCGCGGCCTGCATCCGGCGATGCGCCGAAGCCGCCTCGCCTCCCATGCGCGACGGGGCATGGTGCAGCAACACATGCAACGTGTCATCGTACATCGTGGTGCCCTCCACATGCAGGATGTCGCGTGTGGGGCGTTCGTCCGGGTCGGCAAACGTCACCGGGACGGCCTCCGCCCGAATGGGGAAGAAACGGAACGGATGATACAACAATGCCACATCCACGCCCCGCACATCGGGCGAATCAAAATGGATGAATTCGTAGCCGAACGACCGCAGGGGCGAATAGCGCACCAGGTCGGTCAATGCCTTGCGGCTCTCCACTTCGCACAGTCCCACCAAGGCAGGCGTGTCCCATCCCGCAATGGCTGCCAGCACGCGGGCCACATGCGCCTGCTTCAGCCGATAACGGGCATGGTTCCAGCCCCGTATGCCGCCGGGAAGAAATTCGCTGTCGTCGGTCAGGCTGTCGTCCACGCAGTCGAAATAATTCTCCACGTTGTAGCACACCACCCGGAACGGGCGCAACCCCTCGCCTTGCGCCCGGCCTGCTTGCCCGCAGCACCAGGCAAGCAACAATAATGATATAATGGTACGGAAGGGCATGTTGTTCCTGTTTTCCTTTCTGATTTCGCAGCCGACGCGGATTGTTCAAATGCCAGCCTCCCCGCACGGCTTGTTTCCTAATAGCCAGGCAAAGGTAAAGGGAAATATCGGGACGCAGGCGAATGAGGAAGTGTTTTTTCATGAAAACAGACAACGACAACGCCCCGTTGCTAATTGAATTGGCAGCGGGGCGTTGCTTGTCTTGCGCGTTTAAACCCAAATCGGTCATTAGACCATTCTTTGAATATCTTTGCCTGCTTTCCGTCTTGTGACGGCGTTTTTTGCCGCCTTTTCTCTCGGCATAGCCCGCTATGCCTTCGAGAAAAGCCAACAAAAACCGCTCGCCACAAGAACAGAAATCAGACAAAGCCTAATGATTTGGGTTAAAGCAGATGTAGCTTCATAACTAATTACCGGTTAATGGCCTTTATTGTCTTATTGCCAGCCTGTACCATGTATACCCCGGCAGGCAAGGAGATGACTGTTGGTTCATCGGCTATACCACGAAACATGCACATTCCTTGTAGGTTGTACACCGAAATTTCTTTGTCCGCCGCACCATACACTTGCAAACTGCCTTCGTCTGTGGAAACCACAGAAAAGCCGCCCTGTTGTGTAATCACATCTACCCCCGAAGCACCAAGGGCAAATTCCGCAACAAAGGTGGTGTCACTGGTAACATCATAAACTATACGAGGATTTTCGGTATTTCCATCGCTCCATTCCACAAAGCGATATCCTTCATTCGGAATGGCTTCCATCTGCGCAACGGTAGTACCACACGATACAGGTTGGACAAGTTCCGCCGTCCCCATGGCTTCATTGCTCGACATCACTGTCACCCAATGTTCAATGCCGATAAGTTCACCAACTGCAGTCCAATAACCAGCCATGTTGTAATCATCATGTCCTGCACAAGGTACATACACTTTAGCATCTTTGGGTATACCATTAAAAGGATTACCTGAGAGTGTGGGAGGTGTTACAGCGTGAGATTCGATTTCCTCTACATTTCCTAATTAGGCTGCTACAGTCAAAAAGAAAGGCAGAGCCAACGAGCAAAAGGGCAAAGAATACATCCCGTACAGGTTTCCCAATGGAGACACTCGTAAGGAGTTGATCATGCGCTCGCGTTACCTGCTGTTCAAGTCCGCAGACAAATGGATCGACAGACAAAAGCGGAGGGCTGCCATATTGTTCGAGGAGTACCCTGACATCCAGACGGCATATGGACTGTGGCACTCCCTGCGGATGATATTTTCCAAAAACACAATCAAGGATGCCGCACGCCTGTCCATAGCACGCTGGCACAACAAAGTGGAAGAAGCTGGATTCCATTCCTTTTAATGCTATCGCAGCCACTTTCCATGAGCATTATGATGAAATCCTGAATTTCTACGACAACCGTTCGTCCAATGCTTTGGCGAAGTCTTTCAACGCCAAAGCAAAACTCTTTAGAACCAATCTCAGGGGAGTGCCGACAAGAAGTTCTTCCTGTTCCGCATTGCAAATCTATATTTGACATTCCCCTCACTCTTTCGTCTTGAACGACAGGATGTGCACCGTGACCCCTACCGCCACGCCCGCCAGCAGCAATTGAAGCCACCATCGCCCTATGCCCACCGTGAAGATGCTGGCCAGTATCGCCGCCCACAGCATGGACACGGAAATGATTTTGATGCGCCGTGGTATGACCTTTTCCACCAGAAAACCCTGTATGTACTTGCCCAGCACCCGATGCCCGAGCAGCCAGGCATGCAACCGTCCCGAACTGCGGGCGAACAAGGCGGCTGCCAGCAACAGGAATGGGGTCGTGGGCAGCACCGGCAATGCTATTCCCAGCACGCCCAATGCCACGCACACGACCCCTATGACCATAAATGCCGCTTTCACCTTTGTCGCCTCACTCGCCCATGGCCTTTTTAAATATCTTCTGCGACTGCGCGTAACCCACCTTGGCCGACGGACCGGAGATACAACCCCCTTCGCATGCCATCACTTCGATGAAGTTGCCCGCTGCCTTGCCCTTGGCACAGGCGCGCAGCAGACCGATGTTCTTTTTGTCGATGTTGGATATCTGCAGCGGCTTCACGCCCAATTGCGGATATAGCTGCGCAATGGCCGAGATGACCCCGCCCGCCCGGGCAAAGCCGCGTCCGGGCATGGGAGCCACTTCTTTCTGCGTCGTGGCGGGCTGCATGGCGATGCCCATGCCGTCGAACAAGGCATCCAGTTCCTCGAATGTCAGCACGTAGTCCACGTCCGGGTTGTCTGCCACCTCCTTGCGCTTGCCTACGCACGGCCCCACGAATGCGACTTTCATGCCAGGATACTGCTCCTTCACCATCTTGGCCGTATAGTACATCGGCGAGCCGGTGGACGACACGAAAGGCTTCAGTTCCGGCACGTGCTTGCGTACCAGCTCGATGTACGACGGGCAGCACGAGGTAGTCATGAACGGCTGCCCTTCCTCCAGCTTCTCCTGCAACTCCAGCCCTTCGCGGCGGGTGGTCTCCATGGCCCCGTAGGCCACTTCCACGCTATCGGCAAAACCGATGCGGCGCACTGCCTCATGTATGTCGTTGATGGAATCCTCGTATTGCGACTGCACCGAGGGTGCCAGCATGGCAACCACCTGCTCGCCCCGCGATAGGGCCGACAGTACGTCGAACACCTGCGACACCTCGAATATCGAGCCGAACGGGCAGGCGTTGATGCATTTGCCGCAATAGATGCACTTCGACTCATCGATGTGCTCGATGCCGTTCTCATCCTTCTGGATGGCCTTCACCGGGCAGGCTTCTTCGCAGGGCACAGGTATATATACAATGGAATGGTACGGACATGCCTGCTTGCAGATGCCGCAGTTCACACATTTGTTATGGTCGATATGCGCCTGCCCGTTGGGCAGGAAGCTGATGGCTCCCTTCGGACAGTTCATGTAGCAGGCACGTCCCACGCATCCACGGCACAGGTTGGTCACCACGTAGTTGGTCTTCACGCAAGCCGTGCAGGCCTCGTCCACCACGGTCAGGATGTTTTCGCTCACTTCCGTGCGTGTCAATGCCTTGCGGGCGTATTCCGACAGCGGCACCAATTCGTCCTCCTCGTCCGAGATGCTGTAGCCCAGAATGGGCAGCATTTTGTACTTCAGCACGGCGCGCTCCTTGTAGATGCAACACCGTCCGCGCGGGGTCTTGTTGCGGGGCGACATGTCGATGGGTATACGGTCGATTTCGTCGAGCAACCGTCCTTCCTTGTACAGCCGGATGAGCTTCGACATCAGCTCACGCCGGATAATCAGAGCATTGTTTACAAAAGCCATGGGGTAACGATGGTTTTATGTTCATTGTTAATGTTAAGGAGTGCAAAGGTAGGCATTTTTTTCATTACCCCATTCGCCCCCGGCTTCCTCACGCCTCCGCCTTGATGTCGCGCACCATCAGCTGGATGCTCGTGGTACCGCCGAAAGTGTTTTCTTCCAGCGTGTAGCAGATGTCCAGCGGAGTGTGCGACTTCAACTGCCCGTTATACCGGCACATGCCGAAGGCGATGCCGTTCATCACGTTTTCGGAGCTGGAGTCAATCAGTTCCATCTTCAGATGCTCCTGGTCCTTGCCCACCAGGCGGCTCGTGCCGTAATCCATCACCCGGCGCGACACGAATACAGGTTTCATGTTGCCGGGACCGAACGGCTCGAACTGCTTCAGCACCCGGAAGAATTTGGGCGTAATGTCTTTGAACTGTAGCACGGCATCGATGTCGATTTGCGGATGCGTCTGTTCTTCCAGGATGTTCCCTGCCACATATTGCTCGAAGCGGTCGGCGAATGCCTGCACGTTCTCCTCCCGAATGGAAAGCCCGGCGGCGTAGCGGTGCCCCCCGAAGTTTTCCAACAGGTCGCGGCACGACTCTATCGCCCCGTACAAGTCGAACCCCCGCACCGAGCGGGCCGAGCCGGACACCAGACCGTTGGACTTCGTGAGCACGATGGTGGGGCGGTAAAATTCCTCGGACAGGCGCGAAGCCACAATGCCCACCACCCCCTTGTGCCAGCGGGGGTTGTACACCACAATGGACTTCTTGCGCGCCAGCGAGTCATCCGACGTGAGCATGGCCACGGCCTCGTCGGTAATATGCTTGTCAAGTTCCTTGCGGTTGTTGTTGTAACCATTAAGGGTCTCGCTCATCTGCCGGACGAAGTGCCCGTCGCGCGACACGAGCAGTTGCACCGCCTCCGAAGCCAGCTTCATACGCCCCGAGGCATTGATGCGCGGGCCTATTTTGAACACGATGTCGCTTATCGTGATTTCCTTGTCGCCCAGCCCGCACACGTCGATGATGCCTTTCACCCCCACGCTGGGTGCGGTGTTCAGCCGCCTCAGCCCGTAATAGGCCAGCACGCGGTTTTCGCCCGTGATGGGCACGATGTCCGATGCGATGCTCAGCGTCACCAGGTCGAGCAGCGGCATCAGTTCGGCGAACGGCACGTTGTTGACCTGCGCCAACGCCTGCAACAGCTTGAAGCCCACCCCGCAGCCCGACAGGTGCTTGTAGGGATACGGGCAGTCCTCGCGCTTGGGGTCGAGCACGGCCACAGCGGGCGGCAGCACGGCATCGGGCGTGTGGTGGTCGCAAATGATGAAGTCCACGCCCAGTTCCTTGGCATACTTCACCTTTTCCACCGCCTTGATACCGCAGTCCAGAGCCACCACCAGCGTGAAGTGATGGGCGGCGGCGTAGTCGATGCCCCGGATGGAGATGCCGTAACCCTCCGTGTAACGGTCGGGGATGTAGAAGTCCACGTTGCCGACGAACTGCTTCAAAAACTTGTACACCATCGACACCGAAGTTGTACCGTCCACATCGTAGTCGCCATAAACCAGTATTTTCTCGTTGCGCCGCATGGCTACGGTAAGCCGTTCCACCGCCTTGTCCATGTCGGCCATCAGGAAGGGGTCGTGCAAGTCGGCCAAGTCGGGACGGAAGAAGTGACGCGCATCCTCATACGTATGCACGCCCCTTTCCACCAATAACTTCGCCAATACCGGACTTATGTTCAAGTCCTCTGCTAACCGTTGCTGTATGCTTTCCTCTTCTTCATTTAATTGTCGGTAAATCCAATTATTTATCATTATAAAAACACTTTTTTCCTCTCTCGGGTGCGAGCCACCCCGCTCCACCGCCGCTTCATCTCTTTCACCGTTAGCCCCTTATGCCGGGGGCTTCCTGCGGGGAATGCCTTTTGCTCGCAATCGGTAAAAGTACAAAAAAAAATGCGCTGCCCGCACCTTCCGCACGTGCATTTAAACTTTTTTTATTAGCACCACCAAGCCCAAACACCTGCACGGCCGGGGCCAAACGGGGGTGTGCCACACATAGGAAAGAACGCGGGATACGCGGAATGGACGGATGAAACATTTATATATTATTAACATGTGATAGTATTCATATTTGCAAATGTCATGCTTTTCTTGTAACTTTGCTTATGCAAAGCCATAAGCGAAGTGCATCCCCGCACAACGCCGCCCCACCTGCCCCCATCATCCCCCACCCCACCCTTTCCTCATAAACAGCGGACGTGTCCCTTTTGCCCAAAGGGGTGCGGACCTTTTGCCCAAAGGGGTATGACCCTTTTGCCCAAAGGGGTATGACCCTTTTGCCCAAAGGGGTGTTGACCTTTTGCCTAAA
>CALUML010000084.1 GCA_944321745.1 uncultured Bacteroidales bacterium
TCTCGCCGTCCTTCGCCCGCACCACCGGCCCGATGGCGGCAATCGCGCTCCCCCCGCAAATAGCCGTGCCCGAACTGGGCTCAGTAGATTTTAGTGGGGATAAATTTGTTAGCTTAATGAAGAATCCTTTATTTTACCATATGGAAAACGATTATTTGAATATCCTTGCCAGCATTGTACTTCCGGTCCAGATGTTGGAATACTTTTTCCATAGTCGGAATAGAGCGGAATTCCACGGAAATACACATCCGCTTAGATGAGAAGATGAATCCGGAACTAAGTTAAGTAATGACATCCACTTTGAATCGAAGGGCTTCATGGAAGCCGTAAGCGTGACAGACTTCCCCATGCGTGACCACAAGGTGATCCTGAAGATACGTCGCAAACGGTGGGCAGATACGCGTACGGGCAAGAGCTTCAGCATTCCGACAGACCTCGACATCGTAGCCAAGGGCATCCGTTACTCCAAGGAATTCGGAGCTTTTTTATAAAAGGGACGTATGGAGACATCCCCCGTGACCTGCCATACGCTTGAGGAATTCTACCATGTAGACGGTCACACGTTCGAGAAGCAGTACAAGGAAGCGTTGAGCGGTTTCAGGGAGTGGGACCAATCGGGACATGCGGACGAGTGGCTGCCGTTCCCCGGGAACATCGGTCCGCGGCTTGCCACCGACGAGTCCTCGCTCTCCGAAAAGAATTTTCCACATGAATCAAAGCAGTTTCTAAGGCTTTTGTCGTACTTTTGCACGTTTTTTTAACGGAACGGATGCAGACAGGTCAGGGACATGACACGCGCCTGGTGCGGGGCATCGAGGCAAAAATGAACAAGGCGATGCGCGACTATGCGCTCATCGACGAAGGCGACCATGTACTGGTGGGCCTGTCGGGCGGCAAGGATTCGCTGGCCTTGGTCGAGCTGCTGGGCCGCCGCATGAGGGTGTACGCGCCGCGTTTCCGCGCTACGGCGGTGCATGTGTCGGTGGAGCATATCCCCTATCGTGCCGACCTGGACTTCCTGCGCCAACATGCCGAGGAAGCCGGGATGCCGCTGGAACACCGCACGGTGGCCTACGACCCCACGAGCGACCGCCGCAAGTCGCCCTGCTTCCTGTGTTCGTGGCACAGGCGCAAGGCCCTGTTCGAAACGGCACGCGAGCTGGGCTGCACGAAAATTGCGTTGGGACACCACCTCGACGACGTGGTGGAGACCCTGCTGCTCAACATGTTTTTCCAAGGCACGACGGGCACCATGCCGCCGCGACTGCGAATGGACAAGTTCGACATGACGCTCATCCGTCCGCTTTGCCTCGTGCCCGAACGCGACCTGGCGGCTTTAGCCGCCCTGCGTGGCTACCCGCAGCAAGAGGCGCGCTGCCCTTACGAGCACGACTCGTCGCGTCAGCGGGTAAAGGAGCTATTACATCAACTGGAGCAATGGAATCCCGCCGTGCGCCGCAGCCTGTGGGCGGCCATGGAGCACGTGCAGACGGACTACCTCCCCCGCAAGGCAGGAGGGAAGGGCATAAAGGAAGACATCTTTTCTTAACAGGGGGAGGAAGGCTGCCCCTGTTGCACCCTGGCATCCTCACACACCGCAATATCAACCTTTGTGAGGATGCTACCCATTACCTCTGTGTCTCCGTGGTTTATATTTTTATTCTGTATATTGTCTATTCTTATAATATATGAAAGGAGTTCTTACAATCGCGCTATTGGTCGTGTCCAACATCTTCATGACCTGCGCCTGGTACGGCCACTTGAAGCTCAAGGAATTCAAATGGTTTGAGGCTTGGCCGCTCATAGCGGTCATCCTGTTCAGCTGGGGCATCGCCCTGTTCGAGTACATGTTTCAAGTGCCGGCCAACCGCATCGGCTTCCGGGAGAACGGCGGTCCCTTCTCACTATTGCAGCTGAAGGTCATCCAGGAAGTCATCACGCTGGTGGTGTTCACCGTGTTCTCGCTCGTGGTATTCAAGAACGAGACGTTCCGATGGAACCACCTCGTAGGCTTCGCCTTCCTGGTGCTGGCCGTGTATTTCATCTTCCGTAAATAAACCCCAATCGGGGATAATCCGCCACAGGACTATGCGAGCGAGAATTGCCCTTGGAACGAACGGGCGATAAACTGCCGTTGGGCTTCGTCGGCCACGGCAAGGGCGGTGGAGAGCACTTCGCCCGTGCTGCCGTCGGGGGTAATGACGGATGTGGGGATGGTGGAGGAGGTTGCGTGGCCGGTGCACGGGTCGATGAGGTGGTAATGCCCTTCCGTGTTGCCCGAGGTGGTGAGGCACTGCCCGCTCAGCGTGACGCTACGCCCCGCCTGCCCCGGCAGGACGATGGGCCAGCCCTGCCCGCCAGGGTGATTGCCGCAAGCCAGCACGGAACTGTTGCCCAGACTGATGAGCGCATCGGAGCAAGGGCTTTGCTTCAGCAGACGGTGCACCTGGTCGAGGGCATATCCTTTGATGTAGCCGCATAAGTCGATCGTGACACCGGGTCGGGTGAAGCGGATGGTTCCTGTGTGCGGATTGCACAACACATGGTCGATGGTGTGCGGGATGTGCGGGGTGGACTGGACGGTAATGTCGAATGCCCCGGCTGTACGCCGATGGCAATCCATGCAGTGGGAGATGATGGCGTGAAGTTCGGCGGAGAGCTTTATCTCATGCCGGGAAGCCTCCCGGTTCAAGCGGCTCAGTTCGCTCTCGGGGTTGAAACGGTCGGCAAAGCGTGCGATACGGAGTATCTCGTCCCGCATGGCGGCGGCCAGGCCGCAGGCTTGTGCTTCCGGCAGGTGGCACAGGGCCATGTCCACCCGCGTGTGCATGGCCTCGAACCAAACATAACAGATGCTGTGTCGCGCATCGAGCCGCTTGTACAGGTGAGGGAACGGGTACATATATCACACAAAAAAGGATTATCAATCTCCGCCAAAACGATCCTCGAACCACGGTGAGATTTCTCACTTCGTTCGAAATGACGGGAACGCCTTGGAAAAGGATTGCCCAGCCGGAAAACGACAAAGCCTCCCCAAGCGACTTTCGCATCCCCTCATCGGGGAGCTTGGGGAGGCTTTGTTTTCCATTTGCTATCTCTTACAATTCCTTTATCTTAATGTTCTGGTACCACACTTCGTCGCCGTGGTCCTGCAGCAAGATGTTGCCCTTGACGGCATTGCCGAAGTTAGGCCAGTTCTTGTACTTGCTGTAGGCCACCAGTGCGTTCCACATCTGGTTGTTGCGTTCGTATTCCAGCAACTTCACGCCGTTGAGCCAGTGTTCCACGTGGTTGCCTTTCACCACGATGGTGGCCGTATTGAAAAATCCGGGACGGAACGGCTTGTTGGCCGGAGCGGGGATAAGGTCATACAGCGAGCCGAGCTTGCGGTTGCCTTTCACGCCCAGTTTGGCATCGGGGTGGCGCAGGTCGTCCAGCACTTGGAATTCGCATCCGATGGACGAGCCTTCCCCCTTGTTCATTTCCGTGTCCACAAAGTACTTGATACCACTGTTGGCGCCGTCGGTGATTTTGAAGTCCACACTCAGGATGAAGTTTTCATACTGCCGGGTGGTCACGATGTCGCCCCCATTGGTCGACTCGCCCCCGTTGCCTTTCAACACTTTCAGCACACCGTTTTCTATCGTCCAGCCTTTTTCGGGGAAGGCATCGAGCTTCGCGCCGCGCCAGCCGTTGGTCGTTTGCCCGTCCCACAGCAAGGTCCAGCCTTCGGCGGCTTCCTTTTCAGAAATGGTGTTCGGGATGCAATTCTTTTCCGGGGCGGCCTGCGATTCGGGAGTCAGTTCGCCTTCCAATCCCTTGGTGCAGATGCGGATGTTGCGCCAAGCCACCTCTTTGCCTTCCAAAGCAGCATTGTTACCGATGCCATGTACTTGCAGGGCGATGATGCCCGATGAAACGGCGTTGTCCAACACGTTAGCGCAGGGCACACCATTCACCCAGGTGCGGATGTGTTCACCCACGGCTTCGATGCGGGCCTTGTTCCATATGCCGTTCTTGAAAGCCTTTTGGGCATTGGGATAACGGGTAAGGTCATACAGCCAGCCACGTCCCGCTTCATCGTACACGCCACCCGTCCAGGCCCGGCTCGACGGGTCTATCTCAAACTGGTAACCATGTACCCGTCCGTCCATGATTTTCTTGTCGGCGATGGAGCGGAACTGCACGCCGGAGTTCAGCCCTTCGTCCACCTTGAATTCAAATTCCAGGATAAAGTCGCCATACATTTTCTTGGTAGCCAGGAACGTGTTAGGCGTGTTCATCTTGCTTGTGCCCACGATGGCACCATCTTCCACCCGGTACTCAGCTGTGCCGTTGAGGCGCGTCCAGCCGTTCAGGTTTTTACCATTAAAGAGGTTCACCCATTGAGCTTGGGCGAACGCAGCCATGCCGCACATGGCAAGCATGGTCAAGAGAGAAAACTTTTTCATAATAGAGTTGATTTGAATTACATTTTAACCACAGAGGCACGGAGAGATACGTCTTTTTCGTCCAAAGGATGCCCCCATCACCTCTGTGTCTCCGTGGCTCATATTTTTATTCCATAATATTGCATAGCATCACTTCCTGACCACGCTTCTTATACCATAATATATAAGGCGCAGCACGGTCCAGCAGATATATAGGGCAACGGAGAAGATGACCACGTAGCCCAGTTGCGTGACCAGTTCCACAAAGCGCGTGCCGTAAGCGATGATGGCACACAGGTTCACCACGTTGGCTATGACGAAGCACACCAGCAGGGTGATGAGTTCCGTGCGCTTCCGTTGGGCGGTTATGACACTGTCTTTCATGCGGTTGTTGGGTTATGGTGGTTCAAGTAATTGAGTTTGTATTCATCGGGGAAGGTCAGGATGCGTTCCTGCTCGATAGCGTCGTAACCCAGCAGGCACAAGGCACTGGCGTAGTAACCTTCTTCGGCAATCCTGGGCGGCTGCTTGCCCGTGATGACCGCCTCCACGAAGGCATCCAACATTTGCGACGTGCCGTCACCTTGCGGGCGTTTGCCCAGGATGAACTCGCCGTGGTTTTCGTTGGCCGTCTCCGGTGCCCAGCTTGTACCGGCGAATGGGATGGCATCGAACAGCTTGTGCTCGATATCGTTCACCATTTGCAGGAAGCCCGGTGCAGGCTCGATGGTCTCGAAGTAGTACTTGCCTTTTTCGGGTTCCACCGTGCCGAGGTGTCCCAATATCTGCTCCTCCAGCCCATAGAACTTGTTGGAGATAATGGACTCGTAGGTCAGCTTCACGCCGTTGTCGAACACATAGATGCACGACACGTTGTCGTCCACCTCGCGCCCGTCCTTCCAATACGTGATGGCCCCGTGTCCCATCACCCGGTTGGGTATCTGGCGCAACGCCCAGCTTCCCACCTGTATCTGATGACAGGCCAGCTCGGTCATCAGCCCCTTGGAATGTTCCTTGTACAGCCGCCAGTTGATGAGCCGCTCCAGCTCGGGCGAAGGCACGGGCCGCCGCCAGTCGCCGTTGCGAAACCAGTAGGCGCGAATGCCCTCGATGTCGCCGAAGGTGCCTGCATGCACCAGCTCCATCACCTTGATGTAGCGCGGGTCGAACAGACGCTGCTGCCCGGAAAAGAACACCCGCCCCGTGTCGAGATGCTTGTGGTACATCTTGTAGCACTCATCGATGGTGATGCCCAGGGTCTTTTCACAGAACACGTGCTTACCCGCCTCGAAGGCCGCCATAGCCACCGGGAAGTGTACGTCGAGCGGAGTGGCTATCAGCACGGCATCCACCTCCTTGTCCTCCAACAGCTGGCGATAGTCGGTATATACCCGGGCTTGGGGGTACATTTTGAGGGCTTCGTCTATGGAGGGCCGGTAAATGTCGCACAGAGCCACCACCTCGGCTTTCGGGTTATTCTTCAGAAAGCTCATCAAGAAGCGTCCGCGCGAGCCGGGTCCCACCACGCCGATGCGTGCCTTGGAGTGGCGCGTATGCTCCACATCGGCAAAAGCCGACAGCCACGGGCTGGCCAGCAGCAACGTACCACCCGCCGCCCCCAGGTTTTTCAGAAAATCTCGTCTGTCCATGATTGGGATTAGTTACGAGCTACGAGCTACAAGCTACAAGCTACAAGCTACAAGCTACAAGTGCCATGCGGGGTGTACCTACCCGCTACCCGCTACTTGTAGCTCGTAGCTCGTAGCTGAATTACAATTTATAATACTCTTCCCAGCCTTTACGTGGCGGGGTGTCCACCAGCAACTTGTTGGCGGCAGGGTTGTCGGTGATTTGCTTGGTCGCCCGGTCGAAATGGAACTTCGTGTTCAGCCGTTGGGCGATGACCCCGAGGCAGAACACCTGGCTGAGCGGCCCGGCAATGGAGAACGGCGAACGTGCCTGTTCCTGCCCCTTGCACGCCAGCAGGAAGTTGGCGTAATGGTTGGAGGGACTTTTGGGTACTTCGGGCAGCTTCGGAGCCATTTCCCTGGCCTTTTCTTCCGGGATGATGGAAAGCGTGCTGCCGTGACTTCCGCCCTTGAACGTCAATTCCTTGCTGTAGATGATTTTGCCCGGGTTCAGCTTGGAAGGCACGATTTGCCCGTCGGACGGGGCGGGAATGTTCGGATCCAGTTCCACGTTGCCGTATCCGGCCGGTACGGGCGGCAGGTTGTCCAGCCCGTCGTACCACGTGATGTCGCAGGCGGGCATCCCTTCGCGTTCGGGGAAGTGGAATTTGATGGTGGACGAATAGGGGAAGAAGAACTTGTTGTGCCCCTTGGCATACAGCATTTCCACTTCCGAGGGCAACCCCAGGTGCAGGAATTCGTGCGCCGTGTCGATGATGTGCGCCCCCCAGTCGCCCAGCGCGCCCATGCCGAAGTCGTACCAGCAACGCCACTGGCCGTTGATGTAGTCGTGGTTGTAGTCATGCCAGAACTCGGTGCCCAGCCACGTGTCCCAGTCCAGGGTGGAGGGCACGGGTTCACCCGCGGGCATGGACTTCATGTTGCAGTCCCACCCATGCCAGCGGCGCGGGTTGTTCATGTGGGCGGTGATAGCCGTCACATCCTTGATGATGCCCGCTTCCACCCAAGTTTTAAATTGGAAATAATTGGCTTCGGAATGGCCTTGATTACCCATCTGCGTCACCACGCCGTATTTTTCGGCAGCGCGTATCATCAGTTCCACTTCGTTGAACGTATGTGCCATGGGTTTCTCCACGTACACATGTTTGCCCCTCGACATGGCCAGCATGGCGATGGGGAAGTGGCTGTGGTCGGGCACACCGATGCACACGGCATCGAACTGCTTGTCCATCTTGTCAAACAAATCGCGGAAGTCCTGGAAACGGGGCGCGTCGGGGAATTTGTTCATGATTTCCAACGTGTGGTCCGCCCCCATGTCGGTGTCGCACAAGGCCACCACGTTGCAAAGACCCGTATTGTGCAACGCTTTGATGATGTAGCCCCCTTGGTTGCCGATGCCGATGCAGGCCAGATTGACCTTTTCATTGGCCGGGATTTTACGGGGTTTCGGTTTACTGTTGCATGATGTCATGCCAAGGTTGCCGAGGAGAAGTCCTCCTGCCAGCAGGGAGCCGTTTTTAAGAAAATCACGCCTGTCCATGGAAGTAAAATAATTTATTGGGTGAATAATTCGGCGCAAAAGTAAACAAAAGTGTTTGCGCACACACCACACATTCTCTTAAAAAAAACAAAAATGTATCTTCCCGCTGAACCCCTGCCCACCCGGAAGCCACCACCGGCCCTCCAATTAAGAAAGTTTATGAAAGTTTAACCACAGCGGCTAGTGTAGAGATAGGCTATGCCCCGTCTCCTCTCCGCACAATCCGCACAACATACCGAAACAAGACGCATACCAGACGAAACAAAGCAAAGGTCGTACCCTTTTGCCTAAAGGGGTCGTACCCTTTTGCCTAAAGGGGTAGCACCCTTTTGCCTAAAGGGGTAGCACCCTTTTGCCTAAAGGGGTCATACCCTTTTGCCTAAAGGGGTCATACCCTTTTGCCTAAAGGGGTCATACCCTTTTGCCTAAAAGGGGTCGCACCCTTTTGCCTAAAAGGGGTCATACCCTTTTGCCCAAAGGGGTCGTACCCCTTTAAGCATCTGCCCCTACCCTCTTGCGCATCTCCCGCCGCTCCCTTAACAGAAAAGCCATAACCCGCTAACCATAAAGGAATTGCACCTTTACAGCCCAAGGCAAGCACCCTTGCAGGCCACTAAGCCCGACAGACAACGTGACAAAATGAATGGGATTGATTGACAAGCCGGTCGCACCGGCAAGGCAGGATATGCCCGCCCGCATGGCGGCAAGCCGCCGGGAGCAACGGGCACAAGGTGTGGAAAGAATGGTGCAAATGTACGTAAATCTTTCTAAATATACAAATATATTTTATATTCATATGACATTTATGACTATCAGCAATCTGCCCGTGACCTCACCCCTCCGCCCCTCTCCCCAGGAAGTAACCCTTACTAAGGTTTAACAAACGAAAATCCTCGAAAGAGATGCAGGCATGCGAGGAATGTAGAGACAAGGCATGCCCTGTCTCATCCCCCCCTGCACACACGTTGATGCGAATTAGGTCAAAGGGCACATGGGGACTGGAGACAAGGCATACCTTGTCTCTACAATACAATGACCGATTTGGGTTTAAAGATTAAAAGCGAAGTCCCGGAAATTTCCTTAAGTACGTCGACATCTCATCTCTACTTGAGCAAGCATACGTTTCCCAACTTCCCAACTTATTCCCCTTTTCCTCTTGTTATTCTCCAAAAAACACTAAATTTGCAGCCTTGAACCTCAATCAGCATTATTGTAGAAGATATGAAAAGAACGGTTATTGCCGATGCGCTGAAGCGGACCGACTTCGGCGCGGATGTGAACGTCAAAGGCTGGGTGCGTACCCGGCGGGGCAACAAAAACGTAAGCTTCATCGCCTTGAACGATGGCTCGACCATACATAATATCCAAATCGTAGTGGACAACGCGAAATTCGGCGACGATGTGCTCAAGCCCGTCACCACGGGGGCTTGCCTGAGCGTGACGGGCAAGCTTGTGGAGTCTATGGGAAAAGGGCAGGCCGTGGAGGTGCAGGCCGAAGCCATCGAGGTGTACGGCACGGCGGATCCGGACACTTACCCGCTGCAAAAGAAGGGGCACTCCATGGAGTTCCTCCGCGAGATTGCCCACCTGCGCCCCCGCACTAACACGTTCGGGGCGGTGTTCCGCATCAGGCACCACATGTCCGTCGCCATCCACCAATACTTCCACGAACACGGGTTCTACTACTTCCACACGCCGCTCATCACGGCATCGGACTGCGAGGGGGCGGGACAGATGTTCCAGGTGACCACCCTTGACTTGAAAAATCCACCGCGCGACGAGGCTGGAAACATTGACTATGCGCAGGACTTCTTCGGCAAGCAAACGAGCCTCACGGTGTCGGGACAGTTGGAAGGCGAACTGGCAGCCACGGGGCTGGGAGCCATTTACACGTTCGGCCCCACGTTCCGTGCCGAGAATTCGAATACGCCGCGCCACTTGGCCGAGTTCTGGATGAT
>CALUML010000085.1 GCA_944321745.1 uncultured Bacteroidales bacterium
GATGACCGAGGCCAGGATGAGCGTCATCAACGTCATGCCCGATACCGGGTTCGTGCCCACAATGGCAATAGCGTTGGCCGCTACGGTGGTAAACAGGAAGGCGATGACAGCCACCACCAGGATGCCCACCACGGCATACAGCAGGTTGAAGTCCACCACGCCCACGAAGAAGAACACGAACGTGGCCGCCAAGGCGATAATCACGCCGATGGAAATGATTTTCATCGAGATGTCGCGCTGCGTGCGCTTCACTTCCGCGTTTACGTTTTTGCCTTTGCCTTTCAGTTCTTTCGAGGCCAGCCCCACGGCACTTTTGATAATGCCCCACGACTTCACGATGCCGATGATGCCGGCCATGGCGATGCCGCCGATGCCGATGTGACGGGCAAACTCGGTGAAGATAGCCTCGGGTGCCATGTCACGCAAGCCACCTGCATAAGTCGGATTGAGTGTAGCCAATGCGCCGTCTCCCAGCAGGGGAAGCAGGGGCACGATGACAAACCACACCAAGGCCGACCCGGCGCAGATGATGGCCGCATACTTCAGCCCCACGATGTAGCCCAGACCCAGCACCGCCGCGCCCACGTTGCACTTGAACACCACCTTCGCCTTTTCGGCAATCATGTCGCCGAAAGGCAGCACCCGGCTGGTGAACGTCTCCGCCCACGTGCCGAAAGTGGCGATGAGGAAATCGTACAATCCGCCTATCAGACCCGCCAGCACCAGCGGCTTGGCCTGGCTGCCCCCTTTCTCGCCCGACACAAGCACCTGCGTGGTGGCCGTGGCTTCGGGGAAGGGGTACTTGCCATGCATGTCACTCACGAAGTATTTGCGGAACGGGATGAGGAACAGGATGCCCAACACGCCGCCCAGCAGCGAGCTGAGGAAAACCTGCATGAAGCTCACCGTGATTTCGGGGTACTTCGCCTGCAGGATGTACAGGGCCGGCAGGGTGAAGATGGCTCCTGCCACGATGACCCCCGAGCTGGCCCCGATGGACTGGATAATGACGTTCTCGCCCAACGCGTTCTTGCGTTTCGCCGCGCTGGACAGCCCCACGGCGATGATGGCAATGGGGATGGCCGCTTCGAACACCTGCCCCACCTTCAGCCCGAGGTAGGCCGCCGCCGCTGAAAACAGAATGGCCATGAGCAGCCCCACGCCCACCGAACGCAGGTTCACTTCGGGGTACACCCGTTGTGGCGACAGAAGGGGACGGTACTCCTCACCCTCCTTCAATTCCCGGTAAGCGTTCTCCGGCAAACCGGTGATTTTCTCTTCTTGTTGTTCCATAATATGATTGACTGTTGATAAGTTGATAATTGACAGTTGATGGGATTATGCGAATATTTACCTTGCAAAGTAACAACTATTCTTTTAAAAGGCAAAACCGTAGAGCCGGATTTCGCTTCGCGATTATCCGCAACCTGCTATATTAAAATCTTTTTACCATTCCTCGTTTTTCCCCGCCCGGTATTCCTTGGGGGTGATGCCTTCGTGGCGTTTGAAGTAACGTCCCATGTACGATTGGTCCGGAAAGCGCAGGCGGTCGGCTATCTCCACGATGCTCAGTTCGGTGGACTGTAGCAGCACCTTGATTTGCAGGATGGCGAAGTTGTCTATCACCTCCTTGGCCGACTTATTGGCTATGTGGCGGCAAATGCCGCTGAGATACTTGGTGGAGATACCCAATTGGCGGGCGTAGAAGGCTACTTCGCGCTCGGTGGTGGAGTGCTCGTTCAGCAGCATGATGAAGTTTTTGAACAGTTCATCCTGCCGGTCGCCGCTGCCCGACTCGGCCTGGTTGTAGAAGCGGTGATATTTGTCGTAGATGTCCAGCAGCAGGCTTTGCAGGTGATTTTTGGCCAGCGACACCCGGTAGCGGTTCTTCTTGTCCTGGTAGATGGCCTCCGCGGAGCGCAGCAGCCCGTCGGTCACGAGTATGGCATGCTTGGGCAGTGTGTAGCAGGGATATTCTTGCAGGAAAGTGATGAAGGCCGACTCCATGTGCAGGCACGCCTCCTGGAACAGTTCGTGCGTGAAGCATAAGTACGACAAACTGAAGTCGTCGCTCGTCTCGTCCACGTACAGGATGGTTCCCGGGATGAGTAGCACCCGCGTGCCTGCACCGATGGCGTATTCCTTGATGCCGATGTGTACCCGTGCCTTGCCTTGGCGGCACAAGCACGCCAATCCGCCTCCCATCTTCCATAAACGCTTGTCCATGAACGGCAATTTACCCGACCCGGCAATGAACGGTTCGCGCAGCAGGGCTATTTCGATGTTATGCTGATCCATGCGTGTGGCTGTTATTGACCGCAAAAATAACACATTCTATGCACTTTTCACACTTTTTGTTCCGAAAATGAACAGAGGTATGCGTACTTTGAAAAGTCTCTTTCCTATAAAAGGTAGTATCTTTGCAGCCGAAATAAACAATAGGTATCAGTATGAACAAAAACTTATCTCTCATGAAGCAGGCAGGTTTGATTATTGCCTGCTGTTTGGCGTTCCCGGCCTGCAAGCAAGCCACGCAGACGCGAGCCAACACCGAGCATGAAGTGATGACGATTGCTCCGACCAGCCGGACGCTCTCTACTTCCTATCCGGCTACCATCAAAGGACGGCAAGACATTGAAATCTACCCGCAGGTGAGCGGCAAGCTCACCGAATTGTGTGTGTCCGAAGGGCAGCACGTGAAGAAGGGGCAGCCCCTTTTCATCATCGACCAAGTGCCCTACCAGGCGGCGTTGCGCACCGCCGAGGCCAACGTGGAAGCCGCCAAGGCCTCACTGGCCAATGCCGAGCTGACCTATGAAAGCCGCAAGGCCTTGTATGCCGAGGAGGTGGTGTCCGAGTTCGACCTCAACACGGCAGAAAACTCCTACCTGTCGGCCAAGGCGCAGCTGGCGCAAATGGAAGCGCAGGAAGTCAACGCCCGCAACAACTTGTCGTACACAGTGGTTACCAGCCCGTCGGACGGCGTGGTGGGCACCCTGCCCTACCGCGTGGGCGCGCTGGTAAGCTCGTCCATCCCGCAGCCGCTCACCACCGTGTCGGACAACTCGGTGATGTACGTGTATTTCTCCATGACGGAAAACCAGCTGCTGGGTCTCATCCGCCAGTACGGTTCGAAGGACAAGGCGTTGGAACAGATGCCCGCCATCAAGCTTACCTTGAGCGACAAGTCGGAATATGCCCACGAAGGGCGCATCGAGACCATCAGCGGCGTGATAGACCAGTCCACCGGCTCGGTGAGCATCCGCGCGTCTTTCCCCAACCAGGAGGGATTGTTGCACAGCGGCGGCTCTGGCAACGTAGTGATACCCCAGCAGCGCGACAACGTGTTTGTCATCCCGCAGGCGGCCACGTATGAAATCCAGGACCAGACCTATGCTTACAAAGTAATCGACGGCAAGGCGGTATCCACCCTCATCCGCGTGAGCCGTGTCAACGGCGGGCAGGAATACATCGTGGAAAGCGGCCTGGCCGAGGGTGATGTCATCGTGGCCGAAGGGGCAGGCCTGCTGCGCGAAGGGATGGAAATCCACCCCAAAGGAACCGCCGACAACCAAACGAAGGAGGATTAACGCATGAACCTAAGACATTTCATAGAACGACCCGTACTTTCGTCGGTCATATCCATATTCATCGTGGTGGTAGGGGTCATATCCATTTTCACCCTGCCCATCGAGCGATATCCGGACATCGCACCTCCGACCGTGCGGGTGAGCACCACCTACTTCGGTGCGAGTGCCGAAACTTTGCAGAAGAGTGTTATCGCCCCGCTGGAAGAAGCCATCAACGGGGTGGAAAACATGACCTACATGACCTCCGAGGCCAGTAACTCGGGGAGTGCCAGCGTGACCATTTACTTCAAGCAGGGTACCGACCCCGACATGGCGGCGGTGAACGTTCAGAACCGCGTGTCGCGTGCCACGGGGCAGTTGCCTGCCGAAGTGACGCAGGTGGGGGTTACCACCTCCAAGCGGCAGACCAGCCAGTTGCAGACGTTCACGCTGACCAGCCCGGACGACACGTATGACGAAAAGTTCCTGACCAACTACATCAGCATCAACTTGAAGCCGGAAATTCTCCGTATCAACGGGGTGGGCGACCTCATGGTGATGGGGGGTGACTACAGTATGCGCATCTGGCTGAAGCCGGACATCATGTCGCAATACAAGCTGATACCCGCCGACATCACGGCGGCCTTGGCTGAGCAGAACATCGAATCGTCCACCGGGTCGTTCGGTGAGAACTCGAAGGAAACGTTCCAATATACGATGAAGTATCGCGGACGTTTGCTCACACCGGAGGAATTCGGCGAGATTGTTATCCGCTCCACAACTGACGGCGAAGTCTTGAAGTTGAAAGACGTGGCCGACATCGAACTGGGGCAGGAATCCTATGCTTACGAAGGCAAGACGAACGGCCACCCGGGCGTGACCTGTATGATTTACCAGACGGCAGGCTCCAACGCCACGGAGGTGAACAACAACATCAACGCCTTCCTCGAAGAAGCGCGTCAGAACCTGCCGAAGGGCGTGGAACTTATCCAACTGCAAAGCACGAACGACTTCCTCTACGCCTCCATGAAGGAAGTTATCAAGACCTTGATCGAGGCCATCATTCTCGTTATCCTGGTGGTGTACGTGTTCTTGCAGGACGTTCGCTCGTCCATCATCCCCTTGGTGGGCATCCTGGTGTCGCTCATCGGTACGTTTGCCTTTATGACCATCGCGGGCTTTAGCATCAACCTGATTACGCTGTTCGCCCTCGTGTTGGTTATCGGTACGGTGGTGGACGATGCCATTATTGTCGTCGAGGCGGTGCAGGCACGCTTCGACGTGGGGTACAAGTCGTCCTACATGGCCAGCATCGATGCCATGAAAGGCATCAGCAACGCCGTCATCACGTCGTCGCTGGTGTTCATGGCGGTGTTCATCCCGGTATCGTTCATGGGTGGCACGTCGGGTGTGTTCTACACGCAGTTCGGGCTGACCATGGCGGTGGCCGTGGGTATATCGGCCGTGAACGCCTTGACCCTCAGTCCTGCTCTTTGCGCCTTGCTGCTGAAGCCTTACCTGAATGAGGACGGCACGCAGAAAAACAACTTCTCCGCCCGCTTCCGCAAGGCGTTCAACACGTCGTTCGGGGCGATGGTGAACAAGTATAAAGTGGGCGTTCTCTTCTTCATCAAACGCAAGTGGCTCACATGGGGCATCATCGGGCTTTCCATCGTGCTGCTGGTGTTCCTCATGAAGACCACCAAGACCAGTTTGGTGCCGGAAGAAGACCAAGGCGTACTTTTCGTGAGCGTGACCACCGTGCCGGGCAATTCGCTCAACTCCACCAACCAGATTATGGAGCGCATCGCAGCCCGCATCATGGATATGCCCCAGGTAGAAAATGTGCAGCAAACTTCGGGTTTCAGTTTCGTGGGTAGCGGTACGTCGTTCGGGATGCTTATCCTCGACCTGATGCCGTGGGAAGACCGCCCCGAAAAGGAAGACGCATCCTCGGCCCTCATCAACGAGATATACCGCCGCACGGCGGACATCACGGATGCCAACCTGCTGGTCATGGCACCGGGGATGATACCGGGCTACGGCGCGGGCAACGCCCTCGACGTGAACTTGCAGGACCGAACGGGCGGCGACTACACCACCCTGTTCGAGATAAGCAACCAATACATAGCCGCCTTGAGCCAACGGCCTGAAATAGCGAGAGCCTACTCCGGATTCGACATCCGCTTCCCGCAATGGATAGTGGACGTGGATGCAGCCAAATGCAAGCGGGCGGGCACAACCACCAATGACGTGCTCTCGGTGATGTCGGGCTACTACGGCGGGCAGTATGTATCCAACATCAACCGGTTCTCCAAAGTGTACCGCGTGATGATGCAGGCAGCACCGGAATACCGTTTGGACGAGACTTCGCTCGACCACACCTTCCTGCGCCTGTCCAACGGCGAGATGGCTCCGTTGAGCCAGTTTGTCACCTTGACCCGCACCTACGGCGCGGAAACGCTGAACCGCTTCAACATGTACAACTCCATCGGGTTGAGCATCATGCCTGCCACAGGCTACAGTACCGGCGATGCCATCCGCGCGGTGGAAGAAGTGGCGGCTACGGCACTGCCCGTTGGCTTCGACATCGACTATGGTAGCATCACCCGCGAAGAAAGCCAGCAAGGCAACACCACGGTCATCATCTTCGCCATCTGTATCCTGATGATTTACCTGGTGCTGAGCGGCCTGTATGAAAGTTACATCATTCCGTTCGCCGTGTTGTTGTCCGTGCCTGTGGGCTTGATGGGGAGCTTCCTCTTCGCCAAGGTATTGGGGCTGGAAAACAACATCTACCTGCAGACGGGTTTGATCATGTTGATAGGCCTTATCTCGAAGACGGCCATTTTGCTCACCGAATACGCCGTGAGCCGTCGGCAGGCGGGCATGGGTATCATCGCGGCAGCGGTGAGCGCGGCCAAGGTGCGTTTGCGTCCTATCTTGATGACCGCCCTCACCATGATTGTGGGCCTGCTACCACTTACGGTGTCCACGGGCGTGGGTGCCAATGGTAACCGGGCATTGGGCTCGGGCGTAGTAGGCGGTATGCTCGTCGCCACGCTGGCCATGCTCTTCCTGGTGCCGACCTTGTTCGTGGTGTTCGAATGGTTGCAGGAAAAGGTGCACCCCATGCAGAGCGAGCCTTCGCCCGACTGGCAGGTGCAGGAAGAAATCGAGGAAAGCGAACATGAGAAAAAAGTGATGAAACGGCTGAAGAGCATCCAAAGCCATTCTAAAAAGAAAGATTAACGAGATATGAAGAAAATAATGTTATTGTCCGCTGTGGTGCTCGCGTTGGGCAGCTGCGGTATATATAATAAGTATAAGGCGGCCGAAGAAGTGCCCGAAGGCCTGTACGGCGAGGAGGTGGCGGTTACAGCCGATACCACCAACTTCGGCGACCTGTCGTGGCGGGAGGTGTTCACCGATCCCTACCTGCAACGGCTGGTTGACTCTGCTCTGGTACGCAACACCGACCTGCGCACGGCACAGCTCCGGGTGCAGGAGGCCGAAGCCTCCCTGCTGTCGGCGCGCCTGGCCTACGTGCCGTCGTTCTACCTCGCCCCTGAAGGGGGCATCAACGGGGGCAAAGGCGGCTTTCAACCCAAGACCTACACCCTGCCCCTCACGGCCAGCTGGGAACTGGATATCTTTGGCAAGAACACCAACGCCAAGCGGCAGGCGCAGACCGCCCTAGAGCAGAACAAGGCTTACGAACAGGCCGTCAAGACGCAACTTGTCGCTTCGGTGGCCAACTTGTACTACACCCTGCTGATGCTTGACGCGCAGTATGAAATAGCCTTGGCCACCGAAACCGCGTGGAGCGAGAGCGTGGATGCTACCCGCGCCATGAAGGAAGCCGGTTTGGTGAACGAGGCTGCTCTGGCGCAGACCATGGCCACTTTCTACAGCATCAAGACCACGGTGCTCGACCTGAAAGAACAGGTGAACCAGGCCGAAAATTCGCTTTGCCTGTTGCTGGCCGACGTACCGCACGCCGTGGAACGCGGCAAGCTCGCCGAACAGCAATTCCCCGAACAACTGGCCGTGGGCGTGCCCTTGCAGATGCTGGCCAACCGTCCCGATGTGCGACAGGCCGAGTGGGCATTGGCACAAGCCTTCTACGGCACGAATGCCGCCCGGGCCGCTTTCTACCCCTCCATCACGCTGGGGGGCACGCTGGGGTGGACCAACAGTCTGGGCAACGCCATTGTCAATCCGGCGCAGTTCATCGTGGCGGCCACGGCCTCCATCACCGAGCCGTTGTTCAACCGGGCCTCCAACTTGGCCGGGTTGCGCATAGCCAAGGCACAGCAAGAAGAAGCCCGCTTGGCATTCAACCAAACCCTGCTCAATGCCGGGGTGGAAGTGAACGAAGCCCTGGTGCAATACCAGACGGCACGTGCCAAGTCGCAGTACTACGACCAGCAAGTAGCCTCGCTCGAAACGGCGGCCCGCAGCACCAGCCTGCTGATGAAGCATGGCACAACCACCTACCTGGAAGTGCTCACCGCGCAGCAGTCGTTGCTCACCGCCCAGATGACACAAGTCTCCAACCGCGTGACCGAGATACAGGGCATCATCACCCTGTACCAGGCCTTGGGTGGCGGACGCATGTGAGGTGACGTATTATATCGTAATGCATAGAACGCCGATTGACGGGATGTTGCCCGTCAATCGGCGTTTCTTGTTTCAAGCGTATTCGCGTCCTACTGTTTGCTTTTATGATTTTTTATATAGGTAATAACATTTTTTCCTTAAATGCATTTCTCGTAAACATATTTTCTCTATATTTGCGCAAGTATAATTTCAATATACAAGCCTTATGAGAAAAACTTTACTCTCCCTCTGTGCCATCGTAGCGATGAGCGCAGGGCTGCTGGCCGGGCCGATGCTGCCCGCCCGGCAAATGAAAGCGGAACGGGCGCAAAAGGTGGAAGCCGTTCAGTTGCAGCCCAAGGCATTGCAGGCAGAACAAACCGCTACCCTACAGGCAACCGAGTTGCAAGCACAACACCAAAACTTGAACGAAGCCGCCACACTCAAGCCGGTACAGACAGGCCAGATGCTCCGTGCAAGCAAGCCTCAGACGAAGGCTGCCCAACGCGCCGGTGAGGCCGAAGAAGGAGGCACAGTGCTTACCTACGTGGCCGACAGTGCGATGGTAAACACCGTGTTCAAGGAAAACGCGGACTACACGGTGAAAACCACCATCAAGAATGACAGCACGGCTGCCTATACCGGCAAAGTGTGCGTGCAGTTCTATGCCGATATATACGGGATAGGCTACTATTTCCCATACCTTGCCTCCGACTCGGTGGAGATAACCGTACCTGCCAGTGGCGAGCAGACGGTATCTATCCCAGGACACATTGACCCCGAAGTAATGCCTGCCGGGCAATATGCCATCGGCATCTCCAACGAAGCCGGCGCGCTCGACATCGACGGGCAAGACCCAGGCGTCAATATCTTCAGAATCATCGTGCAACCCGACCCGGCCATTCACTTCATGCTGTCGCTGGACAGCCCCACCATGCCGGATACCATCGCGCAGTATGCGGACAACACGCTTGCGCTCACACTGAAGAATACGGGCGGTGTGGCTTTCGAAGGGCAAATAGCCATCGCCTTGCTGGATACAACGACGGGCAGATTGGCATGGAACTCCACCACCGTTCCTGCCTCCGTGGCGGCTAATGATGGCACAGCTGAGGTGACCGTTTCCTACAACGTGGCCAACTTGGCGGCGGGCGCATACCGACTTGCAGTAGGCTACGTGGAAGGCAGTT